>DLGN01000327.1:414-4807 GCA_002482715.1 Oxalobacteraceae bacterium UBA7693
TGCTGACGAAAGACAAAATTGCCGGATGCTAGTATCGATGGCTGAATTTCTTTCTTACTGACCTTGGTCATTTCAACTTCTAACTTCGGTTTACCACCAGAAAACTTCATGACTACCGGAACAATGATGATCGCCGCGACAACAGCGATGCCTAGGATTTTACTTTTTTTCATTTCACGACCGATCATTTAAAAAACATCAATTTAGCAATCCAAATTCCGTAAATCACGACATAAGGCAAAGCCGTCGCGATCGCACAACTGACAACGCTACGACCAGTCCAGACACGGAGACCAACATAGGTCAAAAATGCAGTCCAGAACGTCGTCAAGCTCAGATTATTCATTAAGCCTGCCCATGCATGATCACTTGGTAAGTTCGTCAACAAGAAATTCAACGACAACATATTTAAGCTTTCCATCGCCACTTGACCTTTGCCTGTCACAATCTGCAATGCCATCAAAGGCACGCCAATTAAGGTCGGCACACTTGCCCAGATCGAAAATCCAAACCATTTACCATAGGTAATTGCGCTACCCATTATTTTTGAAGCAATCAAGTAATACAAGGCGTACAGCGCAAACACGATCGGTGTCCCAATCAAAACACCACCCAAGGTGGTCCACATCATACTATCCTTGGTCATCATCTTTGCCATCGCTTGTTTTTGCTCGGCATTTAAATCTTGATTCGCACTCATGGTATGCTCAAGCAACCATGAGAAATCGACCGTTGCAAAATACCAGTAAAACAAAGCCAAAGTCGATCCCAACATCAAGGCCAGAGGTAACCATGGCTTGGAATTGTCTTTCAGCGATTCAAAAGCTGACTTGGGTTCAAAGAAGATTTTTACCAACACAGACATTGCGTTTGAAGACATACGATTTCCTTTTCTTTTTTTGGTTAAGATCACTGCACATTCTTTAGCGATAGCTCAGGAATTCATCTGAAATACTGAGCGATTCGTACTTCAATCATTTGGGAAATAGACAATCAGTATCAACATCATATTCCCTACTTATCTAAATTACATAATTTTTCTTTTTGCTGACACAAACTTGCGACGACTTGCAACCGCGAAGCAATCAACAGAGACAGTGTAATAAGCATTAAGCAATGATGGTCAGCCATGCGATAAACGACGACTTATTGATGATGAATGCCCATCATTTGTGATGGAATTCTGAGTTTTGTTAGCAGGTAGAACTTTGCTCGGTAAGAACAATCACTTTGGACGAAAAAAATGCGCCCGCAGGCGCATTTTTACATGACAGACTTTTCCGGCACTACTCTTGATCCAGATTCAGCTTAATTACGGCATTAGTAGGCGTAGCACAAGGTTCGTCGTCAAATGCAATATCGCCATTTGGCATCGCCTCACCGGTCAAAGCCAAATCGCGGAAATTGAACAAATCTTTATCCATTAAATGAGAGGGAACCACTGTCGATAGTGCGGAGAAAATATTGTCAACACGGCCAGGATGCTGTTTGTCCCAATCACGCATCAATTGCTTGACATGCTTGCGCTGCAGGTTTTCTTGCGAGCCGCACAGATTGCAGGGGATGATAGGAAACTGCTTTACCGCAGCGTAACGTTCGGTGTCACTTTCTTTTACGTAAGCAAGTGGGCGGATCACAATATGTTTGCCGTCATCCGACTGCAATTTTGCTGGCATGCCTTTTAGCTTACCGCCAAAAAACATGTTCAGGAAAAACGTCTCCATGATGTCATCACGATGATGCCCTAAAGCGATCTTGGTCGCACCTAGTTCGTCGGCGACCCGATACAAGATTCCGCGACGCAGGCGCGAGCACAAGGAACAAGTGGTTTTTCCTTCAGGCACCAAACGCTTGACGATGCTGTAGGTATCCTGATTTTCGATATGATATGGAATACCTAACTTGTCCAAATAAGCAGGCAGCACGTCTTCAGGAAAGCCTGGCTGTTTTTGATCGAGATTGACAGCGACGATATCGAAATGAATCGGCGCGCGTTGACGCAAGGTCATCAAAATATCAAGTAGCGCATAACTGTCTTTGCCGCCGGAAAGACAAACCATTACCTTATCACCATCTTCGATCATATTAAAATCGCCAATTGCTTGGCCGACTAAACGACATAAGCGTTTGTGTAATTTATTATTTTCGTAAGCGATTTTTTCTGGTGACCTAGTCGCTGCCGTTTGCGATGGATTGACTGGGCTTGGCATAGAGATGACTTGCATATTCCGACTCACACTTCCGATTTAATTTGAAACACTTCCACACCGACGCCTTCGCAATCGGGATACACGTCTGGCTTCATGGTTGACACGCGCACCGCGCGTACACGAGGATGCGCCAACATGATTTTTGCGACATCATCGCATAAAGTTTCCTGCAAATGCACATGGCCTTGCGCCACACGCGCAGCAATCGTGCCACGCATAAAATCATAATCAACCACTTCATCAAGCTGATCATCTTTTGGCGTTGATAATGCCAAAGGAATATACAGATCAACATTGATCATGACTCTTTGCTCACCCTTCTTTTCAAATTCATGTACACCAATATTGATAGACACTTCGTAGTTACGCAAAAACAGGCGACGACAATCGGCGAGTTGTGGATGATGGAGTATGGATAACATAAAGAGTCGCTTATAAAACTGGTAAATTAAAAAATAAAAAGTCGCGATTAGAAACCTGAATTAAGGATTCGAATTAACGATCTGGATTAACGATCTGAATTAGCTGTCGCTAAAAACATCACATCGCGCTGTGTAGGAATCAAATGCTGACCACCATCAACCAAAATTGTGGTGCCGGTGATTGCCCGTGCTGCTGCCACATAACACACCGCTTCTGCGATATCCTCTGGCGTACTGGAGCGTCCTAGCGGCGTCACTTTGTGCGCGGCGAGGAAATCCGTTTCGCTTTGGTCGCCTGACACCATCGACAAACCAGGTGCAATACNNAAGCTTAGGTGCTAAGGCCTGAGCCAAGGTCGTGGTCGCAGTCTGTAATGCTGCTTTTGACAAAGTATAAGATAAATAATCTGGATTCAAATTAAACAATTTCTGATCAAGAATATTAATCACGGAAGCAATCCCCGCTGGAGCATCATCCGGCAGCGATGCGTGCAATGCTTGCGCCAACATAATCGGTGCCATTAAATTCGCATGCATATGTTTGTCCAAACAAGCTTGCGAGAAATCATTCACGCTATCGGCCTCAAATAGCGATGCATTATTCACGACACAATCGAGACGTCCCAATTGGTTTAATACTTGCGGTACGATTTTCTTGACTTGATCAACACGCCCTAAATCTGCCTGCACCGCGATTGCACGACGGCCCAACTGAACAATCTCTGCTACCACTTGCGCGGCATCTTCAGCGGATTGGTGATAATGCACCACGATATCCCAACCACGCTGCGCCATATTCAGTGCAATGTGGCGACCAATGCGCTTAGCCGCCCCGGTGATTAGCACGACTGGCACTGATGAAACCTGCTGCGAATTCATAGTCTTCAATCTTCCCTGAGCTACACTCAGATTCTTTCAGATACGCTGATCTGTAAGGACAAATACATGGCGCACTGGCACCATATCAGCTTTTCTTAAATTGTTTGATATAGCAATAAGCGAAAATGTTTTCACTTATTGACCGGAACTGTCCCGCTTTTTAATACAATGCTGGTATGCAGAAACTAAATCCCACCCCTAATCATCAACTGAGCCTACCTATTCCGTCTGACGATGCACAACTGGTATCGCGACAACTTGAAACGCTGATACATGCAGAAATCGCCGCTTGCCATGGCGTCATTCCGTTCTCACGTTACATGGAAATGGCACTTTACACACCACGCTTGGGTTATTACAGCGGTGGTTCGGTCAAACTCGGTGCAGATGGCGATTTTACTACCGCACCAGAAATGAGTTCTCTGTTTGGTGCGACCTTAGCACAAGTCGCACAGCAGTTGTTCACACAAAGCGCTCCTGAAATCATGGAGTTTGGTGCAGGGTCTGGCAAGCTGGCATATGATATTTTGTCGGAATGCCAGCAATCTCAAATTCCACTAAGACGCTATTTTATCGTGGAATTGTCCGGCGAACTCAGAGCCAGACAGGAAGAACGTCTAAAAGATTTTCCTCAGGTCGTTTGGCTATCGAAAATGCCCACCGCTTTTTCCGGAATCGTTATAGGAAACGAAGTACTTGATGCGATGCCAGTTGAGCTGGTCTGTAAGTCAGAACAGGGCTGGACGCGCTTGGGAGTCAGTAGTGAAATGACGTCGACAGCGTCGATTTCTGGCTTTAAATTAGTCAGCATAGACGAAGCGACTGATCAACACGTCGCATTGCTTACGCAGATTCCAGACGCTGCAGCGTTACCAAATGGAT
>DLGN01000327.1:4812-10950 GCA_002482715.1 Oxalobacteraceae bacterium UBA7693
TAGAAGTACATCCAATTGAAATTGGCTTTATGCGAAGTATCGCCGCGATGTTGATGGCGGGACATGCAGAATCGGGGAAAGGTGGTGTCGCTATTTGGCTGGACTATGGATTTCCGGCACACGAATACTACTTGCCGCAACGTGATCAGGGCACCTTGATGTGCCACTATCGGCATCACGCCCATCCTGATCCTTTTTATTTGCCAGGACTGCAAGATATCACCGCCCACGTCGATTTCACCGCCATCGCAATCGAAGGGGTGGAAGCAGGTCTTGATTTATTAAGTTACACCAGCCAAGCGGGATTTTTACTCGGAGGGGGCATCACGGAAGTTTTGGCCCGGATTCCTGCGGAAGACAGTCGTCGTTACTTACCCGCCAGTAATGCAGTACAAAAATTATTGTCTCCTGCTGAAATGGGAGAATTATTCAAAGTATTAATTCTGGGCACTGGAGTCGCTTTGCCCGAAGCGTTGCTGCAACATGATCGCTGCCATCGCCTTTAAACCAAGCATTGACATCACTGCGACCGTGCGCATACAGAACGAAACACAGCATCCGCTATAACAGGTAAAGTGATTGAGTTATTTACATCAAAGGACAACACATGATTCGCTGGGTATTGGTGATTTTTATTGGATTGGTGTTATTTGCTAATTTGCTGCCCTGGTTGCAGAAATTTGGCATAGGCAAACTCCCTGGCGACTTGCGTTTAAAACTATTTGGTAAGATTTTTACTATTCCTTTTGCTTCGACGATTTTGCTCTCGCTAGTCATTTTGCTGGTTGCAAAATTTCTCAAATGAAATATAGCGTCGCATTCCAGCGACGTTGTATGAAATGTCTTGAAAAAAATTGCTATACAGCTACATTATAAAGACCTAATCGGTTAAAGTTTTAGCACACGCTGGTCGTCATCTAAACTGTACAGATTTAATGTGTCGTTTTATATGATGTTTTGCCAAAACAATTAAAACAGGCAAACTCCTTCATCATCAAAGGTTTTCATGAGCAATCTAGGGGAAATTCGCGCACTGCTAGTTGAGCCGCATTCTGGTATGCGCGTCAGCTTGCACAATATGCTGAACTTATGCGGCATCACCAAGATCGATCACGGCATTTCTGCGGGCACCGCAATCCGTGCAATTCAATCAAAAGTTTATGATCTTATCTTGTGTGAATACGACTTAGGTGTCGGACAAGATGGACAACAGCTGTTAGAAGACGTTCGTCATCATAAGCTAACCCCACTATCAACGATCTTCATCATGGTGACAGCGGAACGTGCTTACGCCAAAGTGGTGAGCGCTGCAGAACTCGCTCCTTCCGATTATTTGCTCAAACCTTTCACGGCAGATGCTTTACTAGAAAGAGTGCTCAAGGCGATTGAAAAGCGCAAAGCTTTCATGGAAGTATTCAATTTAATGGATCAGGGTTTTGTTCGAGAAGCGCTTGAAGCTTGCGTCGAGGGTGAACAAGCTTTTCCCAGATACCTTGTAGATTTTATGCGCCTGCGTGCCGAGCTACACGTCATCTTAGGTGAGGCGAACGAAGCCGAAGAACTGTATGTCAAGCTATACGAAATGAAGACAGTTGCCTGGGCAAAGTTAGGTCTGGCCAAAACTTTGTACATGCAAGGACGTTACCAAGAAGCAGAGGAAATTCTCACAAGTCTGGTGGCGGAAAATAATAAGTACATGGATGCCTATGACTGGCTTTCCAAAACACACGAGGCAATTGGCGCACTACCAGAAGCAAAATCGGTACTCGATACTGCTGTCGTGGTATCACCACATGCAGTGCGCCGTTTGCGTAAATTGGGTTCGCTGGCACTTGAGACTGGCGATATAGAAACAGCAGAAAACGTTCTCAAAAAAGTCGTCAGCAAAGCGAAATATTCCGAATTTCGCGATCCCGAAGATCATGTCAAACTAGTCAATGCACTGGTAAAAAAAGGCGATCACAATCAGGCAAAATCTGTCATCCGCGACTTAGAAAAAAGCATGTCTGGAATCAAGAAGACCGAGGCTTGTCGTGCGATATCAGCAGCGATGTTACATGCCTCAACGGGGGATTCTGCCAAATTAACAGAAGAACTTGATGCTGCCGTGTTAGCTAACCGTGACGAAATTGGATTATCCAATGATTTGAAGTTGGGATTAGCTAAGAGCTGTCTCGAAAACAATAACGAAGAGGCAGCTTCTGAAGTCATCATGGAAGTCATGCGTAATGCACCAAATCAGCAGATGGTCACTCGCGCACTGGGTGTATTTGAAAGCGCAGGCAAAGGACATATTGGACAAGAACTCGTTCAAAGAAGTCAGAAGGAAGTAAAAGATCTGGTCGCACTCGGTGTTCAAAAAGCAAAAGAGGGCGACTTCCGTGGTTCAGTTGAACTCATGTCGAGCGCTGCTAAGAAATCACCAGACAACCCACAAGTGGTTCTCAATGCTGCACTTGCTGCACTCAAGTGTATTGAAAATTTAGGGTGGGATCCTGCGACTGGTGGCTTGGCAAAACAACTGATTGAATCAGCCGCGCGTTTAGACCCTATGAACAGCCGGTTAAAAGCCATCCGATCGTTATATGGAGAACTACAAAAACGATATGGAATTGACGCGGTTCGTACAAAACTAACATAAAGTTTCTGTGACTATTTCATCCAACACCAACAGCAGTGTTCGCGAGCGTTTACTCGACAAAATTCGTAGTGACAAAAACTTGCCTACGTTGGGAGTCACAATCAGCAAAGTCATTCAGATCACTTCGTCGGGAGAGGACTCGGTTTCTGAATTAGCACACTTCATTCTGTCAGACGTCGCCCTCACACAAAAAATATTACACTTATCGAATACGATTGCCTACCGAACACCTGGAGGCGTGTCAGTAACCACTATTTCACGAGCCATTTTTCTACTCGGTTTCGATACCATTAAAGCCAGCGCTATGGCGACTTTATTGGTGGATGGGTTCAAAGATCACAAACAAGCACAATCTGTCCGAAAAGAACTGGTGCAAGCTTTATGTGCTAGTGTGGCGGCGCGTGAAATTGCTAGGCGAAATCGCCATCCCAAAAGTGAGGAGGCCGCCGTTGCAGCGCTGTTTAAAAATATTGGTCGTATCTTGGTTGCCGCTTTTGACCACCCGCTATATGAGAAAATTCTCAGCTTAAGCTCATCGGATCCCGTACAAACAAATGAAATTTGCAATCAATTATTAGGTTGCAGTTTTGAACGCTTCGGTCAGAGCGTTTTATACGATTGGAAAATTCCTGACAGTATCATCTTCGCATTGCAGCCAATTTACGGCCACGCTAAAAAGACCCTACAAGATTCTGAATGGATTAAGCAAGTCGCTACTTTTAGTGAAGAGCTCGCAATAGTGATGGTACAAAGTACGCCTGGTGAGATATCGATAGAACAAGGTTGTGAACAACTCGTGAAACGCTTTGGTAGTGCATTAGATTTTAATGCAACTCAGCTTGATGAAGTTTTCAAAAATGTCGATAAGGAAGCACGTCAACTAGCGATTACTTTAGAGGTTCCACTGGCAACATTGAATCATGTCGCAAACGCTCCGGTAGTGCGTGACAGCGATTTTTGTAATGAATTTATGCTGCCTGCGTTTGATGCCCAACAATTACAATCGGTTACCCGACATCCAAGTGGAAAACCAAGTAATGCACGCGATCTTTTGCTCGCTGGTGTCCAAGATGCCACGCAAATGTTGGCATCAAAACAGCTGAAATTGAATGATCTGGTGCTGCTTGTGCTGGAAACTTTATATGGCGCGATGGGATTCCGTTTTGCAACCGCCTGCTTACGGGACTTACAACAGGGAAAATACACTGCTCGCATTTCTGTTGGTGAAAAGTATATCGAGCGACAGAAGGAGTTTCAATTTCCTGTGGAAACTGAAAATTCCATCTTTCATGTCGCAATGAACAATAATGTAGACCTGATGATTGAAGATGCTTTGAATCCAAAAATTCAAGCCATCTTGCCAGGCTGGCATAAACGTTTGCTGCCGGATGCTCGTAGCTTTATTATTTTGCCTCTGGTCATAGAAAATAAACCGCTAGGCTTATTTTATGCGGATCGCTGCTTACCTGCAAATGAAGGAGTTCCGCCAGATGAAACCGCACTCATCAAAACCTTAAAAGGCCAGTTAATGAGTGCGATGATGAAGCGTTAGGATACTCACTGCAAGGGAATTCCCTGCTTCTTCGCCAAGGCATCAATGTCCTGCCATATTGTTAGCTGGTTTAACAATCTGCTTGCGGGGTCTATCATGCTGTTAAAATTAAAAAATCGTTCAAGTGAATTCGCATCAAAAGGCAAGTTTTGCGAAAAATTGATTGTTCCATATTGCTTCTTAAACGCCATTAGCAAGTCGGCTGGTGCATCTTTGTGCCAAACCTGCATCATGCCACCGACCATCAAGGAACTATCAATCGTTTGCTCTAGTACACGTGGACTTTTACTGCTCTCGACATCGCGATAATCAAGTAATCGGGGAAAGTAAAATTTTTTAATCCAGTGCGCCGGCATGCCACCTTTACGCATCAGCACAACGCTGCGCCAATGCTTCCAACATTTTTCACTTTTATCTGTTGATTCAAAATGCGTATCTGCAAATACTTCACAATCTTCATCCAGCGTAATTTCCAAGACCACAGGTAAACCGATCTGAATGGAGATCGTTTCCAAACCTTCCATAACCGGTTTTTGCCCCCGCATGATTTGCAACTGCTGTACGAAGTTCTCCATCACATTACTATGCTCTGCGTAAATCACAGCGGTAGCCTGGCAGAATTGCGCAGCTGCTGAGAAATATGCCATCAGCTCGCCAATATAAATGCCCTCTTGACTTTCAAATGTCGATGAAGACTCTTGGCTTTGCAAGCCAACACGTGGCATGTTCTCGGGTATTCCTTGATTAAAAAAAGAATACAGATCTCGCGACAGAGATCCAACTTTGACAACGGTTCCTTTTGGCAAAACATATGCGCTCATAAGTACTTTCTATCCGGAAATACAGGCCTAAAACAATTAGGCAAAAAATTACACCAACTTCTCGATAAACCATAGCAGCAATTGCTCACATGCCACTTAAATTCAGCAAAACTAAAACACCCAAAATTGCAAACACTGCTGAAGCTAGCCATCTGACATAGTGAAATGGGAAATTGGGTGAAGCCACTTTCCCTAAAAATACAGCAGGAACATCCGCTATCAGCATGCCTAAAGTGGTCCCTGCAATAACCATGCTTAATTCACTATATTTTGCGGCTAAGGCCACTGTGGCCAATTGCGTTTTATCACCAATTTCAGCAAAGAAAAAGCTGATGAATGTCAGCATAAACACCCCAAACCGACCTTCATTCAACGTGCCGTCATCAATCTCATCTGGCTTTAAAGTCCATATCGCAATAGCAAGGAATGAAAGTCCTAGTGCCCAGCGTAATATATCTGCAGAGATATGGCTAACGACCCACTGACCAATTAGCCCAGCGAGGGTGTGATTTGCTAGTGTAGCGAGCAAAATGCCCAAAATGATCGGCACCGGTTTGCGGTATCGCGCGGCGAGTAACAGCGCCAACAATTGCGTCTTATCACCAATTTCACCGATACTGACTGCAAATGTGGATACAAGAAATGCTTCCATGATACCAAGAGAGATAAATGAGAGTGAAAGAGATCCCGACTATTTTTAGTTTTCAATTTAACTATTATTGAAAAATAAAATGTACGAAAAATCTGTTAAGTGTTGGCAGAAATCAAGCTTCTTCAAATCAACGCGCCACAAGTAAATTGATGCAACATTTGATGCTTTGTGTTCGTTCAGTTTGAATTGAGTAATCAATGCTAAGAGGTGCATTATACCGTAGCGAATAGCCTGCCTTGTCAGCTTGCTGATACTGAACTATCCAATCGCTGAATGATTAACATATTCGCTAGATGTCAGTAAAAAGATAGCTGGGTAAATGGTTGAAACTTGATTCACTCTTGTCTGGATTGACAAACGAACCTAAACAGATCTGGCAGACGATCGCGGTAGGGAATGAAGAGTAGAAGGCGCTCTAAAAGCAAAAGCCCCTGATTCGTTGGAATCAGGGGCTATGCGGAATAAGAGCCTG
>DLGN01000376.1 GCA_002482715.1 Oxalobacteraceae bacterium UBA7693
AGGATTGGAAGGCATCACGGTGCGCAAACCACAGACATGCGTGAACACCGCTTCTGGACTTTGGCTATGGGTTTGACCACCATAAATACCACCACCGCAAGGTGTGCGTATCGTCATCGGAGCGGTGAAATCACCCGCCGAACGGAAACGCAAACGCGCCGCTTCCGATACGATTTGATCGTAAGCTGGGTAAATATAATCAGCAAATTGAATTTCGATTACAGGACGCAAACCGTAAGCGCCCATGCCGACTGCGGCGCCGACGATACCGCTTTCTGAAATCGGTGCATCAAACACACGCGATTTGCCATATTTCTTTTGCAGACCTTCGGTACAACGGAACACGCCACCGAAGTAGCCAACGTCTTGCCCGAACACCACCACATTATCATCACGCTCCAACATCACATCCATCGCTGAACGCAGCGCTTGGATCATGGTCATGGGCGTGGATTTTCCCTTTACATCGTTGCTCATCTTTAGATCCCCAATTGTTGGCGTTGCTGACGCAAATGCTCAGGCATTTGTTCATAGATGTCCTCAAACATTTCTGCGGGACTAAATACATGGTTGTCTGCCAGAGAGCCAAATTTCTCGGCTTCTTTCTGTGCAGCGATCACCATCGCCTCTAATTCTTTTTGGGTATCCTCATGTTCTTGTTCTGACCATGCTCCTTGATTGATCAAGTATTGTTTTAAACGAGCGATAGGATCGCCCAAAGGGAAATGATTTGCATCATCCAAAGGACGATATTTGGATGGATCATCCGAGGTCGAATGTGGACCTGCGCGATAGGTAACCCATTCAATCAATGTTGGGCCAAGATTGTTGCGAGCACGGTCTGCCGCCCATTTTGACGCTGCGTAGACAGCGAGGAAATCATTGCCATCAACGCGTAAAGAGGCAATGCCACAGCCGACGCCACGCGCTGCGAAAGTGGTGTTCTCACCACCAGCAATTGCTTGGAAAGTCGAGATCGCCCATTGATTATTCACCACATTCAAAATCACCGGCGCGTGATAGACGTGGGCAAAAGTCAGTGCCGTATCGAAGTCTGCTTCAGCTGTTGCACCATCACCGATCCACGCCGACGCGATCTTGGTATCGTTCTTAATCGCCGATGCCATCGCCCAGCCGACTGCTTGTATGTATTGCGTCGCGAGATTGCCGGAAATTGAAAAGAAGCCAGCTTCCTTAATCGAATACATGACAGGCAGTTGGCGACCTTTTAGCGGGTCATCTTCGTTCGACATCAATTGACAAATCAAACCATGCAAAGGTACGTCACGCGCCATCAAGATACTTTGCTGGCGATAGGTCGGGAAACACATGTCGTCACGATTTAATGCCATCGCTTGCGCGGCACCAATCGCTTCTTCGCCCAAGCTTTGCATGTAGAAGGACATTTTCTTTTGGCGCTGCGCGATCAACATACGCGAATCGAACACCCGCGTTTTCATCATCGCCCGCATCCCGGCGCGCAAAGTTTCTATACTGATGTCTGGAACCCATGGACCAACCGCATTGCCCTGCTCATCGAGCACGCGTATCAGCGAGTAAGCGATATCGCGCGTATCGACCGGTGTGACATCCACTTCAGGGCGTCGCACTTCACCCGCAGGCGATAGTCGTAAATAAGAAAAATCGGTAGTCTGGCCGGGACGGCCGGTAGGTTCCGGTACGTGCAGACGTAACGGTTCTGAGTGTGGCATGGTTTGTCTCCTTGCTCAATTTTGTTAAGCAACGTTAGGCAATTGTGGTCATTTTTTACTGCACCTTTGTTGTGGCGCAGCATTCCTTTTTAATTGTGGCGTTTAAATCTTGTGGAGTTAAACGCCTCGAAAGCCTTCAATCTTTCTGGCGCAAAGTATCCACAAAACACATGCTATTGGCAAGTAAAGATAGCTTGTTTGTTGATCTTGTCTAAGAAATTTTGTGCTTGATTTATTTTGCTAAGTGAAGGGGGATTCTAAGAAATTAAAATGCTGCGTTGCCGCATTTGTACATCTTTATGATAGATGTGTTTGTGATTGAGAGAGCCGCTTGAATCATTGATCATTTAGCGATGTTTTTGCTTGATTTCATTAATCGTTAGTTCTTCTATTTTGCTCAGATGTTTTTTGTTAGCGGCAACTTCTTGATTCGCGATTAGGATCATGTGGCGCGCAATAGCCGTAATTTTTTTTCTTTGCTTCACGCCCCTTCGTGTTTGAAATGACGACCGAAACTTCGAATAAGTCTCCCCAAGTTTCGCGACGGGGTAAATGTACTGTATCGTTTGAAATATGAAAGTTTAGTGTGACCGTGGCTTTACATACATCATGTCCATTGTGAGTTTTCAGTAGTCGATTTCTTAGCCACAACGCGTAATACGCAAGGACACCAGAATATATCGTTGGATTGAGATGACTATTCTTCTTTAGTAAATCTAGTTCTACGCTTTTGAGTTTCAATTCTTTTGCATACAGATAGATCTTTCCCAGCGCCCAGTATCCTTCTATTTCATTGTTTCGACTGATGAAAGAGCCGCAAATCCCCGCAGCAATATCTTTAAGTTCGTGTGCTCGCATGTTCTCTTTAGTTGCTGTCGCAATATGGAATGCTTAATTTCATTGGAAACTTCGCATGTGAAACTGCATATTCGTTAAATTTTTCGAAGCTTGAAATTCACTTGTAAGTACTCGTTGAGGATATTGCTGTTGATTGCGTCATCGGTCAATGAATTTGGAAAAAAACTGTCGAATAGTGCCGATTGTTTGTGTAGATTCGAGCTTGGCACTGTTTAATCCTAGGGACTTTTTCGAGTAGACTAATAACTTCAAACATCAAACCAAATCATCATGACAAAAACGTGGACACTCGAAGATGTATCAGGTCGTGCGATTGAAGCACCTTACACTTTTTATCTACCTTCAGCGGAGCTAATCGCGCAACTGCAAGCGGGTGATCTGATTAAGCTGATTTTTGAATGCGAAACTGAAAATGATCAGGGGTGTACTGCCGAGCGCATGTGGGTTGAAATTATCTCTCGTGACGGAGATCAGTTTCTAGGTAGATTAGATAATACGCCGCGTTTTATTTCTGACTTGCATTTACATGATGAGATCGCTTTTTCTTCTTGTCATATTATTCAATCCCAAAAAGATGATCCAATTCCCAGCTTGGCAGATAAGTATACCGAACGATGTTTTGTTACTAGTGCGGTGTTGCAAGATCGGCGTCCAGTGAACATGCTTTATCGCGAAGCACTCGACGCTGAAGATATTGAGCGTCGGTTCAGTGGCTGGAGTTTGGTCGCCGGTGATGAGACTGATGAGTATTGCGATGATGCCAAAAACTGGCATTTCGTTTCCTTGGGTGCGGTTCTCAATATTGACGATAAATTTCGGTCACTGATTGACCTTCCCTTTACGCATGAAGTGGAATATTTATGGAATGAACAAACTAAGATGTTTGAAGAACAGTCCTTAGCTGATTGAGTTACCACTGAGTTACCAACGAAATTTCTACTTATGCATCCTAATAAAGTTTGTCGTGAACACCTGCGAGGTCTGACTGATTTGCCGAACATCGGTAAGGCATGTGCTGCAGATTTGATTTTGTTGGGTATCACTTATCCTGAGCAATTAATTGGACGCGACCCTCTCCAGATGTATCAGGAGTTGTGTGTGCTGACGCAGCAAAGACACGATCCTTGCATGATTGACGTGTTTATATCTATTACGCGTTTTATGGCAGGTGAGCCGCCACAAGCCTGGTGGAAATTCACCGAAGAACGTAAGCAGATGCTGATTTGTAGTGGGCAAACTAGCTAATATTCATCTCTCAAACACCGCACCATCTATCGCACCATATCTTCAAATGTGGCTGCGCTTTAGTGTTGTTTGACGATACCTTTGGGCTTGCGATGTAAGCCGATCTAAATAAATTTGGTTTCGCATCAAACTTCACCCAGACTTTGATGTCTTAGCAGCGTGTTTTAAGTGGTTTTTCGATATGTAAAACACCACAAATAGACGAAATAATTAAAATTGCTGACTTTAGGTTCATTTATTTTTACTAAATTTGCGCGACGCAATAGAATTTAATTTGGATAAAATTAATTTTTTTGAATTTAATTAAAAAATTTTCGATTTTTGTTAAATTTAATTATTTCGTTACATTTTTCATAGCATGGGAAGGCAACTCAATTTCCCGTTCTAGTTTACAATCTCGTTTTTATTTCAGAAATCAATCGTCGTGCCCAATCTAGTTGAAATTCGTGATTTGCAGTTTGGCTATGGTAATCGGCATATTTTGTCCGGTTTGAATATGGATTTTCCGCGTGGCAAAGTGATCGCCGTGATGGGGGGATCTGGTTCTGGTAAAACTACCATTTTGCGTCTGATCGGTGGCCAAATTACACCGCAGCGTGGTCATGTTGCTGTCAATGGTGAAATTGTTCATCAATTAAATACATCCGGTTTATATGCTTTACGTCGCAAGATGGGCATGCTGTTTCAGCACGGCGCTTTGTTTACTGACTTAAGCGTTTTCGATAACGTCGCATTTCCATTGCGTGAGCATGCCAAGTTGCCAGACAGCATGATTCAAGATTTGGTGATGATGAAGTTAAACGCAGTTGGTTTGCGTAATGCAGCAAAGTTAAAGCCATCTGAAATTTCCGGTGGTATGGCGCGTCGCGTCGCTTTGGCTCGCGCGGTTGCACTTGATCCACAGTTGATTATGTATGACGAGCCATTTGCTGGACTTGATCCTATTTCGATGGGGGTGACGGCAACTTTGATTCGTAATCTAAATAACGCGCTTGGTTCTACCAGTATTTTGGTATCGCATGACGTGCATGAGACTTTCCTTATCGCCGATTACGTTTATTTCCTGTCGCAAGGAAAAATTGTGGCGCAAGGTACACCGAAAGAGATGTTGGAATCAACCGATCCCTATGTGAAACAATTTGTGCATGCAGAAAGTGATGGGCCTGTACCATTCCACTATCCAGGTAAATCAATGGCGCAAGAAATTGGTTTGAAGTCAAATTCTGGAGACCAGACATGATCGTGAATTTAGTCAGTCGTCTTGGTCGTTCTACGCGCGAAATTATAGAAAATCTCGGGCACGCCAGTCGTAGTTTCGTCAGTATTGTGATTAACGCACCAAGCTTGTGGCGTCGACCCCAGTTGATCGCTGATCAAGTTCATTTTATTGGTAATTACTCTTTGGTGATTATCGCAATCTCAGGATTGTTCGTTGGATTTGTGCTTGGCTACCAGGGTTACTACACGCTGAATCGCTACGGTTCGGAAGAAGCACTTGGTTTATTAGTGGCATTGTCATTGGTGCGAGAACTCGGGCCTGTGGTGACGGCTCTGCTATTTGCCGGACGCGCTGGTACATCATTAACAGCAGAGATCGGTTTGATGAAAGCCGGTGAACAATTGGCTGCCATGGAAATGATGGCCGTCAATCCTTTGCAGCGTGTCGTCGCCCCTCGTTTTATTGCTGGCGTTATCGCATTGCCTATATTGACGTTGATCTTTAATGCAATGGGCATCATTGGTGGTTATCTGGTTGGTGTTTCCTTAATCGGTGTGGATAGCGGTTCGTTTTGGTCGCAAATGCAGGCGGGTGTGGATATTTGGAATGATCTTGGGAATGGCATTATCAAGAGTATTGTGTTCGGTTTTGCGGTGACTTTTGTGGCGCTCTATCAAGGTTATGAAGCAACCCCAACTCCTGAAGGCGTGGCACGTGCTACGACTCGCACGGTGGTGATTTCATCGCTGCTGGTATTGTGGTTGGATTTCTTGTTGACCGCCTGGATGTTCCAATAAAACTGTTTTTCAAATTTGAATTTTTATAATCGCATTTGTCGTCCTTGTGCACAAATGGATTTTAGTCAGAGGTAAATGATGGAAAAGAAATCGATAGACTTGTGGGTGGGTGTGTTTGTTCTGTTAGGCGCGGCGTCGCTTTTGTTTTTGGCGCTCAAGGCAGGCAATATGAGCAGCCTGTCATTTGAGCAGACCTACGATGTCACCACAAAGTTTGACAATATTGGCGGTCTCAAGCCAAACGCAGCAGTCAAGAGCGCGGGTGTGGTGGTTGGTCGTGTTAGTTCAATTAATTTCGATGACAAGAGTTTTCAGGCGACAGTCACTTTGAAGATGGAAAAGCGCTATAGCTTTCCTAAAGACTCTTCGGCGAAGATTTTGACTGCGGGTTTACTCGGTGAACAATACATCGGTTTAGAAGCTGGCGGTGATGTGAAAAATTTAGCGGCAGGTGACAAAATCACTATGACGCAATCAGCTGTTGTTCTGGAAAACTTGATCAGTCAATTCTTGTTCAGTAAAGCAGCGGAAGGTAAGGAAGAACAAAAATGAGTTTTCGCTTTTTAAATTTAATGACCTTGCGTACTGTGGGTGTGCGCTTGTTGGTGTTGTGCATATTTGGTATGACAATGACCGCTTGTTCCACGGTGACGAAAGTGAAGTCGAAGGCATTGGTCACCTTAGAGAAAGTCAGTGAAACCACGGGTATCGGTAATAATCCCGATGACCCATTGGAAGGCTTTAATCGTTCCATGTTCAATTTCAACGAGAGTCTTGATGCCTCGGTGTTAAAACCAACGGCGCAAGCGTATCAATCGATGACGCCAGATTTTGTGCAAACAGGGATAGGTAATTTCTTTAGCAATATTGGCGATGTCTGGACCGCGGTGAATAATGTTTTGCAAGGAAATATCGGTGACGGTGTCAATGATATTTTGCGTTTCGGTGTGAACACAACCATCGGTTTAGCGGGGCTGATCGACATTGCGAGCGCTGCGGGTATGCCCAAACATCGTGCAGACTTTGGACAAACACTAGGCGTTTGGGGCGTACCTGCCGGGCCTTTTGTGATGCTGCCGATTTTGGGGGCATCAACTTTGCGTGACACAATTGCGACGCCGATAGATTTCAAAGGGGATATTTTGTATTCACAGACTTCAACAGCGGTGAAAAATTCTACGTCGGTATTGAAAGTGATTGATAAACGCGCCTCAGCTTTAGATGCTGTTAGTTTGATTGAGGAAGCTGCTTTAGATAAATATGTGTTCATTCGGGGTGCATATTTACAAAGAAGAGAAAGCCAGATTAGTGCTGGTAAAAAAGAAGAACAGGAATAGTTCGAAAAGTGTACTTTGTCCATTTAACATGACGGGCAGGTGCGAGGGAGATAGTTTGCGTCAACCAAATGCCATCGAGTACGGTTAACGCATCAATGCAGTTTAAAGAATGAATCCCATAAGTCAGGAAAATATGATGAAAAAAATTAGTCAGTTCTTAGTAAGTTTATGTTTAAGTGTTGGTTTTATTGCCTCTGTGCACGCGCAAGAAGCCCCGGACGCCTTGATTAAGCGTCTGAGCACAGAAATCATCGATGCTGCGAAAACAGATAAGAGTATTCAATCTGGCAATCGCCAGCGGATTAATGATTTGGTTGAAGTGAAGGTTCTGCCGCATATTAATTTTGAACGTATGACTTCATTAGCTGTGAGTAAAAGCTGGCGTACAGCTACACCAGAGCAGCAAAAGCAATTGGTGACAGAATTTCGCACTTTGCTGATTCATACCTACTCAGGTGCTATTACCCAAATTCGTGATCAGCGCGTTGAATTTAAACCATTTCGCAGCGCGCCAGATGATACTGAAGTCGAAGTAAAAAGTTTGGTCATTCAGACCCGTGGTGAACCTCTGCAATTGAGTTATCGCTTAGAGAAAACAGCATCGGGTTGGAAGATTTTTGATATCAATGTTCTCGGTGCTTGGTTAGTAGAAACTTACAAAGGTAGTTTTTCAGCTGAAGTAAATAAAAATGGCGTTGACGGTTTGATCAAAACTTTGACTGAAAAAAATAAGAAGCTGGCATCAGCTTCTGCGAAGAATTAATTATTTATAGAATGTCGGAGCTCAGCATGGTCTTGCAAGATCAAGAATTAAGTTTGCGTAACGCAGTGTCCGTTTCAGAAGCGGGCTTGCAGGCTATTCATGCTGGCTCTGAACAAATAGATATGACACCATTGCAGATCGTTGATTCTGCTGCGGTGGCGGTCATGTTGGCTTGGCAACGTCAGGCACAATCCCTTAACCGCAGTCTGCAATTTATCGGCGTCCCAGCGAGCTTGATAAGCCTAATTTCGCTCTATGGATTGACTGATTTCTTTAAACTCGTCGAAGCCGCCACACCTGAGCGACATTGATCCTCAAGCCATCTATATCAATTTGTCTATACAAGCGGTTCAATAAAGCGCAACCCGTAATCAGACAAAATCCCCTATAATCGAAGGTTTTCACGGCAATTGTCGTGATCTTGTTTTGGTATTCTTATTTCGAAGCGGTCGAGCTAAGTGCTCACTAAGAAATGACATGCCAACTACAGATTATTTTTACTAGCACTCAGTTCACAATCAATACGCATAAGCGCGAATGCCACATGGCCGCCATACAAATTAGCAACGTACAAAAATCCTATCAGTCTGCCGGCAAACCGCTACAGGCTTTAGGTGGCGTTTCTCTCTCGATTGAAGAGGGCGAGTTTTTTGGTTTACTTGGACCGAATGGTGCTGGTAAGACCACGCTCATCTCGATAATTGCGGGTTTAAATCGCGCCGATTCTGGACAAGTTTTGGTAAAAGGCCATGATGTCGTGCGTGATTACCGTGCTGCACGTAGCAAACTCGGTGTGGTGCCGCAAGAATTGGTGTTCGATCCCTTCTTCACCGTACGAGAAACGCTGCGCTTGCAATCCGGTTATTTCGGCATCAAGAATAACGACGCTTGGATCGATGAGGTCATGGAAAATCTCGATCTGACGAATAAAGCTGATGCGAACATGCGTGCTTTGTCCGGTGGTATGAAGCGCCGAGTTTTAGTGGCGCAGGCACTCGTACATAAGCCGCCAGTCATCATTTTGGATGAGCCGACTGCAGGTGTCGATGTTGAATTACGCCAGACCCTATGGAAATTCATTGCACGCCTAAATCGCGAAGGTCATACCATCGTGTTGACCACGCATTATCTGGAAGAAGCGCAAGCTTTGTGCAATCGGGTTGCGATGCTCAAAGCAGGTAAAGTGGTGGCGCTCGATACCATGTCCGCTCTGATTAAGCGTATCTCGGGTTCGCAGATGAAAATACAGTTGGCACAAGGTGAGTTGCCGTCGTCTTTGCATAGTTTAATTATTCCAGCAGACACGCAAGCAGAAGCCAATAGTTTTACTTTGCGCATTACCAATTACGCTGAAGTTGAACCCATACTCGCGAATCTGCGTACTGCGGGTTGCGTGATTGAAGACCTGCACTTACAACAAGCCGATTTGGAAGATGTGTTCTTACAAATTATGGGCGGAGGAAATCCGCAATGATAGGCTTCCGCACCTTATTGTATAAAGAGGTCTTACGCTTCTGGAAAGTCGCGACGCAGACGATTACGGCTCCGATCATGACGGCGATGATGTACTTGCTGATTTTTGGTCAGGCACTCGAAGGTCATGTCAAAGTACATGGCGTTACTTATATGGCGTTTTTGATTCCCGGTTTGGTGATGATGAGTGTTTTGCAAAATGCGTTTGCGAATGCTTCTTCGTCTTTGATCCAATCAAAGATTACTGGCAATTTGGTGTTCATCATGTTGCCGCCGCTCTCGCATTGGGAAATGTTTTTTGCCTATGTGTTAGCGGCCGTAGTACGAGGTCTGGCAGTGGGTCTCGGCGTGTTTGTGGTGACGGCCTGGTTTGCGCATTTGAGTTTTAGCGCTCCTTTGTGGATTGCTGTATTCGCTTTGATGAGTGCTTTCGTACTCGGCACGATGGGTTTAATTGTTGGCATTTGGGCAGAGAAGTTTGATCAGCTCGCAGGCTTTCAAAATTTCGTGATTGTGCCTGCGACCTTTTTGTCTGGCGTGTTTTATTCGATTAATTCGCTGCCGCCAATCTGGCAAACGATTTCACATTTCAATCCCTTCTTCTACATGATTGATGGTTTTCGTTACGGCTTTTCAGGGCAATCGGATGTTGATCCTGTACGTAGTTTGGTGATTGTTACTATCTTCCTAGTCGCGTTGACTGCCGTCGCAATGCAGATGCTGCGCAGTGGTTATAAGTTACGTCACTGAGTGCAACACTGAATTGCAGTATTGAAGAACATTACAAAGTAAATTTTAAAAATATTTTAGAAAGACACATCGTGTTTCCTACACCAGAACAAATTAAAAACTACATCGCTTCCGGCTTGGAATGTACCCATCTGGAAGTCGAAGGCGACGGTCAACATTTCACCGCCGTAATCGTCTCTCCCGCTTTTGCAGGCAAGCGTTTGATTCAACGTCATCAACTGGTGTATGCCGCTTTGGGCGACCGCATGCGTGAAGAAATTCATGCTTTGTCGATGAAAACTTTAACTCCGGAAGAATTTCAATAAACATGGATAAGTTACTGATCACAGGCGGCAATCGCCTGAATG
>DLGN01000163.1:0-24860 GCA_002482715.1 Oxalobacteraceae bacterium UBA7693
CGGGTTGTGTTTACCACGACATACGATAATCATGCGATTGAAGCGTTTAAACTCGGTGCAATTGATTACTTGCTCAAGCCAATCACAGAGGAACGTTTGCAGCACACAGTTTTGCGCATCAAAGAGCAACTCAGCGCAGGTACCACACCAAAAGATTTAATCCAAGTGATGGCGGCGTTAGATCAACGACTGCGGGCGCCACAAGAAGCCGAAAGAATACGTTGGATTAGCGCCAGCTCTGGCAATACCATCAAGCTATTTCCGATTGAGGAAGTCTTATTCTTCGAATCCGATTTGCGCTATACCCGCGTGGTCAGCGCCGATGATGAAGGCCATATTCGCACCTCCATCAAAGAATTACAAAAAGGATTAGCACCAGATCAATTCTGGCAAATTCATCGCAGCACGATGGTGAATCCACATGCAATCGCCCGCGCGCGTCGCGATGAGATGGGAAATATTCTGGTCGAGCTAAAAAACCATGCAGAGCAACTGAAAGTTAGCCAGACTTATGCTTGGCGCTTCAAGGGTATGTGAGTAGGATTGAGAGAGAATGTGAACTAAAAAATAGGCGAGTTAACTCAAGAACAATTGATTTTCAATACACTTCTCCATTCAAGAGACTGCTACACAACTGTCATGAGCGGTCAAAGATTCAACATTCGGGCGTGCAGTAGCTTGTGCAAAGGTCACTTTAATGATGTATCAGCCACTATGCCGATCAGTTGCAAATCCAAGGTCTAAAAACGCTTAGGCAATATTTTTAATTTTTTCTAAAAAAATGCAAAAGCACCTACTGACTAAAGCCCCAGTCTGTGCCACACTGATTACATGACACTTACCGAATTAAAATACATTGTTGCAGTTGCCCGCCAAAAGCATTTTGGACACGCGGCGGAGGCTTGTTTTGTCGCTCAGCCAACATTATCTGTAGCAATTAAAAAACTCGAAGATGAATTAGGCGTGACCATATTCGAACGTGGTGGTACAGAAGTTTCTACCACGCCTTTAGGTGCACAGATTGTCGCACAGGCAGAGCGCGTGTTAGAACAAACCGCAGTAATCAAGGAAATCGCGAAGCAAAACAAGGATCCCTTAAACGGCCCTTTCCGACTTGGCATTATTTACACGATCGGCCCTTATCTGTTACCTGGCTTAGTAAAAAGCATGATCGCTAAAGTGCCGCAAATGCCACTGATCTTGCAGGAAAATTTCACCGTCAAATTGATGGAATTATTACGTCAAGGTGAGCTCGATGCTGCGATTATGGCTCTGCCTTTGCCAGATCACGGGATGATGGTGCAGCCCTTATATGATGAGCCTTTTGTAGTTGCTATGCCAAAAGACCATCCGTGGGCAAATCGCTCATCCGTCTCTGCAGAAGAATTAAAATCCGAAACCATGTTATTACTTGGCAGTGGTCATTGCTTCCGCGACCAGGTTTTGGAAGTTTGCCCAGAAATGGCGCGTTTTTCCACTGCTAGCGATGGCATTGCCCGCACCTTTGAAGGCTCGTCACTAGAAACTATACGCCACATGGTCGCGTCTGGAATTGGGATCACCGTCCTCCCCATGGCATCCGTCTCGGATTTGCACGCAAAAGACAGCATGTTGCGCTATGTTCCTTTCAGCAACCGCGCCCCGGATCGCCGCGTGGTCATTGCCTGGCGCAAGAGCTTTACTCGCCATGCAGCAATTGAAGCCATCCGGCAAGCAGTCTTAGACTGTAATTTAGCAGGGGTAACCATGCTGGATGTTGAGGCGGTCGCGCAATAAAGCACGTACTCACACGCACCGACTGTTCCAGAATAACTCTATAATGCGCATTCTTCATAAGTCTATGAACCTGCGCATCTCATGAATTTCTTCACCACTCGTTTAACCCTCTATTTCAAACTGGTACGTTTGGATAAACCTATCGGCATTTTGCTCTTGCTGTGGCCAACACTAAGCGCATTATGGATTGCGTCTGACGGTCAGCCATCGTGGCAGCATTTAGTGATTTTCTGTTTAGGTACCACCTTAATGCGTTCAGCTGGTTGTGCAATTAATGATTACGCAGATCGCGATTTCGACAAGCATGTGCAGCGCACGGCAGAACGGCCACTCACCAGCGGCAAGATCAAATCATGGGAAGCAGTCATGGTAGCCGTACTCTTGGCACTGCTATCTTTCGCACTGATTTTGCCACTCAATGCGCTGACCAAACAATTATCAGTAGTCGCAGTGATCGTGGCGGGTTCTTATCCCTATTTCAAACGTTTTTTTGCGATCCCGCAAGCTTACCTCGGAATCGCTTTCGGCTTCGGCATACCAATGGCCTTTGCTACTGTAAATGATGTGATTCCAACACAGGCATGGTGGCTCTTAGTCGCCAATGTATTTTGGGCAATTGCCTATGACACCGAGTATGCGATGGTGGATAGGGAAGATGATTTGAAGATCGGCATTAAAACTTCGGCCATCACTTTCGGGAACTGGGATGTGCTGGCAATCATGCTCAGCTACCTCATTTCTTTATTGCTTATTCTCACTTGCGGTCTACAATTTGGCTTAAGCTGGCCGTTTATCATTGGCGTTGTGCTTGCTGGATTAATCGCAATTTATCACTACAGCTTAATCAAAGAGCGTGATCGGGCAAAATGCTTTGCGGCCTTCCGTCATAATAATTGGTTGGGCGCGGCGGTTTTCTCTGGTATTGTCATTGACTACTTACTGCGCTAAGTGAAATCATCGCCTAGCTTGTTCCTATTCAATTTCACAATCAATGTCGCCATCAATATCAATATAAATGTCACTATTTTGCGCTAACGCAAAACAAAAATCGCTTTTAGTTCTAGACTGATTTTCGATGTACTTTGTTCTTGTTCTATTCTATGTTCTTTGTTAGCTCATTTTGAAAAAGGGAAATACCATGAATTCAGCCGATCAACACAAAGCCAACCTGATGCGCGAACTCACACAAGTTCTGAAAGACGCGGAAGAACTGATTAAGAATTCAGAACAACAAGCGGGTGACGGTTTTCAAAGTGCCAAAGATAAACTCGAAGCAACCTTGAAAAACGCCAAACAAGAAATCCACCGCATTGAAGAGGTTGTCGTACAAAAGACTAAAGACGCGGCGCACGCCACCGATGCCTATGTCCATGATAACCCTTGGAAAACGGCGGGGATCGCTGCTGGTGTCGGCTTATTGGTAGGCTTACTCATCGCCAGAAATAAATAAACCAGATGGCAATCACGGATTCCATCGTTCGACTGGGTACCAGTCTAATTGAGACGCTACACACGCGATTAGAATTGGCCTCGGTCGAAATCGAAGAAGAATTTGGTCGCTATGCTGGCTATTTTCTTCTATCTTTGTTTGCCTTGTTTTGCGGTATCGTGAGCATCTTACTCATCATTCTCTTGGTGCTGATTCTGTTTTGGGATAGCCACCGCGAATTGGCTTTATTTGGACTAATTACGCTATTTGGAATCGCCACTTTGTCTATCGTGCTTTATCTTAGATCAGCGATAAAAAACAAACCACGCTTATTCAGCGCGAGTTTGAACGAGCTACAAAACGATTTGCAAACGCTACGCCAAAGCTCAGCAAACGTGACACAGGATTCTACTCAAGCTGCGTCCAAGGCAAACAAGTCTGCTGAAGATAGCGAGGGCTTTTAAGCGATGCCAAAAATTGCTCACAGCAACCGTCAACAACAGCTACAAGCCAAACGCTTGGCATTAGTCGAGCGTTGTCGTCAGCAAAGGCAAGAACTGATTTGGCAAAGCGCACAATTACAGCATGATTTGCGATTCATCGAACTTGGCCTGCGCACCGCAAAAGCACTTCGCGCATCACCGATCTTAATCGCAGCACTGGCTGCCGGGCTCACAATCATCAAACCCAAACGTATTTTGTGGTTATTGAAAACTGGCGTATCCAGCTGGCGTTTATGGCTCAAATTTGCACCAGTGCTGATGCCCTTAATTCCATTGCTGCGACGTTGGAAAACTGGCACTCATGAATCACAATAGGATGCAATCGAATTCTGCTACAAAGTAGAATTCGCCAAACGTCGTTGCGCTTCTTCCTCGGCTTCCATGCGAGCCAATTCGATTTCTTCTATCACCGCGCCCACATCCACCGGACGTTTGTCTTCCGCCACGATGCCAGTCAACACGGTATCAGGTCGTAACAAACCTGCGACGTAAAGATTCCAGATTTCTTTACCATACTGCGTCTTGGCTAATTCTGGCGCGAACTGACTAAAGTAGTTTTTCAGATTATCCACATCACGGTACAACATGGCTGCTGCACCCATATTGCCAGCAGCATTAATTGCTTGTGGCAAGTCAATAATCACTGGGCCTTGTTCATTCAACAGTATATTGAATTCAGATAAGTCGCCATGAATAATGCCAGCACATAACATCAAAACCACTTGCTGAATCAGCTCTTCGTGGTACACCAAGGCTTGCGCATAACTCAGACTAACGTCATTCAAACGCGGCGCAACTTGACCATCGGCAGTGCTGACCAAATCCATCAGCAAAACGCCTTCAAAACAGATGTACGGTGTTGGCACTCGCACACCAGCATCGGCTAACTTATACAGCGCATCAACCTCGGCATTTTGCCAAACCTCTTCCTGCATCTTGCGACCGTACTTAGAACCTTTTTGCATAGCACGTGCTTGTCTGCTGTTTTTCACCGTGCGCCCTTCTTGATAAGCAGCGGCCTGTTTGAAGCTACGCTGTCCTGCTTCTTTATACATTTTGGCGCAGCGTATCTGATCACCGCAACGCACTACAAAGACGGTCGCCTCTTTGCCACTCATCAATTGACGCAAGACTTCATCGATCATTCCTTCATCGACTAAGGGCTGTAAGCGCTTAGGTGTTTTCATAAGCTGCAAATCCTTGCTGTAGTGATGTGGTTGATGCGGGTCATTCTAAGAGTACGGCATCGTCGCCAATTAATGTCGTCCAAACTCGTCACCCAATTCTTTACCGCGTAGCGCTGCAGCTTGTACTGCTTGATGAATCGCGGCTTTAACTGCGCTGTCGTCCATACTACACAAGGCGGCATAAGTTGTTCCGCCTTTTGACGTAACGCGTTCACGTAAGCTTGATACTGGCTCTTCTGATTGTTTCGCTAGCTGCGCCGCACCGTTGAAGGTGGATAAGGCTAATTGGCGCGCCTGGCTTGCGTCAAAACCCAGTTGCATTGCAGCTTCTTGCATTGCTTCGATAAAATAAAATACATATGCCGGGCCGCTACCAGATACCGCTGTCACGGCGTCTATCATCGATTCATTATCAACCCACAAACAGTCGCCAACGGCTTGCATCATCGCCTCGGCCAATTCCCGTTCTTCGTCTATCACTGCATCCATGGCATACAGTCCTGTCATGCCAAGACCGATCATAGCGGGTGTATTAGGCATTGCCCTAACAATCTTGCTATGGCCTCCTAACCAGCGTGACAGATCAGCGGCTCGAATGCCTGCTGCCACGGACAAAATCAACTGCGTTTTTACAAAAACACGCAAACTCTCGGCCACCGCATGCAATTGCTGTGGCTTCACTGCCAGCACAATGACATCCATTTCTAGCAATCGCGCATCCATTACACCGCTGGTACTGACCCGATAACGATCAGACAGATTTTGCAAATTTTCTGCATTGACATCAATCACATAAATCTGTGCAGGTGATGCGACTTGTTTGACCAAACCACTGATCATGGCACTGGCCATATTGCCGCCACCGATAAAAGCTATTCGCAAACTAGACTGCATAATCTCGCTTCCCAAAAATTGCACTGCCAATTCGAATCATGGTGCTGCCTTCAGCGATTGCCGCTTGCATATCCGCGCTCATCCCCATCGACAAAGTATCCACCGCAATTCCTTGTGTCTGTAATTGTCGCTGCAACACCGCTAACTGACGAAATGCCTGTCTTTGCACAGCTTCGTCTTCGCTTGCCTCTGGCACGCACATCAAACCACGCAAACATAAATTCGGCAACTGAACGACATGTTTTGCCAATGAGTCCACTTGATCTGGCGTCACGCCACTTTTACTCGCTTCACCGCTGATATTCACTTGCAAACAGACTTGTAACTTTCCCGCGCTTGCTGGACGTTGCTCAGATAAACGTGTTGCGATTTTTCCTCTGTCGATCGAATGCACCCATGAAAAATTTTCCGCAATCAGACGTGTTTTATTGCTTTGAATTGGTCCGATAAAATGCCAGACTAATTGTTCAGAGTCGCCATCATCCGCTAACAAGCGTCGAACTTCTGCAATCTTATCGACACCTTCTTGCACATAATTTTCACCAAATGCACGCTGTCCAGCCTGCCAGGCTTGTAGTACCTGTTCTGCACCAAAGGTTTTAGATACTGCCAATAAGGCAATTTCAGTTGGATTCCTGTCATAGCGAGCTGCACTTAGTGCAATTGCCTCATGCACGGCTTGCAAGTTTTGGGGGATTGAGGACATAATCAAGGACGTAAAACAGCATTAAAGAATATCAGGCAGCAGTCAAATGAATCACTCAGGTATGTGGATTGCATGATTCACACAACAAGCTCAACACACCTTCAATTATTTCGTATCGGATTATAAATGGATATCTCAGAACTTCTCGCATTTTCAGTTAAGAATAACGCATCCGATTTGCATCTATCTTCCGGCTTACCGCCAATGATCCGCGTACACGGCGATGTGCGCCGGATTAATTTACCGCCATTAGAACACAAAGATGTGCACGCGCTGATTTACGACATCATGAACGATGGTCAGCGTAAACATTTTGAAGAAAATCTGGAGTGTGACTTTTCTTTCGCGATTCCGGGTCTGGCGCGTTTCCGTGTCAATGCGTTTAATCAAGAACGTGGCGCCGCAGCGGTTATGCGTACCATTCCATCAAAGATTCTGACGCTGGAACAACTCAATGCGCCGAAGTGCTTTGCTGAATTTGCACTAAAAGCACGTGGCTTAGTGCTGGTAACCGGACCGACTGGTTCCGGTAAATCAACTACATTGGCGGGCATGGTAAATCACGTCAATGAAAGTGAGTACGGACATATTCTGACCGTTGAGGATCCAATTGAATTTGTCCATGACTCTAAAAAATGTCTGATTAACCAACGTGAAGTCGGCCCACACACACATTCTTTTTCAAATGCTTTACGCTCGGCTTTACGTGAAGATCCAGACGTGATTCTGGTTGGTGAATTACGTGATTTGGAAACTATTCGACTGGCATTAACTGCCGCAGAAACAGGTCACTTAGTATTTGGAACGCTCCATACCTCTTCTGCCGCAAAAACCATTGATCGTATTGTTGACGTTTTCCCAGCGGAAGAAAAAGAAATGGTGAGGTCTATGTTGTCCGAATCCTTACAGGCTGTTATTTCGCAAACTTTATTAAAAACCAAAGACGGCTCTGGTCGCGTAGCAGCTCATGAAATTATGGTGGGTACTCCAGCGATTCGTAACTTAATTCGTGAAGCGAAAATCGCTCAAATGTATTCTGCGATTCAAACAGGTAGTAATGTTGGCATGCAAACATTGGATCAAAATTTATCGGATTTATTACGCCGTAACGTTATTTCAGCTGCGACCGCCCGAGCAGCTGCGAAAATCCCAGAAAACTTCCCTGGCTGATACCACTCCAAAAATCAATTCACAATAAATAAACATCAAAAAAGGAAGTTTCATGGAACGCGACCAGGCCACCAAATTTATGAACGATTTGCTCAAACTGATGTTGAGCAAAAATGGTTCAGATCTTTTTATTACCGCTGAATTCCCACCAGCTTTCAAAATTGATGGCAAGGTAACACCCGTCTCAAATCAAGTGTTATCACCAGCGCATACCGTCGATTTAGCACGCGCTATCATGAACGATAGACAAGCATCTGAATTTGAATCGACGAAAGAATGTAACTTCGCGATCAACCCACCGGGGCTGGGACGTTTCCGTGTTTCCGCCTTTTTACAACAAGGTCGGGTTGGCATGGTGTTGCGGACGATTACCTCAGCGATTCCTACGTTTGAAGAGTTAGGTCTACCGAATCAACTCAAAGAAATCGGTATGACTAAACGCGGCTTAGTGATCATGGTCGGCGCAACTGGTTCTGGTAAATCGACCACTTTGGCGGCAATGGTCGGTCATCGTAACGCGAATAGTTATGGTCACATCATCACAATTGAAGACCCGATTGAGTATGTGCACCCACATGGCAATTGCATCATTACACAACGTGAAATTGGTATCGACACCGATGATTGGGAAATCGCTTTAAAAAATACCCTACGTCAGGCACCTGATGTGATTCAGATCGGTGAAATCCGTTCACGCGAAACGATGGATCTGGCCATTGCCTTTGCTGAAACCGGTCACTTGTGTTTAGCCACCCTGCATGCGAATAGTGCGAATCAAGCTTTGGATCGTATGATTAACTTCTTCCCCGAAGAACGTCGTCCACAATTATTGATGGATCTATCTTTGAACTTAAAAGCCGTTATTTCACAGCGTTTGGTGCCCTTGCGCGGTAAAAAAGGCCGCATCGCAGCGATTGAAATTATGCTCAATACGCCATTGATTTCGGATTTGATTTTTAAGGGAGATGTGCATGAAATCAAAGAGATCATGAAGAAATCTGAAGAACTCGGCATGATTACCTTTGATAAATCGCTGTTCGATTTGCACGAAGCTGATTTGATCACTTATGAAGATGCTTTACGCAATGCCGACTCAGTCAATGAGTTACGTTTAGCGATCAAACTGCGCGGCAAAGATGCCAGCAATCGAGATCTTTCAGCTGGCACACAACATCTGGGCATCGTATGAGCGCAATAGCATTTCAAGCCAAACGTCTGAATGGCGACAACGCTGATCTAATGGAGTATGCAGGACAAGTCGTGTTAGTCGTCAATACCGCCAGTGATTGCGGCTATACACCGCAATACAAGGGTTTGGAAGCGCTCTATAAAGAATTTCAGGCACAGGGTTTTAGCGTATTGGGATTTCCCTGCAATCAATTTGGACATCAAGAACCAGGTGATGCCAATGACATCAGCGCGTTCTGTGAGCGAAACTATGGTGTGAGCTTTCCGATGTTTGAAAAAGTCGATGTCAACGGCGATGATGCACATCCCTTATTCAAATTTCTGAAAAGTCACGCGCCCGGCGTGATGGGCACCGAAATGATCAAGTGGAATTTCACAAAATTTCTGATTCAACGTGATGGCAGCGTATTCAAACGCTATGCACCGCAAACCACGCCATTAGAAATCCGCGAAGATATTTTGCAGTTATTAAAACCATAGATTATCAACGCTCACTAGGGCCTGTTGACATATATTTTAGTCAAGCGTTTCAATCAAAACGCAGGATGGCAAGGCGCATCTCGCCGCTGCGGCTGGCCGCCCCAGCAAGAGATGCAACGCTGTCCATCGTGCGTTTTGCCAAGAACCCTTCGGGAATGGCCGAAATGGACACATGGCGTTGTTGCAAGTCGCTTACAGTGCTCGCACTGCGGCGCGCCTTGACGGTGAAGTCAGGGTTTCGAGCAGCATGCTGCTCGCTGACGCAACGAAGCATCTTTGTAAAGATGCTTTCCTTCAGCGATAGCCTAGCCCTGTGTCCATTTCGACTCATTCGCATGTCCAAATATTATGTCAACACGCCCTAAGGGAACTTAGCAGTACACCAAAAAAGCACAGGTTTAGAGCGAAAAGCTCAGGCGTAGATGCCGAATGAGGGTAAAAAAAGGTTAAAATCAAAGGTTTATAAATTCCTCAATTCCGTACGGCAATTTTCTCGCCGCTAAGTATGACGTTGAGTAACAATCCAGCAAAAAAGGCAGAAGAGCTATGCTCACTTTTCAACAAATTATTTTGACATTGCAAGACTATTGGGACAAACAAGGTTGCGCCCTGTTACAACCGATTGATATGGAAGTGGGTGCAGGAACTTCGCATACAGGGACTTTCTTACGCGCGATTGGTCCTGAGCCTTGGCGTGCAGCTTATGTGCAACCATCACGCCGCCCTAAAGATGGTCGCTATGGCGAAAATCCGAATCGCTTGCAGCACTATTATCAATATCAAGTCGTATTGAAACCAGCACCAGAAAATATTCTCGATCTTTACCTCGGCTCTTTGAAAGCTTTGGGTTTAGATCTCCAACAAAACGATATCCGCTTTGTCGAAGATGATTGGGAAAATCCAACGCTGGGTGCTTGGGGCTTAGGTTGGGAAGTTTGGCTGAACGGCATGGAAGTCACGCAGTTCACTTATTTTCAACAAGTCGGCGGGATTGATTGCAAACCTATTCTTGGTGAAATTACTTACGGTATCGAACGTTTAGCGATGTATTTGCAAGGTGTTGAAAACGTCTACGATTTAGTGTGGACTGAACGCGAAGAAAATGGCAAGACGGTGCGTTTGTCGTATGGCGATGTGTTTCATCAAAACGAAGTCGAACAATCGACTTTCAATTTCGAATATTCCAATACCGATTTCTTATTTTCGCTGTTCACCAACTACGAATCCGAGGCGAAACGTCTATTGGAAATCACCGCATCAGCGGAAGGAAAATCTTTAGCGCTGCCAGCTTACGAGATGATTCTAAAAGCCGCACATACTTTCAACTTACTCGATGCGCGTGGTGCTATTTCGGTGACTGAACGTGCAGCCTATATCGGCCGCATACGTAATCTGTCACGTGCGGTTGCTGCTGCTTATTATGCGTCGCGCGAACAATTGAGTTTCCCTATGTGCGCTGCGGATGATAAACATAAACCAGTTCCTGTATTGGCGGACTAAACGCAAACAAGTAGGGTGCGCCATGCGCACCATGTCGTAGAACCTGTTTTGTTAACAAATGAATTGGTGCGCACGGCGCACCCTACATAAGCTGGTTCGGTCGTATCGGACAAAGATAGAATAGATCGAGATAGAAAAATGAATAACACACTCTTAGTTGAATTATTTACAGAAGAATTACCACCAAAAGCACTCGCCAAACTTGGTGAAGCCTTCGCCGCTGGCATCGTCAATGGCTTAAAGTCAAGAGACTTTTTGGAAGCTGATTCTGTTGCTACTAGCTTTGCCTCACCACGCCGTCTGGCTGTGAGCATCAGCAAGGTACGTGCAACGTCGCCAGATAAGCAAATGCGGGAGAAAGTTTTACCAGTGTCAGTTGCTTTGGATGCGAACGGTAACGCGACGCCACCACTGACAAAGAAACTCGCTGCATTGGGATTCCCCAATTTGCAAGTTTCCGATTTAGAACGCGCTGTAGATGGCAAAGCCGAAAGCTTCTTTTACAGCTACACAGCACCAGGCACGACACTGGTCGGCAGTTTGCAATTAGCACTTGAGGAATCCATCAGCAAATTGCCAATTCCTAAAGTCATGAGCTATCAACGCCCTGACGGCGAAACAGTCCATTTTGTACGCCCAGTACATAGCATCATCGCCTTGCATGGCGCAGACGTATTGCCTTTAGCAGCCCTTGGTTTAACTGCTGGTCGCATCACACTCGGTCATCGATTCTTGTCCGCTGGTGAAGTTTCTATTGCCCACGCTGATCAATACAGCGCAGCCTTAGCTGAGCAAGGCAAAGTCATTGCCAACGTCGGTGAACGTAAAGAAAAAATCCGTGCCGCACTACAAGCGAAAGCTAATGGCGATCAAGTTTTAATGCCAGAATCTTTACTGGATGAAGTTGCTGCTTTGGTCGAATGGCCTGTCGTCTACGAATGCCATTTCGAAGAAGAATTCTTAGCGGTACCGCAAGAATGCCTAATTTTGACCATGCAAACAAATCAGAAGTATTTTGCCGTCACCGATGCTGCTGGTAAATTGCGTTCACGCTTTTTGATCATCTCTAACTTAGCAACGGATACGCCCGAGCACATCATTCAAGGCAATGAACGCGTGGTACGTCCTCGTTTGTCGGATGCGAAATTTTTCTTTGAACAAGACAAGAAAAAAACTTTGGCTGATCGTTTGCCACAGTTGGCGAACGTGGTTTATCACAATAAGCTTGGTAGTCAGGCAGAACGCACGCAACGCGTCAAAACGCTGGCTGGACATATCGCGCAATTGCTAGGTGCTGATGTTACATTAGCAGAGCGCGGTGCTTTGTTAGCAAAAGCGGATTTACTGACCGACATGGTTGGCGAATTTCCTGAACTGCAAGGCATTATGGGCACTTACTACGCTAAGCACGATGGTGAACACGCCGATGTTGCAGCAGCAGCCTCTGAACATTATCAACCACGATTCGCCGGTGATGCTTTGCCAGCAACTGCGACTGGCACAGCCGTTGCGTTGGCCGACAAGCTAGAAACTTTAGTAGGCATTTGGGGCATAGGTTTGCAACCAACTGGCGACAAAGACCCGTTCGCATTACGTCGTCACGCACTTGGTATTTTGCGTATGTTGGTCGAGAAACGCTTAGCGATTTCGCTGCAAGCTTTGATCGCTGCAGCGGCAAATTTATTTGCGGGGAATCCGAATTTCAAAGATCCAAGCGCTGATGCATTAGCGTTTCTCTATGACCGCTTGCGTGGTCAATTGCGCGAACGCGGCTTCTCACCAAACGAAGTCGAAGCTGTCGTCGCGCAAAACCCAGATACCTTGGATAACATCGTAGAGCGCCTGCAAGCCGTGCAGAGCTTTGCTGCCTTACCTGAATCGGCGTCGCTAGCAGCAGCAAATAAACGAATTACGAATATTCTGAAAAAAGCCGAAGGCACGCCGGGCGCGATCAATCCCGCACTATTACAGGAATCTGCAGAACAAGCTTTGTATAAAGCCATGAGCGATGTCAAACCAGGCGTTGATGCGGCGTATGCTGCTGGTGATTTTACTGGTGCGTTGAAAACTTTGGCAGCTTTACGTGAAGGTGTTGACGCTTTCTTCAATGACGTCATGGTGAATGCGGAAGATCTGGCGCTGCGTAATAATCGTTTGGCCTTACTGGCGTCATTGCACGGCATGTTGAATCAAGTGGCGGATATCTCTAAGCTAGCTGCGTAAGCGACGTCAATATCCCCTCTCCCGCAAGCGGGAGAGGGAAGTTTAGAACCCAAGTTTGATGTAAAGATAATTTAAAGCAGACAATGACATCAGCAGATCGCAAATCAAGAATAGCAATGAGTACCATTTTTATCGTCCTTGCTCTTGCATCTGCAATCATTTTCATCATCGAAGGATTAGGAGTCGCAGGCTTGCTGTTAGCTTTATTTGCTCTGCTTGCACTTTTTCTTGCTGTCACAACACCAAAGCAGCTGCAAGAATTTATGGATACTTTGTTGGATTAAGAAATAATGACCCCTACCATTAAACTTATCATCCTTGACCGCGACGGCGTGATAAATCAAGACTCTGACGCCTTCATCAAATCACCTGATGAATGGCAAGTGATTCCCGGCTCAGCGCAAGCGATTGCAAGGTTGAATCAGGCAGGATACACGGTGGTGGTAGCGACCAACCAATCCGGTGTGGCGCGCAAGTTATTTCCGATGACGACCTTAAATGCGATTCATCAAAAAATGCATGCAACCATAGAGCAAGTTGGTGGACTGATTGATGCGGTGTTTTTCTGCCCGCATAGCGCCGATGATAATTGTGATTGCCGTAAACCAAAACCTGGCATGTTGCAAGAGATTGCTAAACGCTACAATGTATCTTTAAAGGGTGTGCACTGCGTAGGTGATTCTTTACGTGATTTGCAATCAGGTTTTGTACTTGGTTGTATTCCGAATTTAGTCTTAACCGGAAAAGGTCAAGGCACCATGAACAAAGGTGGCTTACCTCCCGGTACGCAGATTCATTCAGATTTGGCAGCGATGGTGGATGCGTTACTTAGCACACAGATAGTGACCACCGATTAAAGTAAATTATTGAACTTTCGATTCAGGACATGCAATGTATTCAGCTTTTTGTTTTATCCGCTCTTTGATTTTTGCTTTAGTAATGATCATCGCTACGGTGATCTGGGCACCAATTTGTTTCTTATTTGCACCGCTACCGTATAACCAACGCTATTGGGCAACTGCACGTTGGAACGTCTTCATCATTTGGGCGGCAAAAGTGATCTGTGGCATTCGTTATCAAACCCGTGGTTATGAAAATTTTCCGGACGGTCCGGTCATCGTTTTGTCCAAACATCAGTCAGCATGGGAAACCATTTTCTTATTAATGTCGACCCCACGCCCGCTAGTGTTTGTCTTTAAGAAATCCATCACCTACATCCCCTTCTTCGGTTGGGCGATTTCCTTGATGAAGATGATTCCTATTGATCGTAGCAAAGGCAAAGACGCTTTTGCACAAGTCGTGACTATTGGCCGCAAACGATTAGCCGATGGACAATGGGTGATTATGTTCCCTGAAGGCACCCGTATTCCAGTCGGCCAAAAAGGTAATTACAAAGGCGGCGGTACTCGTCTCGCCATTGAAACGAATACACCTGTGATTCCTATCGCCTTAAATTCTGGCGAATGCTGGCCTAAGAATTCTTTCATTAAACGCCCTGGGCTCGTAACAGTTTCGGTCGGCAAGCCTATTGAGCCAGGCGATATGAACGCGACTGAATTAATGGCAAAAGTCGAGGAATGGATAGAAACTGAAATGCGTGTCATTTCGCCACAGGTCTACAAGTAAATCATCAAATCAAAGCCGTGCTACACTCTCAGAGCGCGTTCTGAACTTTTGATTATGAAAGAGTTTAGAGCGCGACAGTTTGATCGATTCGAGAGATTTTCATGCCTGCTGCTAAACCTACGAGAACTACAAAGCCTTCCTTGATCCAAGGTCTGCAACGCGCACTGCAATTAGATTTCTTTAATGATTTGTTTGGTAGCAACGAGATCAAAGTTGATAGCCGCTCTACTTCACCAAAACCATCCAACAACGCCACTGAGAACACCCCACCGACGCGCAAGCGTCAAATCCTGATTCAAGATCAAGTTCTCGAATATGAATTGCGCCGTTCTAAACGTCGCAGCATTGGTTTTTTAATTGCGGATGAGGGCTTGCGTATCACAGCGCCACGTTGGGTCACACTGGCGGATATTGAACAGGCGATTCAGGAAAAACAGCATTGGATTATCAGTAAATTGCGTGAGAAACGCGAACTGGTAAATAAGCGCTTGCAAGCGACCATGTGCTGGGAAGATGGCGCACGTTTGCCCTATCTCGGAACACAGTTGACGCTAAGGATTACCCATCAAAGTCGAACAGCTGTGGTACACGATGTTGAGCAAAATACCCTACACATTTCCCTGCGGCCTGATTTTCACGAGCAGCAATTGAAAGACCTTGTACAAAACTGGCTGCGACAAGAAGCGAAGCGAGTTTTTAATCAACGCATGCCCGTGTTTGCACAGCGGTTAGGCGTGAGTTATCACTCGATGAGTTTGTCATCGGCAGGTACGCGTTGGGGCTCATGTACATCGCAAGGAAAAATACGTTTGAACTGGCGATTGATTCATTTTTCCCCTGAGATTATTGACTACGTGGTTGCCCATGAACTATCACATTTGCGTGAAATGAATCACAGCCCGCAATTTTGGGCGACGGTCGAATCTATCTATCCTGAGTATGAACACGCTAAACGCAAACTGCGTCAACATTCTAGTGCCGATTTACCAGTATTTTAGGTAATTTGTTCTTATGTCCAAAAAAACCAATCAACTATCAAAATCAAAATTTTGGTTTGGTGAATTGGGTGTCGATATAGGCTTCGCTTTTTTTGTCGGGCAATCAGGTGACAATCAATCGCATGCGCATTGGGCACATCAATGCATTGTGCGCTTAGAGCAGCCTTTCACTTTATTCAGCGCAGGCGTGAGCATTCAAGGTGAGGCTATTTTTGTACCAGCTGGTGTTGAGCACCGCTTGGTCGCTCCACAACACCTCTCCTTATTTTTTGATCCTACCACGACAATGGCAACCGCCTTGTGCGAGCATCTGGAAGACCCGCATTCAATTCAAGCATTACCACGAAAACTTACAGACTTTTTCAGAGGCCTATCTGCCCTAGAAGATTCCAGCAATAACCTGCATCAACATTGTCAGGATTTTTTTAAACACCACCGCACAGCAGCAAAGTCCGATCCAAGGCTACAAATCATTCTTCAAAAAATTCATCAGGAAATCAACACAGAAAACTCAAAACGAAGCGAACTCGCGCAACAAATCGCTTTGTCCGACTCACGTTTTTCGCACTGGTTTCGCGAACAAACAGGAATGCCATTACGTAGTTACCGCAAATGGTTGCGTCTGATCGTCGCCTTGGAGACGATTTTGGATGGTAGCACTGCGATCGATGCAGCGCATGCAGCGGGATTCTCTGACCAGGCGCATTTCTCTCGAACTTTCCTTGCCATGTTTGGTGTCACACCGCATAGTTTGCTATCCCATCTGGTACGCAAAGCATAAGTTCAGCAGTTTCGTTCAAGACTAGGTAAAACAGCATTGCCATACTAGGCCGGAGATTAACTATTCACAGGCGAAGTGACATATGGAACAATTTCTAGACTCCACAACCTTATTAGATTTCAATCACCCCAGCATCACGCAACTCGTCACAGGAAAAGGCTGGCTGTCTCTCCCTGTGGAACAACGGGTAGGGGAAATTTATGATTTTGTGCAAAACGAGATTAGGTTTGGCTACAACGAAGCCGATGATTTACCGGCTTCACGCGTTTTAACCGATGGTATCGGACAATGTAATACCAAAGGAACATTAATCATGGCGCTTTTTCGCAAGTGCGGAATCCCGTGTCGCTTTCATGGATTTACGATCAATAAGGCGTTACAAAAAGGGGCGATCAGCGGCATCGCTTATGTGTTCGCACCACGCAATATCATTCATAGTTGGGTTGAAATCTGGCACCACGATCGTTGGATTAATCTGGAAGGCTTTATTCTCGACAACGCCTACTTAATGAGTGTGCAGGAGCAGTTCAAAGAGAATGTTGGGGCCTTTTGTGGCTACGGCATCGCTACCACCTCACTTAAACAACCAGAGGTTGAATGGCGCGGAAGTGATACCTATATACAAAAAGAGGGTATCAATCACGACTTTGGTATTTTTGATTCACCTGATGATTTTTATGCGAAACACGGTAGCAATCTATCTGGCATCAGGCGATTCATTTTTTTACGCTGGATCAGACAAAGCATGAATCGGCGTGTGCAAGACATACGCAGCGCTAACTGGTCTTTTGTGAAATAGGCAGCGAAAAACGCAACATCAAACTCAGCGTTACAATAGCATTTTTAATTGAGATCCTAAATCCACCATGCGCTTTTTACACACCATGCTACGCGTCGGCAATCTCCAACGCTCAATTGATTTTTATACCGAAGTGTTAGGTATGAAGTTATTGCGGACATCAGATAATCCAGAATATCAATACACGCTTGCCTTCTTAGGTTTTGGCAGCAATCCTGATCATGCAGAATTGGAATTAACTTACAACTATGGGGTTGAGTCTTACGAGATGGGCACCGCCTATGGTCATATTGCGATTTCAGTGCCGGATGCAGCGGCCGCTTGTGCTGCAGTCAAAGCGCGTGGTGGTAATGTAACGCGCGAGGCTGGGCCAGTCAAAGGGGGTAAGACTGTGATCGCCTTTGTTCAAGATCCTGATGGATACAAGATTGAATTGATCGAACGCGAATTCGACACACCAGTGACCTTGTGATCACATGATGTATTCAGAGGTACCAACTTCGGTACCTCTTCTTCGATTCGTTTTAGTTATTACCGTAGCGTCGGAAGTAAGAGATCAAGCCACGGGTTGAATCATCCAGCTGCGCATCATATGCTAGATCGCCACTCAAGGCAGGCAACAGGCTATTCGCTAGTTGTTTACCTAGTTCCACGCCCCATTGATCAAACGAATTCAGCCCCCACACCACACCTTGCACGAACACTTTATGCTCATACAGTGCCAGTAGCATACCGAGTTGAAATGGATCAAGGCTAGGCATCAAGATCGTGGTCGACGGCTGATTACCCGCGAACACTTTATGTGGCAGTAATTTAGCGATCTCACTCTCTTGCAAACCAGCTGCGGCTAACTCGATACGCGCTTGTTGCTCGGTTTTTCCAAATGCCAAAGCTGAACTTTGCGCTAAACAATTTGCTAGCAAAGGTGCCTGATGTCCAGGCAAAGGATAATCGCTACTAGCGGCAACCACAAAATCACAAGGAATTAACCAGCCGCCTTGATGTAATAACTGGAAGAACGCGTGCTGACCGTTCACGCCAATCTCTCCCCAAACGATGGGGTTAGCGCGACAACTTAAAGCTTCACCATCACGCCCGACTGTCTTGCCGTTCGATTCCATTTCCAACTGCTGCAGAAAGCCCGGTAAGTGACGCATTGATTCATTGTAAGGCAGTACTGCAGTGGTTTCCGCGCCAAGGAAGTTCGTATTCCAGATGGACATCAATGCCAACAGTACCGGTAAGTTTTTGTCCAAAGGCGCGCTACAGAAATGTTTATCCATGGTCTCGGCTCCCTCCAGCAGACGCTCGAAGCCACGCATGCCAATTGCTAATGCGACGGATAAACCCACTGCAGACCACAAAGAATAGCGACCACCCACCCAATCCCAAATTTGCAAAATATTTGCATCAGGGATGCCGAATTCATGCGCCTTACTTGGGTTCGAGGTAACCGCAATAAAATGCTTCGCGATCGCCCACTCTTCCATCGCCGCAGCAAGTAACCAAGTCCTTGCGGTGTGCGCGTTGATACTCGTTTCTTGAGTAGTGAAGGTTTTAGAGGCGACAATAAATAGCGTTGTGTGCGGATCGAGTTTTTCTAGCAATGGTGCCAAATGCGCACTGTCCAAATTCGATACATAGTAAAAAGTCAAACCAGGGTGCTGCAAGGCCGACAAAGCGCGCGTCGCTAGTTTTGGACCAAGATCGGAACCGCCAATGCCAATGTTCACAATGTTCTGAATTGCATCGCCTTTAAAGCCACGCCACAAACCACTACGCACACGTTCCACAATATCGCGCATTTGTTTGCGTACTGCATGCACTTCGGGCATCACATCGTATTCTGCATTCGGAAAAGGTGTGAAGTCCGTATGGCGCAATGCTGTGTGTAGCACCGCTCGGTTTTCACTGAAGTTGATTTTCTCACCCGCAAACATCCGATCACGCCAGTCTTCCACCTTAGCGTGCTGCGCCAGCTTGATCAAATCATTGAGCGCAGCAGCATCAATACGCTGCTTCGAATAATCAACCAATAAACCATCAAGTTCCAGCGAAAAATGCTTAAAACGCTGCGCATCATCAGCAAACAAATCACGTAAATGTTGTGTCTGCAAACGTGTTTTGTGACCCAACAACGCTTGCCATTCAGGAGTATTGGTGAGATTCATCTTGTATTTTCAATCTAAGAAGGAAGCAGATTAGCAAGCGCAACGTATTGCTCTAAAGGGATTGCTTCCGCACGCAATTGCGGATCGATGCCAACATCCATCAACTGCTGCTCTGTGAACAATCCCGCAACGCAATTACGTATAGTTTTACGACGTTGGGAAAACGACTTGGTCACCACTTGCTCTAAGTTCTCCAGCTTGCACGGCAGTTTTTCTTTTTTCGGAATCATGCGCACAATCGCAGAATCGACGCGCGGTGGCGGATCAAACGCCGTCGGTGGGACGATGAAGAGCAGTTCCATGTGATAGCGCCATTGCAGCATTACCGATAAACGACCGTACTCTTTACCACCAGGCTCTGCCACCATGCGCTCAACGACTTCTTTTTGCAGCATAAAGTGTTGATCTTCCACTTGCTCGGCGTACTCGGCAAGATGAAATAGCAATGGGCTAGAAATATTGTATGGGAGATTACCAACGATGCGCAGCTTCTTGCCTTCATTCAGCGGGATCGTTGCGAAATCAAATTGCAAGGCATCACCTTCATGAATGATCAATTTGCTTTGATCAAAACCTTTTTTCAAACGTGCCACTAAATCGCGATCTAGTTCAACCACGTGCAGTTGATCTAAGCCTTCTAGCAAAAGACGTGTCATCGCTGCCAGACCCGGGCCAATCTCCACCATGCTCTCGCCAGGTTTAGGATTAATCACGCTAATGATGTCACTCAAGACTTGCTGATCCGTGAGGAAGTTTTGACCAAAGCGTTTACGGGCAATGTGTTTCATATGATTTGTATTTTTTCGTTATGGCGTAGCGATGTCATTCACACGCGAGGATAACTTAGTGATGGCTATTCGCCGGATTGGAGTTGGCATGCTGACGTGCCACCATTTCTGCCGCAATACGAATCGCGACTTTCATACTGCCTGCATCGGCTAAACCTGTGCCTAATTTTGCTAAATCTAAAGCGGTGCCATGATCGACCGACGTGCGTATCAGTGGCAAACCCAACGTGATGTTAACGCCCAAACCAAAACTTGCATGCTTTAACACGGACAAACCTTGATCGTGATACATCGCCAAAACACAATCGGCATCTTTCAGATACTTTTGCTGAAACAAAGTGTCGGCTGGGAATGCACCGTGTACGTCCATACCTAAACTACGCGCATGCAAAATCACCGGATTAATCACATCAATTTCTTCGTGTCCGAGATAACCGTTTTCACCCGCATGCGGATTCAACCCCGTCACATATATCTTAGGCTTAGCAATACCAAATTTTTCTTGCAAATCGCGGTTAATTATCTGCAAGCTGCGTAACAGATCGTCAAACTTAATGGCATCAGGAACTTCACGCAAAGGCAAATGTGTGGTGGCTAACGCTACTCGTAAAGGCTGCGGCAAATGAGCAGAGGCTTCGCAGGCCAGCATCATGACAACTTGTGGCGTATGGGTTTGTTGTGCCAAGTATTCAGTGTGTCCGGTAAAGGCGACGCCGGCATCATTGATCGTACTTTTTTGCAGCGGCGCGGTAACCATAGCATCACACCAGCCTTGCTGTATGCACTCGATTGCCAAATCCAAAGTCGCTAACACCGAACGACCGTTGCGCGGGTCCAGTTGGCCTGCAACAACGTGCGCCGAAAGCGGACTATCGATAACGGTAATTTGATCTTTGCCACAGCCGGGCAAGCCATTGTTCCGAAGTGCCTGTTGTGAGATGCCCATCAAACGGATATTTCTATCCAAATCATGCGCCAGCATTGCTAAGTATGCCGCATCGCCAATCAATACCGGGCGCACCTGAGCACGCAACTCCCACGCAGCCAGCAAGGATATTTCAGGGCCTATGCCGGCTGGCTCACCAACGGTAATTGCAATGACAGGTAGACGCGATCCCATTATGTTTGATATTTATTTTGATTACTTCTGCTCGGTACGGAATTCAACGTAGGCGCGGTCACGTAATTGACGCAACCAGTCTTGCAATGCTTCTTCCGATTTACGTGCACGTACAGATTGGCGCGCGGCAACACGTTTGCGCTCTTTAGAATCATCACTGACCTTGCGTTCTACGACTTGCAAAATATGAAAACCCATTTGCGTTTCAATCGGATCGCTGACCTCGTTGATCGCCAATTTATTCATCGTGGCTTCAAATTCAGGGAAGGTATCGCCCGGATTAACCCAACCAAGATCACCACCTTTTGAAGCAGAGGTGTCGACGGAATTTGCTTTCGCTAATTCTTCAAAAGTCGCCGTCTTATTTACGATTTTCTGCTTAAGTTCAGCCAAGGTGCTCTTCACTTGTGCAGCGGTCAATAACTGCGTCGGACGCATCAGGATATGACGTACATTGGTCTCTTGTACCGTATTACTTGCAGCCACGGGCGCAACATCGCGCTTACCTAACAATTTAAAAATATGGAAACCATTTGGACTACGAACGATTTCAGAAAATCCACCAACGAAACTAATTTTATTCACTGCATCGACAAAAATGGTAGGAATTTTATCCTGTTCACGCCAACCCACTTCACCACCTTTCAGCGCTTCATTAGAGTCAGAATAAGTTGCCGCTAATTTGGCGAAATCATCACCAATTCGCAATTTCTTATAAGCTTCTTGCGCACGCGCATTACGCTGTGCAATCACTTCAGGTGTTGCATTCTCAGGAATACGAACCATGATGTGACCTAAATTAATTTCTTGATTTTTACTTGGTGCTGCTTCTTGCGCCGCAATAAAGTTATCTACCTCTAATTCAGACACTTGCAACTTACTTTCCACCTCACGTTCACGCACACGCTGCATCATGATGTCATCACGAATCTCTTCACGGAAAGCAGAAAAAGAAGTACCGTCGCGTTCGATCTGATTACGCAATTCTTGCAAAGTCGTTTTGTTTTGCTCTGCCATTCTTTGCAAAGCACGGTCGAGCATAATGTCATCGACGCGCATACCTTGTTCTTTTGCCAGTTGCACTTGCAAACGATCAATGATCATACGTTCCAGAATTTGCTTTTCGAGATCAGCACGCGCTGGCAGTGGCGTTCCTTGTGCTTTCAAACTGCGCTCAATTGAATTGATGCGTTCCTGAACTTCCATGTTGGTGATCACTTCATCATTGACCACCACGGCGATGCCGTTAATGATCTGCGCCTTAGAGACTTTTTTCACAGGTGCTTTAGTTGCACTCGTCAATGGATCTTCAATCGGTGCGATCGGGGAAGTCGATTGTGGCTTCGCTACAGGCGCAGCTTGCGACCATGCGGTCGTTGAAAAGGAAAGACCAAATAAAGCAGTCAGGCATACGGATAAACAGATTGCTGCAGGGCGTTTCAATTGATTCATGTGCAAATTGTGTCGCATAGTGATCCAAATTCATAATAAAAATGAGGTGCTAGCTAATCTACCTCGACTTTTATCGCCATTTTCTGGCGAAAGCTGCAATATACACGCTAATTCGTAGCCTGATAACCGGAAATATTCTTTTTCAAAGTTTCCACCGGATTCGAACCAAATCCTATCCTCGCCAAGCCATTTAACTCCAACTGAATCGAAAAACCCGAATTATTCGATAAATTGGTCGTTGCAAAACGGTGTGCGACAAATCGCAAAGCCCAGCAATCCGCGCGATACTCAAATCCAGCTAAGCCTTCCACCATTTTACTATTTTGCAATGAATAGTTACTCTTACCTACTACATACCAACGTTGTGCAACTGGCCACTGACCTGACAACTCTAATTGCTTCAAGACTTCACGTTGGAATTGATATTGCAAATTCAATATTTTTTTCGGCGCAGGTTGCCAGCGTACAGCATAGTTAGAACGAACCGATTGTCTGTCACTCTGACTCACTTGCAAGGCAGCTTCGACATTTAAAGTATCAGAAATTTGGCCGGTGCCGGCCAGTAATAAGTCAGAGCGACTCGGACTAGAAATACCATCGAGACTCACTTTTTGCGTGTTGAAATAAAAACGCTGACCAAGCGCAAACTTAAATCGCTCGGCACCGTTATCTTCAATAAAACGTGACACGATGGCTGCCGTTACCTGATTAGAATCACCAATACGATCGTGTCCGGTGAAACGATTTTCACTGAAAATCTGCGCAAAGTTAAAATCAGCTAAGGCGGTATCAAATAAAGGATAATCTTTCTGATCACGGAAAGGCGTATTGACATAAAACAGACGCGGCTCCAATGTCTGTGTCATTTTATTGCCTAGTAAACTGGCACGACGCTCAAAAATCAAGCCACTATCGACAGAAAAACTCGGCACTGTTCTTTGCAAACGACCTGGCTGTCCAGCCATAGGATTATCAATCTGGTAGCTAGTCGCATGAAATGACACTTTCGGCACCACAAAATACGCTGGCTGAATAAATGGCAAAGACAATTGTGGATTGATTACTGCGCGCTGACCCCGCGTCAATGTTGGATGCCAAAAGCGCGTCATTGATGCATCAACCGACCAATCTAAACCAAACACATCACTTTGACCTGCGCGAAAACTCAATTGTGGCAGACGTTCATAGGGCAAAGTAATCGGCGCTGTGACGTCTTGCAATACTTGATAACTGGTCGAGCGCAGAGACGCATTCCAAATCGAACCATAGTAGTCGAGCCCGATATCACGCACTAATAGACGTTGCGCTGTCTTGGTTGTGGAATTCGAGAAATCAGCTGGGTAATCATTATCCGAAGCCTTGTTCATATTCCAAGAAAACACTAGGCCCGGCGTCAAACTCTGTCTATGCACGGAAGCACCGGCATATCGCGTGGTCTCGGTTAATTTATCGCGAATCACTTCAATTGCAGTTTCGCCACCGTAGGTTTCACCCAGATATCGGCCTTCCATGCCTAACTGCAATCCCCGTCTGGCGATCAGTTTCGGATGCAAAGTGAAATCGCGATTGGGAGCGATATTAAAGTAGTACGGCATACCAAACTCAACACCACCCTTGTTTGAATGCCCTACTGTCGGCGGCAACAAACCTGAATGACGCGCTCCAGACAATGGGAAACTAAAGTTCAGCCAAGAAGGCGTACCCATAATCGGCACACCTTTAAAATACAAGACGGATTTGCCCGCAATACCCGTGTCTAACCCAGTATCCAAACTCATGGTATCGGCACGCAAATACCAATCTGGATCTAAACCTTCACAAGTACTATAAGTACCGTTGGTGATCTTGGCTTTTTCTTCACTCTCAAACTCAATCTTATCAGCACGACCTTGCCCGTTATTTTTTGCAAAAAAATAACTAGGATTTTGTACATAGCCAGCACCAGTCTCCAAGATAAAACGCATCAAATCGCCACTGTAGCAATCACCATTACGCTGCAATTTCACCTTACCAGAAGCATCTAGTTGATCTTCGACCTGCAAGTAAGTTGCTTTGTCTGCACTGAAATT
>DLGN01000163.1:24878-39202 GCA_002482715.1 Oxalobacteraceae bacterium UBA7693
GACCTCAACTTGATGATCCAAATGGATCACGCGATCAGGTTGACCGGTAACATGCTCTGCTTTAATCACCGTCGTGTTGGATTGCTGGGAGGAAGGATCCTTTAAATCTAACTTGGGATCTACCTTTAACGCCAATTGATCGGACTTCTTTTCGACCACACTTTGTTGTGACGAAGCTTCTTGAGCATGAGAAGGCGCAAAAGCAGCAAACAAACACGCGGCTATTAAAGTCTTCGCAAATACTGGACTCGCGGGAAACATAGCTGTCGACTGAGATGAATGCGATAATAACGCTTTTGTAGAATGACTTTTCCGAAGCATGGAATGATTATTTAATGACATTAAGTTAAATGTTTCTCTAGCGCTAGTGATTGCATCGCAATTTCTAAAAAGCTGGCTAACACCTGTTATTGTGTATTTGGCTGGTAAAAAACCGCGAAATTGATTGCAAAATCCGACAGCCAATAAAAGCTGTCTATTATAGGCGCAAACGCCTACCTAAATAGCCTCCATGCATAGAGTTACACTAATTTGACGAGTACAAACTGATAAGACTAACAAGGTCGCACTTTTGATTATTAAAATAAATCCATTCCATTGATCGCCACAGTATTTACCAATTACTTTCGCCATACGAGCCAATTATGTCTGCCACTCAGCCAACTTCATCATCAACATCCCCAGAGCAAGACGCACAACGCCTGCAAGACTTACATCTCTGGCTAAGCAACATCGCTAGCCCAAAACTAGATCTAAGCAGCATGCGTCCAGCGTCCGCTGATGCTAGCTTCCGCCGCTATTTCCGTATCGATGGCGAAGCCGAAGGCACAAAGTACAGCTTCATCGTGATGGACGCACCGCAACCGCAAGAGGATGTCAAACCTTTCATCCAGGTCGCGCAATTGTTTAAGCAGATCAACTTAACAGTGCCAGAAGTGTTGGCGCAAGATACCGATCAAGGCTTTTTGCTGTTAACCGATCTCGGCACCACCATGTACTCGCACGTGCTCAATAGCGACACTGCACACAAACTGTACATGGATGCGATCGATTCTTTGGTACTGCTGCAAACCCAAAGCCAGCCTGATGTGTTGCCGGAATACGATAGAGAATTTCTCAAACGTGAATTGATGATCTTCCCTGAGTGGTATATCAATAAGCATTTGGGCGTGACGCTCACTGACGAACAAAACGCCAATTTGCATAAAGTCTTCGACGCCTTGCTCGCGAATATCATGGCGCAGCCACAAGTCTTCGTGCATCGCGACTATCATTCGCGCAATTTGATGTTGATGGACAAGGGCAATCCTGGCATTTTGGATTTCCAAGGAGCCTTGTACGGTCCACTGACTTACGATCTGGTGTCTCTGTTGCGTGACGCTTATGTGCAATGGGATGAGGAAATGGTCCTGGATTGGGCGATTCGTTACTGGGAAAAAGCCAAGAAGGCCGGCCTGCCAGTCGCACCCGATATCGATAGCTTCTATCGTGATTTCGAATTCATGGGCTTGCAGCGTCATTTAAAGATACTCGGCATCTTCGCCCGCCTCGCCCACCGCGATGGCAAGCAGCATTATCTGGATGACATTCCAACCGTGATGGACTATGTACGCAAGACATCCCATCGCTATAAAGATCTGATCCCACTATTGCGCTTATTGGATGTACTGGAAGAAACCGCGCCCCAATTTGGCTACACTTTTTAATAGGATCGCAGCATGAAAGCAATGATCCTTGCCGCTGGTCGTGGCGAACGCATGCGTCCGTTGACCGACACTTGTCCTAAACCGCTATTAAAAGTGCGTGGTCGCCCACTGATCGTCTGGCATATTTTGAGTTTAGTCAAAGCCGGCATCACCGAGATCGTCATCAACCATGCGCATTTGGGACAAATGATCGTCGATGCGATTGGTGATGGCAGCAAGTTTGGCGCACAGATTTCCTATTCTGCTGAAGAAACGGCATTGGAAACCGCAGGTGGTATCGCCAAAGCTTTGCCACTACTGACCGATGGCGAAGAGCCTTTCATCGTGGTTTCTGGCGACATCTACATTCCGCATTTTAACTTTGTCGAATGTTTGAATACTTTAGAAGCCGAAGACATGTGGGGCAATCCGCATCCATTGGACGAGCGCGATGTGGCCTGGCTGTACATGGTGAAGAACCCTAGCTTTCATCCTAAAGGCGATTTTTCTTTAAGCCTAATGGGATTGTCAAACGAAGACAATGCTGGTGCAGAACGCGTCACCTTTGGCAATATCGGTGTCTATCGTCCCGAAATGTTCGCTGGCATTCAAGCAGGTGACTACGCTAAACTCGCACCCATCTTGCGCAAATATGCTGATCAAGGTCAACTCGGTGGCGAGCTTTATCGTGGAGAATGGCATAACGTCGGGACGCCAGAGCAATTGGCTGCGTTGAATGCGCCGCCGATCGCCATCACAGCACAAAATAATCCGCATTAAATTAATTCACCGATTAGATTTCTTAAAGTCACACTGAGCAAAAACGCAAAGCATGTCGAATCCAAGCTCCAAAAACCAACACAGCAAAATCGCAATCTGCGGCGCAGGTCCGGTTGGTCAGGCCTTAGCGCTGATGTTGCACCAACATGGATTTGCAGCTGCTGATATCGTTTTGTTCGACGCAAAAACCAGTGACCAAGCCAGCCAGGATGCTCGCAGTATTGCGCTCTCCCATGGCAGCGATCAGATTCTCAGTAAGCTACATGCACGACCACTAAAGACGACTGCGATCACAGAAATTCACGTATCGCGCCGTCGTCATTTTGGACGTAGTTTTTTGACTGCAGCCGATTATCAATTACCAGCACTCGGCTATGTAGCTCGCTATGGCGATATCGTTAGTCCTTTAGAAAGCAGTTTGGCGCAAGCTGGAATTGTTACCCACCGCCCTGTACAAGTTATCGCCATCAATGATGGCGAACAATTCGTCAGCATACATTTGCAAGATGGCAGTGAGCATACAGCTGACTTTGTGATTCAAGCTGAAGGCGGTACGTTTACAGATCAAGAACAAAGACAGCAACATCACGATTATCAGCAGACCGCGCTAATTGCCCACGTGTTGGTAGATAGTCCGATTGCGCATCGCGCTTTCGAACGCTTTACCGATCAGGGACCGATTGCCCTGTTACCGCAAGATGAGGGTTATTCCTTAGTCTGGTGTATGCGCCCAGATATCGTGCCAGCGATGCTAGCCGTGGATGACGCCGACTTTTTGCAGGCTCTGCAACAAGGGTTTGGTGAACGTCTAGGGCGATTTACTTCAGTGAGCAAACGCGTGTCCTACCCGCTTGGTTTGAACGCCCAAGCCCACGCAGGGCAGCGTACCGTTCGCATAGGGAATGCAGCACAGACTTTACATCCAGTCGCTGGGCAAGGTCTCAATTTGGGATTACGCGACGCATTTTGTCTGGCGCAATGCCTGAGTCGCGATTTCTCTTCGCAAGCATTACAGACCTTTTTACATCAACGCAAAACAGACAGACAAACCACGATCAGACTCACCGACACCATGGCAAAAATATTTGCCAGTAGTCCGGATGGTAGCTTGATGCAGGCTTTGGTCGGCTTGGGTTTAGGTGCGGTCGATTTATTGCCCACTGCAAAAAAGACGCTCGCGGAACAAATGATGTTTGGTTGGCGTTGAGTTTAAAAAACTCATCCGTGATTGGAAGATGGGAAATTAGTCATTCCCGCGAAGAGCCTGCCCTCGAATGCTTTAGTCGGGGGCGGGAATCCAGTGGCGTAAAAGCCGAAAGACGCTGGATCCCTGCCGACGCAGGGATGACGTTTAGATGCTTTGCGCTTATTTCTAGCTTAGCTGAAAAGTATCAACTACAAAGACGGACGTTTTTTAGCCCCAGCCAGTTTCTGATTCGCAGCCAATGCAATCGTCAAGCTCGGCACATCATCGGTCTGCAATTTCATATTCACCGTCAATAATTCATCGCGTCGGAAAGCATGGACTTGCACCGATTCACCAACGCTATATGCAGCGAGCAAATTGGCTAAACCATTGCCCGCATCGGCAGCAGTAACACGCAAGCCATTGATCGCTACCAAGACATCACCAGCGGACAAACCAGCGCGATGCGCCGCGCCATTTTCGTACACGTGCGCCAACTTGCAATCGGCGCCACTCTTACTTAAGCGCGCATTCAAAGAGGCTTTTTTCGCAGTCGATTGATCTTTCACATCCACCGCAAAGTCCGCATACAATTTCGCCAGCGGCACATCTTCTGTACCTTTGATGTACTTGTCGATAAAGCGCTTAATCTTCACGCCTGTGACTTGTTCGACCAAGCTTTCGAACTCATCTTCACCGAGGCCTTGTTGTTTCCCGGTCTTGGCTTTCTCGTAAAAATCTTTACCGTACTTTTTCCACAAAGCGCGCATCACATCATCGAGTGATTTCTTACCCGCGGTTTCATGGCGTATGGTCAAATCCAAACCGAGTGCGACCAAGGAACCCTTAGCGTAATAACTGACAATCGCATTCGGCGAATTTTCGTCTTGACGATAGTATTTAGTCCAAGCGTCAAAACTAGAATCCGAAACACTTTGCTTTTTACGCCCTGAACCACGTTGTACGGTATTAACGGTTTTCTCGATCAACTTCAAATACGCCGCTTCATCAATCAAACCGCAGCGACGCAAGAACAGATCGTCGTAATAACTAGTAAAGCCTTCAAACAACCACAGCAAACTCGTGTAATTTTCTTGACTCAAATCGTAGTTGGCGAACACGGCTGGTTTGATCCGCTTGACATTCCAAGTGTGGAAATATTCATGGCTGCACAGTGCTAAAAATCCACGATAACCTTCGCTAACACTCGCATCGTTCTTGGTCGGCAAATCAGCACGATTGCAAATCAAAGCGGTCGATGCGCGATGTTCCAAACCACCATAACCCTCACCCACTGCCATCGTCATAAATACATAACGATCCATCGGTGCTTGCTTAGTTCTCGGTTCAAAAAAAGCGATCTCGGTTTCACAGATTTTTTGTACATCTTTAGCGATGCGCGCCAAGTCGATATTAGGCAGTTTGCCTGTGACCACAAAATCATGCGGGACACCATGCGCCTTAAAACTCACTAACGCAAAATCACCCATCTCAACCGGATGATCCATTAAATCATCGTAGTCACTAGCGATATAAGTACCGAAGCCATAACGCTTGGCTTTCAATTCAGGCAAAGAAGTCGCGACACGCCAAGTCTTGGCTGCGGCATCTTCTGGTTTTTGAATGTCCACGATATGCGCAAGCTGCTCTTGTCCATGCACCTGCAAGAACACACTGGTGCCATTAAAGAAACCATGCGATTGATCTAGATGCGCGGCGCGCACCGATAAGTCCCACGCATACACTTCGTAATTGATTTGCAAACTGGCGTTAACATCGCAAGCTGCGGCTCGCCAACTGGTCTTATTCAGTTTTTTTAAAGCGATTTTCTTGCCATTCGCTTGTGCACTAATGCGAATAATATTGCGCGAAAATTCCCGCACCATGTAACTGCCAGGTATCCACACTGGCAAGGACACGACTTGTCCATTCGGATCAGGATTCGTGATCGTTAAAGTCACATGAAATAAATGTGCAGCTAAATCATCGGAGGTAATGCTGTAATGCACAGCGGCGGATTGCTTAGTCATGATTGGCTCCACGATCACAAACGAATATTAGCGGCTAGGAAAGTAAACACTTGGGTCGTCACCACCACTGCCGTTAAGCGGAAACGTAATTCAACAAACCAAGATGGCATCGCAAAGCGTTGATACATGCGTTTATCGTATTGATAGGAATAGATAAATGCCGCCATTTGAATCAAGAATCCTACGACGGTAATTTGCGACAAGGCGAACCAAGCGATGATCACAGGAAGAACGCCAGACAGCAGATCCCGCTTCGCATCTTGCGCACTACGTTCTTTGCCAATTAATGCTAGACCCCAATGCAGACCACCAAGGAAGCCAAGAATGGCGATGCCATAAACCAGTTGTGCTTCCACAAAAAACTGCATCCAATCGGGATGGACGATCCAACACAACAAGGTAAGTAAAACGAAAGGAATTAGGCCAACCAAGCCAAGGCGTGTCGCGAACTGCTTATCAAGAGTTTCCATATCAAACGAGTAGGATCGTGAAGGACGATCAATGCAAGAAAGCCGCTATTTTAGGCGAAATATGCGTCACTTGCGAAGAATGATAGTGAACCAAAGATAAGATTTCGCAATAGATAATGGGACAAGGCATTCGAAGTGAATAGACACCGTATTTAAATATTGAAATTAACATTCATTATCAATAGACAAATCTTCTGGTCGATCAATATCTTGCAGAATGCCGGGATCATCAACTTCGATTTCTGTGACGGACTGTGTTTGTAGGAGCTGACGTGCGCCGCGATCGCCATGCAAACTATGCAAATCTGGTAAATGTTTTCGCGAAAAGCCAACAGGATTGCCGCGCTGCCCAAGATAAACTGGCACCACGATGTCGGTGCCTTTCGCCAGACTATCGCGAATCGCCATCAAGGTTTGCACTGAAACGAAGGGCATGTCAGCCAAAGCGATGACGAATGCATCTGCATCAACTGGAAGTTGTTCAATACCGGTGCGAAGCGAATGCGCCATTCCTAAAGCGGCGTCCGCACAAAAGTATGTAGGGAAATTAAGTGCCTGCAGCGAGGATTGAATTGTCGAAGATTGATCAGCAAGTACAGCCCAACTTCGCGGGAATACTTGCTGCAAATTGCGCGCACTGGCGCTTACCACATTTTGACCAGAAGGAAGCACTTGCAAAAGCTTGTGCTGCCTTCCACTCGGATCAAAACGCTTTCCCTGACCTGCAGCCAACAAGATACCGCAACAAAGAAACCGCTTATCCATCATGTCCTATTTTGCTGCGAGTGAGGGCGCTTTTAAACTAGCAAACTTTTCCTCCATCGCCTTCACATCAACCATGCCTGGCAGGCGTGATCCATCGGCAAAAATCACCGTAGGCGTACCTGTGACACGATACTTCTTACCCAAGGCTAACACTTGCTCATGTGGCGTTTTGCAGCTCGCAGCAGCCGTCGGTGCCACTTTGCCGTTCATCATCCACTCATCCCAGGCTTTACTACGATCCGCAGAACACCAGATATCACGTGATTTGGTCACAGAGTCATCTGACAAGATGTTATACATAAAGGTGTAGATCGTAATGTTATCGACGCCTTGCAAAGTTTTTCTAAACTTTTTGCAATAGCCGCAGTTAGGATCTTCAAAAATCGCAATCACGCGCTTGCCGTCACCTTTCACATACTTCACTGCAGCATCCAAAGGTAATTCAGAAAAATTTATGCGATTCAATTCATCAGTGCGCTGTTTGGTAAAGTTGACTGTGCCTTTGACATCGATGATGCTGCCAACAAAAATGTATTTGGCTTTCTCGTCGGTATACACGATCTCATTTCCCATACGAACTTCGTACAAACCACCATAGGGCGTTTTAATCACAGAATCGATCTTGACTCCGCTACCGACATTAGAAGAAATCGCTTTCTTGATATTGGCTTCAATTTGCGCGGGTGTTTGCGCCCATACACTTGTACTCACCAAAATACATGCTGGCAAAGCGAGGCTAATTAAATTCTTTTTCATATATTTTTTCTCAAAATAACATCTTCACTAGGTATGTACTATTTTCCCATCGCGTGGGAAATCAATTTTCGTTTTAGGACAGGCAATTGATTTAGTAAGTTCATTCCTACACTACGCATCAGACGAACGGCAGGAAATTCACTACCAAAGAGACGTGCAAGGCCATCCGTCGTAAATTGCATCAAGGCGACTTCCTCGCTACGCGCGCGACGATATCTCGCCAAAATCCGTGCATCGCCACAATCACGATGCGCTTCTCGCTCGCTCAAAATTTTTAATAAAGCTTGTACATCGCCAAATCCCAAATTCATTCCATGACCTGCCAGTGGGTGCACCGCATGTGCTGCATCCCCAATCAAAGCAACCCGCGCCGCGACCATACTGTGTGGACGAATCAAACGTAGCGGAAACGCTTTCACAACTTCTGGCTGCAAAGGCGTTAAATTACCTAGGTCTTTTGCCGCATAGACGACCAATCGATCTGCCAAGGAAGTTAAAGGCTCACGCAACAATTCCGCTGCCAATAAATCAGGAGCAGACCATACCAGAGACACTTGATTTCCAGGCAAAGGCAACAAAGCGATAATGCCCTGCCCCTCCACAAACCATTGTCGCGCGATGCCATGATGCGGCTTTTCACAAGCAAAATTCGTCACGACACCTTGCTGACCGTAAGAGCGATAATCCAAACCAATATCCGCTTGCCCACGCACCCAAGACTGCGCACCATCGGCACCAATAATCAATTGCGCTTCAATCACACGCGCATCGGTTAATTCAATACTAGCAAATTCAGCACCCACTGTTAGCTTTTCTGCATGCACTTCGATAAACTGAATATTGGGTGCGAAACGTAATGCGCTATCTAAAGCTTGGTTCAGATTTTTATCCTCAACAATCCACGCAAGTTCATTGATATACGCACCATAAGCATCAAATTCGAGCTTACCGTTACCAGTTTCAGCTGCGTCATGTACCTGCATCGCACTCACTGGCGCAAGCCGAGATGCATCAAGCGCGCCCCACACCTTTAAAGAATTCAGCAAATCATGCGCGATATGATTTAAGGCGAATACCCGAACATCCCAATCAGACGTCGCCGCAACCGGACTACCAGCTGGCCCACCACGCAATAAGGCCACCGACAAACCAGCCTGCGCCAAACCCAAAGCAGCCGCTTTACCAACAGCACCATCACCAACGATACAAATTTCAGAACGAATCAATTGCTGGTTCATACCCAACCTTTGCGGACAAGAAGACACCCAAAAATGCCATTATACGTGAGCGCAATTAATTCATACGCCCGCTGCAATTCCATCTGAGGCCAATCAAATTTCAAGGATAAAACAGAAATTATTTGCTTTTTCCCGAATAGGTGTCTATAATTCTTGGTCTTGGCCTGGTAGCTCAGTCGGTAGAGCAGAGGATTGAAAATCCTTGTGTCGGTGGTTCGATTCCGCCCCGGGCCACCAAGAAATTAAAGCCGTTTAACAAAGAAATTTGTTAAACGGCTTTTTGTTTTCGGGCTAAGTTTTAAGTCACTCTTGTATTTTCTTAAGTGAGCTGGTAAAAAAATAGCACGAATTTGACTTCGTACTATTTAGAAATATAAAAATACCAAATCAAAAAAATCAATCGTCAATCACGCCTTTACTCACGACAGATGATTAACGGTGATACTCACCATTTCGTTCAGGCTGATAAGTAATCTCCTGTATCGACACCTGCTGCACACCGCCGTCTGGTGTTGGCCATTGAATCTGATCGCCTTGAGATAAGCCAAGTAAGGCGCTGCCAATTGGGGCTAGGATGGAGATTTTCTTTCCGCTGGAGTCGAGGTCTTTTGGGTATACCAAGGTCAGTTCGAATTCTTCAGGTGACGACGCCACTTTAAATTTGACTGTGGAGTTCATGGTCACTACGGTTGCTGGCATGTCCATGGGGTCAACAACTTCAGCGCGACGCAATTCGGCTTCTAATTCATCTCGCAATTGGCTATTAATTTGATTAGTTAGTTGACGATTGTGCGGAAGCCCATCTAATAATTGCTCGATGCGTTCGACATCTAAAGTAGAAAGAATAATTTTTGGTTTACTGATCGTTTGCGGTGTCATGATTTTCTCCTTCAGTACAGTTAAATGTGATTTGACCTAGTCTAACATCGACTGCGTAAACAATCTAACGTTGCGAGCGCACAGTTTTTGATTTGCCTGCTAGTGCGCCTTTTTGTGTAAGGTAATCCCACAATTTAGCGACCACAGGTTTTCCTGGTTTTTGTTCGGATGGGCGCTCGCGATAGAGGCGGATTTCCATGCTGACTTCCCATGCGTCGGCACCGCCATCGGCGCGTGCTAGTTGCTTTTGTTTTAGTTCGCGCGATACGGCTGATTCTGGTAGGAAGGCGATGCCGCGGCCTTCTAGCGCCATCATTTTTAATCCTTCTGCCATATCGGTTTCATAGCATTTGTCGAGATGGAGAGCTTGCTTGGTTTGCGTCAAAATCAAATCGACCATGCGTCCGAGGTAGGCGTTATTTGCGTATGCCAAAAAAGGTAGCGGTTCTTCGATGGTGCCAGGTAGAGTGAAATCGGGTTGCCCAGATTTATCACAACGCGCATAAGCACGTAGGGTTTCTGTGCCCATACTGATCATGTCGTATTGTGCGGGGTCCAATAATAAGGGTTGTTGCGGATGGTGATAACAGAGCATTAAATCGCAACCGCCCTCCACTAAGCTCATCACTGCATCGTGCACATTCAGGGCCAGTAAACGGCTATTGATTTCACCAAAATTATTTTGCAGCTCACTTAACCATTTGGGTACAAAGGTTAAAGACAAGGTATGCGGAACAGCGAAGTCGACAGTGGTTTGTATCGATGTGCGTTTGCCGCGTAATAAGGCGCGGGCATTATTGATCTGCCCTAGCATGGCAATCGCTTGTTCAAAGAAAATCTCACCAGCGTTGGTTAAGCGGGTTGGGTAAGAAGTGCGATCAATTAAATCCGCACCCAGCCACGCTTCTAGTGATTGTATGCGCCGTGAAAATGCAGGCTGCGTCACGTGTCGCAATTCTGCAGAGCGACTAAAACTATTGGTTTCCGCCAAGGAGACGAAATCTTCTAGCCATTTGGTTTCCATAAATCGATTTGCTGTAAATGATGATAAAAATACTGATAAAAATGATGCTGTCTTTTATGAACAAAGTGCCGATCTTTTTGCACGACCTATGCACCGACCAACATTAAAAACAAGGCGGAACAAGCATCACTATACGGCTTCCTCAACCGTTTCGGTTGGTCCGCTAGCGGTATCGTAACTATGCTGCTGTCTTTCCCACATTTGCGCATAGGCTCCCGCCAAGGCCATTAATTCTGGATGTGTACCGCGCTCAATGATGCAACCCTTATCCATGACCAAAATTTGTTGCGCATCGACGATCGTTGATAAGCGATGTGCGATGACCAGGCTGGTACGGCTTTTGGCAATCTGCTTCAATTGCGCTTGTATCATTTGCTCAGATTTCGAATCGAGTGCCGAAGTCGCTTCGTCAAAAATCATCACCACCGGATTTTTGAGCAAAGTGCGGGCGATTGCAACGCGTTGTTTTTCGCCACCGGACAATTTTAAACCACGCTCACCGACCATGGTTTCGTAGCCATCTGGCAGGCTTTCGATGAAATCATGAATGTAGGCTGCCTTCGCTACGGCGATCACTTCTTCTTGCGTTGCACCAGGTTTTCCGTAGGCGATGTTATAGCCGATAGTGTCATTAAATAGCACCGTATCTTGCGGCACGATACCAATCGCTTGGCGCAATGAATGCTGTGTGACATCCATAATGTTTTGGCCGCCAATATGGATACTGCCCGATTGAATATCATAGAAACGGAAAAGCAAACGTGACAGCGTAGATTTGCCCGAGCCGCTATGCCCAACTACTGCGGTTGTGGTGCCTGCTGCGATTGTAAAATCGAGATCAAATAAGATCTGACGTTTTTCTTCGTAGCTAAAATTGACTTGTTTAAATTCGACTTCAGGCGATGCGTTGCCGATCAATTGCAATGCCGGTGCGGCTGGTTTATCGGCTATCTCTTTATTTTGATCAAGCAGATTAAACAGCTTTTCCATATCCGCTAAACTTTGTTTGATTTCGCGATACAGCACGCCCAAGAAATTCAAGGGGATATACAACTGGATCATGAAGGCATTCACCAATACCAAATCGCCTAGTGTCATGGTTTGATCAATCACGCCCTGTGCTGCGCGCCACAAAATTAAAGTGACGGCGGTAGCGATAATCAATGATTGGCCTGCATTTAACATCGACAAAGTGGTTTGCGATTTAACTGCGGCTTTTTCGTAACTTTGCAAACCCTGATCGTAGCGTCGCGCTTCGTATTCTTCGTTGCCGAAATATTTGACGGTTTCATAATTCAGCAACGAATCAATCGCTTTGGTGCTGGCCTTGGAATCCAGATCGTTCATGGTGCGGCGGAAATTCGTGCGCCATTCGGTGACGACAATCGTGAAGACGATATAAATAAGCAAGGCGGCAATCGTAATAATCGCGAACCATTTGTCGTATTTCAAAAATAGGTAAGTCAGTACCAAGCCAATTTCTAGCAAGGTCGGCACGATACTAAATAAGGCAAATGAGACCAAAGAAGAAATCGCCCGCGTACCACGTTCGATATCGCGCGTCATGCCGCCAGTTTGTCGATTTAAATGAAAGCGTAAAGACAAAGCGTGCAAGTGCCGAAATACTTTTAAAGCGATGGTACGGACTGCCCGCTGGGTAACTTTCGCGAATACAAATTCACGCAATTCCGTGAACAAGGTTGTCGATAAACGTAAAGCGCCATAAGCAACTAACACGCTCACAGGCAGGACCATCAAAGTCACTGGGCTCGTGGGCTTGGCTGTTAGCGAATCTACGAGTTCTTTTAAGACGAGAGGTACGCCGACATTCGCTAATTTAGCCCCCACCAAAAAACTCAGCGCCAATAGCACGCGCCATTTATATGCCCACAAATAGGGCAATAAAGTCTTTACGGTGGACCAGTCACCGCGAACAACGTTGGTGCTAGTTGCAGAAGAAGTAGAAGAGGAGCGAGAGTCGCGACGCATGGCTTACCATCAAAAAAGGATTTGCTATATCATGGAACATTATTGCGCTAGAGCATTATTAATACGATAAATAATTTAACTTATTTTTAATGCCATTTTTAATGGCGATGCTGTGCAATAGTAGATTCAAGACGTTAAGTTGTATTCATGCGATTGTATCGCGTTCAATCGATCTAAGAGAGAAAGCCATGTCAGATAGCCCAAAAACATCATTACCCAATTGCATGCCGACCATACGTGTGATGCCAATGCCATCAGATGCGAATATCCACGGCGATGTATTCGGTGGCTGGATCATGGCGCAGGTCGATATCGCTGGTGCGGTTCCTGCGGCGCGGCGCGCAAACGGCCGGGTTGCAACAATTGCCGTTAACTCATTCTTATTTAAACAGCCAGTGTTTGTCGGTGATTTATTGTCTTTCTATGCAGAAGTCGTGAAAGTCGGTAACACCTCAATTACCGTGTCAGTCNNGTATGCAGAACGTAATCGCTTGCAAGCCGATACAGTGAAGGTGACAGAAGCAACTTTGACCTATGTGGCGACTGACGAGCATCGCAAACCACGGCCTATTCCGCCTTTAGATTTGCTGTAATAGGTCTTAGGCAAATACGAAGCAGATCAGTTTTATCACTTCGTATGACATGAGAGCATGGTGCATGCTTGGTGTATGTGTTGGCCATGCTCTCATTCATCGACATCAACGCAGTTTCTAGATCCCCTACCTGATCGCACCTGAATTAGCCGATATCTGGCAATCGATTCCCAATCGCAATTGGACCAACTTTCCAGAATTGTGGATCAATGAAGGTGGCACCGATGCAATTATCGCAGCGACTTTGTTGAAAAATCGCTGATGGTTCAAAGAAGAAGTAGCGCAATTCGAAAACAAACTCATCAAAGAATGCGATGAGACCAAAGATCAGATTCGTACCGCTTATGCTTGCTGCTTCAAACGATTTAAAGGCTACAGCACCGATGTTTTAGCGTTATTGAAAACTGATGGATGAAAGTACTCGCAGCGCTACATCCTATAGCGAGGCAATGATTCAAGCCGTACTACAAAAATAGTGACGCAAGCTCATCATTTATCCAGACAATGAAAAAAGGCCAAGACGGTTCAATTTGAACTGTATTGTCACAGCCTTTTCTGACTGCCAGAAATTTCCATCGTGGACAGAATCACGTGCAAGTGGCATGATCAGTTTTGCATAAGCTCTAGTTAGGTCTTTAGTTAGGTCACTATTAAGATGCTAAAACTGTTTCAATTTCATTTGCGCTTGATTGCGCTCGGTACTTTGCTACTGAGCAGCTCTGGTATGGCGCAAACGCTGGCACTGTATTGCGAAGAAGATCGCCCGCTTCAGTTTTACGGAGCTGATGGAAAACTCACGGGCTTTACAACAGAGATCGTTCAAGAAATTCAAAAACGTGTTGGCAATAAGGACAAAATTCAAGTTGTTCCTTGGGCGCGCGGTCTAGATAAAATCAATAATAATCCCAACACGCTCCTGTTCAGTATGG
>DLGN01000397.1 GCA_002482715.1 Oxalobacteraceae bacterium UBA7693
AATACGATATCGCTTCTTATTGCCGTATCAATACCTCGCCTTATTTCACGGCGATGGCGAGTGGTAATAGCAAAATTTACGAGAGCACTGATTACATCCGTCTGGCAGAAGCTGCGGGCTTAAAATTGCTCACAGCGCGCGATGGTATTGGCTATTGCCATTCCTTATTACGTTTTGCAAAAGTAGCTTAAATTTTCATTGGTCTTTATGTCTGCGTTGAACTCTAATTCCCATCCTAGCTCCGATCCTAACTTTAAGCCCTGCGTGGTGATCCCCGTTTATGACCATGAGCATGCGATCGCTGCGGTGGTTGAAGCGGTGCTGCGTTTTGACGCCCCTTGCATCTTAGTGGATGATGGTAGTAGTCAGGCATGTGCAAGCGTACTAGATCAGCTACAGCAAACTTATGCAGCGCAAGTCGTATTGTTAAGGCATGCACAGAATCAAGGTAAGGGCGCGGCGGTCTTAACTGGATTTGAGTATGCGGCAAAAAATGGCTACAGCCATTTGCTACAAGTCGATGCCGATGGTCAGCATTGTGTCGCCGATATAGCTCGTTTTTTAAAGCAGGCAGAGGCGCATCCAACCGCCATCATCGCCGGCTATCCTATCTACGATGAATCGGTTCCCAAGCTGCGATTGTATGCACGTTACTTAACGCATGTTTGGGTCTGGATTAATACGCTCTCCTTCGCCATCCGCGATTCTATGTGTGGCTTTCGGGTCTACCCTGTTGCCCCCGTGATAGCGTTAATGTCGAGGCACAAAATCGGTTCGCGTATGAATTTTGATACGGATATTTTGGTACGACTGTATTGGGACGGACTGGACGTGGTGAATGAAGGTACTCGGGTTGGTTATCCTGCTGATGGTGTTTCACATTTTCGCGTATGGCGCGATAACGCTTTGATCACTGCCATGCATACCCGTCTATTTTTTGGAATGCTGTTGCGACTGCCCCGTTTACTCGGTCGCACCATGAGTCAAAAAATGAAGCCCAACATGCAGAAAAACCGAGACTAGCATCATGCAAGAATCAAAGAAAATGCATTGGGCCAGCTTGAATGAAGTCAGTTTTGTGGCTGGCATGCGTTTGCTCTTTTGGGTCTACCGTCTATTCGGACGCTGGCCTTTCCGCATCGTTTTGTATCCGGTGTTGTGCTGGTACGTACTGACGCAAAAAAAAGCAAAAAACGCATCGCAAACCTACTTGCAACAACTTAACGCGCATGCATCTTTGCAAGTTTCAACCAGCTTACTCGGCGTGATCCACCACTTCGCGGCCTTCGCTGAAACCATACTCGACAAGATGCTGTTATGGGGCGGTTTGTTCAAGGTTGATCAAGTCGAATACTATGGTCAAGAGTCTTTACATCGACAAGTCGTGGAAAAAAAGGGCGCGATATTAATTTGCTCGCATTTGGGTAATATAGATATGTGTCGCGTCTTATCGCGTCGTTTTCCTGAAGTCAGGCTAACTATCTTAGTGCACACCAAACATGCACAAAGTTTCAATCGCATGATGGCAAAGCTTAATCCCGACAGCCAGCTCGATTTATTGCAAGTGACCGAAATGACACCCGCTACCGCGATCCTACTAGCGGAAAGAATCGCGCAAGGCGGATTTGTGGTGATCGCTGGTGATCGTGTACCGGTATCACCCAACCCACGTGTGACTATCGCCCATTTTTTAGGAAAGCCCGCTGCTTTCCCCATCGGCCCGTATGTGCTCGCAAGTTTATTACGCTGTCCTGTCTATCTTTTGTTCTCCTTACCCGTTAATGGTGTGCCACAAGTGCACTTTGAATTATTGTGCGAAGCGGTCAACCCCAAACGCTCAGAACGAGAACACACATTTCAAACACTGGCGAGCAAGTATGCTGAGCGCTTAGGCGCTTTTTGCGAACGTGCACCGCTACAATGGTTTAATTTTTATGATTTTTGGCATCTGGCTGGTGACAGTACCAGCAGTGCCGCTTCCCAATTGGAAATTTCTGATGCATCCCGTTGACCTCCATTCCTCCAAGCGCCTAGTTCAATTTGATCGCTCCCGTTTAACGATAGAAGATATCGTCGCACTAGCACAAACTAAAGCGCAGGCAAAACTATCGACCGCGCCCGAATTTCGTGCCGCGATTACCCGTGGCGCTGATTTCTTAGACAGGATNNGACAGGCTGCTACGCGAAGACGGCACGATATATGGCGTGACGACCGGCTACGGTGATTCTTGTACCGTGAATGTCCCGGCTGATTTGGTCGCTGAATTACCGCATCACTTATACACCTATCATGGTTGCGGCCTTGGTCAATATCTAAGCGCAGAGCAAACTCGCGCGGTGCTGGCGACACGTCTGGCTTCCTTGTCCAAAGGCTTTTCTGGCGTCAGCATCGAGTTATTGGAACAAATCGCCGGACTGCTTGATGCCGATTTATTGCCATTGATTCCCTCTGAAGGATCGGTCGGCGCCAGCGGCGATTTAACCCCACTGTCTTATCTGGCGGCAGTCCTTTGCGGCGAACGTGAAGTGATGCGCAATGGCGTACAAATTACGGCAGCACAAGCATTGCAAGAAGCTGGCATGCAGCCTTTACGCCTGCGCCCGAAAGAAGGTCTCGCCATTATGAATGGCACGGCAGTGATGACGGCGCTGGCCTGTCTGGCCTACGATAGAGCGGCGTATTTGACCCAATTAACTACCCGCATCACGGCAATGGCCTCGATTACTTTAGACGGTAATGCTCACCATTTCGATGAAACCCTGTTTTCCGTGAAGCCACACGCTGGCATGCAAAATATCGCTGCCTGGTTGCGTCAAGACTTACCTGCAGGCGAAGCGGAACGCAATGGCAAACGCCTGCAAGATCGTTACTCGATACGTTGCGCACCTCACGTGATTGGTGTACTGGCTGATGCCCTGCCTTTCTTCCGCCAGGCGATTGAAAATGAATTAAACAGCGCTAACGACAATCCGATTATTGATGCCGACAATGAACGCGTCTTACATGGCGGACATTTCTATGGCGGCCATATTGCTTTTGCGATGGACGGTATGAAAAATGCGGTGGCCAATCTGGCGGATTTATTAGACCGCCAAATGGCATTGATGGTCGACAGCCGTTACAACCACGGCTTGCCAGCTAATTTATCCGGTATGCAAGGGCCACGGGCAGCTATTAATCATGGTTTGAAAGCCTTGCAAATCAGCGCATCCGCCTGGACTGCCGAAGCCCTGAAACTCACCATGCCAGCTTCGGTCTTTTCGCGTTCAACTGAATGCCATAATCAAGACAAAGTCAGCATGGGTACGATTGCGGCACGTGATTGCCTGCGCGTGCTTGAATTGACAGAACAGGTTGCAGCCGCTTTACTCATTACAGTAAGACAGGGTGTTTGGTTGCGCCAGCAAAGCAATCCAGAGCTAACACTATCGCCATCGATCACCCAAATGATGCAAGCGCTAGAAACGCAAATTGCACCGATACAAGAAGATCGTCGTTTAGACCCAGAGTTGCGCGAATTACTGGAAAGTATGCGGTCGCAAAACTGGCAACTGTATGTGTAAACTGGTTTTCAAACGCTATGTCTAAAATCATCCGTAAAAATAAGCAGACCAGCAAATGGTTCGCAGAAACAGAACTGCAAGTGCAGTTCTTTGATCTCGACCCTATGCAAATTGTCTGGCATGGTAATTATGTGAAGTATCTGGAAATCGTGCGATGCGCCCTGCTCGATAAGATCAATTACAACTATGAGCAGATGAGAGCATCGGGTTATGCCTGGCCTGTCATCGACATGCAATTGCGTTACGTTGCTTCTGCCAGTTTTGGACAAAAGCTGACATTGCGTGCCGAGATTGTGGAATGGGAAAACCGCTTAGTGATTAATTATCTGATCAGCGATGCCAGCAACGGACAAAGACTGACACGCGCAAGCACCACACAAGTCGCGGTAGACATACATAAAGGCGAAATGTGCTTTGTCTCGCCTCCGATTTTGTTTGAAAAATTAGGAATACCAGCATGCTAAAAATTAAAATAGAAATTAAAATTTTCTGCCTGAATTTGATACTGCTGTCTGGCTTTTTCAGCCATCAAGCCTTAGCTGCAAACCCGGTGCCTGCCATTCAAAACATGCTGGCAAAGCCAAAAGTTTTATGTGGCCGTTTCGACCAAACCAAGCATTTGGTGGGTATGAAAAAGCCGCTGCTATCGAATGGGCGCTTTTGTGTACTCGCAGGCAAAGGCGTGCTATGGCGCACATTGCAACCATTCCCAAATACCTTACGCCTGACGCGCGACGAGATCGTACACTTTCAGGGTGAACGGGTCGCGATGCGTTTAGATGCCAAGCAAGAACCCGTCGTGCGCATGATTAACAGTGTTTTGTTCTCACTATTATCCGGCGATTTAAGCCAGCTCGAATCTTTGTTTGAAGTCGAAGGCAGCGCCGACGCAACTAGTTGGAAAGTCAATCTAAAGGCCCGTGAAGCCGCTTTAGCTAAGGCCATAGGCGTGATCGCGCTGGAAGGTGGAATCTACGTCAAGAATATACAAATGAACGAAGCCAGTGGTGATCGTACCAGCATTGTTTTTTCTGAGATAAAAACCGGTGAGACTGCCATCACCGCGGAAGAGGCTGCTTTATTTTGAAACGCCTGAATTTACCTTTTTCAATGAAAACCCAGGGCTGGGGCTGGTTCGCCATCTGGGCATTGGTGGTTGCTTTATTAGTGGCTCACAATAGCTACCTGTGGCTGGGCAAACGCATCGCACCAGATACCGATATTCTGGCGCTCTTGCCCGTGCAGGAACGCGACCCGGTATTGCAGCAATCTTTTACGCACATGGTCGATGCCGCGCAACAACGTGTCATCGTTTTGATTGGTGCGGAAGATTGGGAAGATACAAAGAAAGCCGCGAACGCCTACACCCAAGTTCTCTCCACGCACAAAGACTTATTTGATATCACCAGCTTAAGTGAAAAAAACCAAAGCGATTGGCTGGCACCATTCCAAAAAAATCGACTAGGCTTACTCACAACGCAACAACAACATCAGCTTAAAACAGGCACATCCGAGGCATGGGCGAATACCGCATTAAGTAAACTTTATAGTGCGTTCTCTGGTCCTAAACTCGGCGCATTTCAAGACGATCCTTTCGGCACTTTCGACACCTGGGTACAAGAACGGGCGCAAGAAACACCAGTCCGCCCACGTGATGGGCATCTGTTCGTGGCTGACGCCAAACAGCAATACATCCTGCTACCTATTACTCTAGTACCGCCTGCGTTTTCATTAACCGCACAAGAAAAAGTTCTTCCGCTACTGGAACAGGCAGCGACAGCCGCACGTAGCAGCGTTCAACAAAATTCCAGCAAAATCGAGATCATCAGCACCGGCGTCGTGCTCCATGCGGCTGCCGCAGGACAGCAGGCGAATCAAGAAGTATCAACCATAGGACTTGGGTCTTTAATTGGCATCATCGTATTGATGTGGATCAGCTTTCATTCCTTGAAACCTATCGGCCTGATATTGCTATCGATAGGTGTAGGTTTCTTAGGTGCCTTATCGGTATGCGTTTTACTATTTGATGGTATTCATTTAATGACCTTGGTATTTGGTGCCAGCTTGATTGGTATCGCGCAGGACTACGGCATTTATTTTCTATGTCATCGCCTCGGAACCGCGCAGGTAGATTCGCGAACTTTGCTCAAACAATTAATTCCTGGTCTCTTACTCACTTTATTGTGTGCGATTATTGGCTATCTTGGACTGGCATTGACACCGTTTCCTGGCTTACGTCACATGGCGGTGTTTTCTGCGGTGGGTCTGATCTTCGCTTGGTTCACAGTGATTTGCTGGTTTCCACAATTGGTCCATGCAAACTCCCTGAAAAGCGGCAAACTGGTTGAGCGCTACAGTAAGCTCTTACGCCTTTTCACGTTGCCGCAAAAGCCACGTAGTCTCTGGATCGTCGCACTATTGATTTGTGTTGTGAGTATGTATGGTTTATCACAGCTCAGCACGAATGATGACATTCGATCTCTACAAACTCCCCCCAAACATCTGGTCAGCGATCAAATGAAGTTTGGCAAATTATTAGATGCGCCGACACCAGTACAATATTTTCTGGTACGCGGAGAATCGGCCGAAGTCGTTTTACAACGCGAAGAAAATTTAAAGCGTGCTTTGGATCCGCTGATAGGACAACAAGTCCTGAGTGGTTATCAGGCCATTTCCAACTGGGTGCCTTCACTTAAAACCCAATCCGAAAATCGCGCACTGATAGAAGACAAGCTCTTAAGCAAAGACGGCCCGCTCAAAATCATTGCCGACAAAATCGAAGATGCGGCGTGGCAAGCGAACATCCGGCAACATTTATTGGCATCAAACCAGACATTGACTGTAGAGAATTTTTTCTTAAGCACGGCGAGTCAGGCCACACGTCATTTATGGCTGGGAAAGATAGACAATCATTACGCCAGTATCGTCGCGATCAAGGGCTTAAAGTACGCCGACATGGGCAAATTAAGTCAACTCGCTACTGGCATAGAAGGCGTGCAATGGGTCGATAAGATTGGCGAAATTTCTTCGGTGTTAGGGCGCTATCGCCAAAATATGGGTTGGGTATTAATCGGTGCTTATTTGCTCGTGTTTGGCCTGATGTTTCACCGATATCGCAAGGACACCTGGCGCACGCTGGCGCCGACCGCGCTGGCAAGTATTTTTACACTAGCGCTACTGGGTATCAGCGCTCAGGCATTACAGTTATTTCATATACTGGCCTTGATGTTGTTGCTAGGGATAGGGGTGGATTATGGCATTTTTATGCAAGAACAAAACCGCCAAAGCAATCAGGAAGCAACGGCGCAATCGAGAAATCTGGCGTGGTTGGCAACCGGACTTTCCGCCGCCAGCACCATACTTTCATTTGGCTTACTGGCCTTGAGTAATACGCCCGCGTTGCGTGCCTTTGGACTGACGATGTTAATTGGCACAGCTTTGGTCTGGTTCATCGTGCCTTTTTTCATTCACAACAAAGTGACGGCAAAAACCTCCACCGCGATTGGAGGAACCGATGCAAGTTAAACTGACACAGACTACTATGGCCTTCAACATTTTCAAACATCTTGCCATCAGCCTCGGCATGGTAATCCTGCTGAGCGCATGTAGCGAAGCACCACCGCCAGTGGCGAAACGTCTTAATCTGAAACTCGCACCAGCAACGCTGGACGCGAACATCAGTATTCAGCAGCACTTAAAAGTAGAACGTGAAAATAAAACCGATGATCTTGATGCAGCATTAGAAATTGATAAGGACCGATTGGAACTGGTTGGTCTGGCATTTGGACAACGCGTTTTGACTGTGCATTTCGACGGTAAAGAAATCAAAACCTGGCGTCACTTCATGTTGCCGCAACAAGTACGTGCTGAAGATGTGTTGGAAGATATTCAGTTAACTTTGTGGCCCGTGGAAGTCATCGCGCAACATTTACCCCCATCATGGCGCATCACCGAAATTGACCGTGATCGTGTGCTGTATGAAAACGATATCGTCATCGCCAAGATTCATTACAGCGAAGAAGAACGTTGGGCTGGCACAGTGACTTTGGATAATCTGCATTACAAATATCGCCTGACCATACAGACAGCCAAAGAATAAAAAACTTATGACATTTTTTCTTAATGCATGCGGCATTATCTGCGCGCTGGGCGACCAGCTAGACGAGGTTAAGCAGAACTTACTCAAGCACGCGTGTACCGGTATTCGCATGACCGATGCCTGGTCCAGCGGCAACAGCTTGCCGTTGGGCGTGGTGACATCCAAGTTACCTGAGATTAGTCATCTGCCGCCTCACTTACAATTAAAATTCGGCAGTCGGAATAATCAACTGGCGCTCGCCGCACTACAACAAATTCGCCCAGAGATAGAGGCCGCGAGACAAAAATACGGCGCAGATCGCATAGGTATCGTGCTGGGTACAAGTACCTCAGGTATTAGCGGCACTGAACAAGCCTTACGCTATCATGCAGAACACGGTGTATTTCCACCCGATTTTCACTACGCACAACAAGAGATGGGCTCAGTTGCTGATTTTCTTGCCACCGAATTGCAAGTGAGTGGCCCTGCCTATGTGCATTCCAGCGCTTGTTCGTCCAGTGCCAAAGCGATGGCGAGTGCTGCCAGATTAATTAAGATGGGTGTTTGCGATGCCGTGATCACCGGCGGCGTGGATAGCCTGTGCGCATTCACCGTCGCTGGTTTTTCTGCATTGGAATCTGTCAGCAAGCAACAATGCCGACCTATGAGCCAGCATCGTGATGGTATCAATATTGGTGAAGGCGCTGCTTTGTTTTTGATGTCAAAAGAGAGCGCTACCGTCGCACTATTAGGCTGGGGTGAATCGTCAGACGGACATCATATGTCAGCACCCGATCCAACAGGTGCAGGCGCTATTTTAGCGATACAGCAAGCGCTAGCTCGTGCAGAAATTGAAGCCGCAGACATCGACTACATCAATATGCATGGTACGGCAACCGTGCAAAATGATGCCATGGAATCCCGTGTGATTCATACGCTGTTTGGTGAACAAGTCTTAGTCAGTTCCACCAAAGGCTTCACGGGGCATACGTTGGGTGCCGCAGCGGCAATTGAGGCGGCATTGTGCTGGATTAGCATGCAAGACGACAATCCTGAAGGGCGGGTGCCTGCGCATTTATGGGATGGCGTATCTGATCCTGAATTGCCGACATTGAATTTAAGTCGAGACAATAGCAAACTCGGTAGACCCTTACGTTATGCCCTCAGTAATTCCTTTGCCTTTGGCGGTTCAAATGCCAGCCTGATATTGGGGAGGGTAGAGCATGAATGAAATGAAGCGAGAGATGAAGCGAAAAGCGAAGAAAGAAGCCCTTAACTACCCGCCAATTCGTAGCCTGGTTCCGCATCAAGATCCCATGGTCTTATTGGATAAGGTCATCATGGCGGATGAAGACAATCTCTGTGCTGAAGTCAGCATCCATGCTGTCAGCCTATTTTGCGATGGGGCAGGCGTGGGGGCTTGGGTAGGCGTCGAATATATGGCACAGGCAATCGCCGCGCATGCGGGTTATTTGGCACATGCCAGAGGTGACGCTGTTAAAGTCGGTTTCTTGCTTGGGACACGACGCTTTGAAAGTCGGACAGCACGGTTTACACTAGGCGCTATTTTGCACGTTCATATTCATCGCGCGTTACAGGGTGATAATGGTTTGGGTGCATTTGAATGCCGAATATGTGATGCAAATGATCCTGAAACACCCTTAGCGACGGCCACCATTACTGTGTTCCAGCCCAATAATGTAGCGGATTTTCTGCAAGGAAAACCCATATGATTCGACGTAACGCATCCTTATAGTAAAAAATTAGCTCAACAAATAATTTGCCAAATCAGTGGCTTTCCAAAAAATAAGTACGACATTTTTATGAACAAAAATCAAAGCATACTCGTAACAGGTTCTTCACGCGGCATAGGCAAAGCGATAGCTTTGCGCTTGGCGCGTGATGGTTACGACCTCGTTCTACATTGCCGCAGCGAACGCCAACAGGCAGATGCTGTTGCACAAGACATCATCCAACTCGGTAGAAAAGTGCGCGTACTGCAATTTGATATTAGTCAACGCGAACAAACTGCAACGATCCTGAATCAAGATATAGAAGAACATGGTTGCTACTATGGTGTAGTGTGTAACGCGGGTGTCGCGCGCGATAATGCTTTTCCTGCTATGTCTGGTGAAGATTGGGATCTCGTCATGCAAACCAATCTGGATGGTTTTTATAATGTACTCAATCCCTTAGTGATGCCGCTAGTACAGCGTCGCAAACCAGGCCGCATCGTTACCATGGCCTCAGTCTCTGGTTTAATCGGTAATCGTGGACAAGTTAATTACAGCGCCGCCAAAGCCGGCATCATTGGCGCGACTAAGGCCTTAGCCATTGAACTGGCAAAACGTGCCATCACAGTGAACTGTGTTGCACCAGGTTTAATCGAAACCGATATGATCAGTGAAGTGCCCTTAGAAGAAGCGATGAAACTGATACCGGCGCGTCGGGTTGGTAAGCCGGAAGAAGTCGCCGCGGTTGTCAGCTTTCTAATGCATGAAGACGCAGCTTATGTCACCCGGCAAGTCATTTCCGTGAATGGAGGCATGGCATGAACCATAGAGTCGTGGTCACTGGCATGGCAGGTATTAGCCCACTTGGTAATGATTGGTCCAGCATACGTCAACATTTAGGCAGCTACAAAAATGCCGTCGTGCGCATGGATAATTGGGCCGACTATGAAGGCCTAAATACGCAACTGGGCGTCCCCGCCGCGCCATTTGA
>DLGN01000248.1:0-1234 GCA_002482715.1 Oxalobacteraceae bacterium UBA7693
AATCAGATGTCTTCTGACCTGCACCAGGACCTGTCAAAGTTGAAACGACATTTTCTTTCGTTTGCACATAGCGCAGACCGACGTTACCACTCCAACCTTCGCCTTCCATATTTCCCTGTACATAGAACGCATTGACGTTTTCTTTCAATGCAAACTGTGTGCCGTAGTCAAGGCGAGTACCATTGTTATCACGGTTCGAATACTTGTTAAATTCCGCCAATTGCGCAGGCGTGTAGTACCAAACATTCGATGGGAAATTGCCGCCTAAACCTGAACCATAGTTAGAAGGATAAGTGCTCACCGATGATGGGAATTTAGCAGGATCATTTTGCGCAATAGTACCTACTGGGCACCAAGTCGATTGAGACCAATCCCATGGTGCTTGTGTACCAGCAGCATTTTTACAGCCTGGACCTTGACCAAGAGCAGCGCCACTACTACGCTTATGTTCAGTAGCACGAACACCAAATTTCAGGGAACTAAATACACCTTGATTTAATTGGTATTCGCCATCCAACTTCGCCCATGATTCTTTGTCATCAACGACCGTATTTTGATAACCGAATACCCAACCCAGTGTGTCGTTTGAACGACTTGCGTAATTTGTATTTCCTAATTTCCAATCAGCTGCATTGTCAACACCATTGATACGATAGGAAGCACCCGAACCAATACCTACATTCCACTCTGCTACGTCTTGTGTTGGCGTTTTACCTTTGGCTTTCGATGTACCCAATTGACCATTGAATCTCAGATCAGCATTTGCTTTCCAAGTCGCATCGGCGCTAAAGAAATTGACTTCTGAACCAGCATCTGGACGGGAAATTTGATCATAAACGCCATAAGTCTTACCCGCAATTGGCTTAAAAGTTGCACTAGTCAAGGTTTTTACGCCATTATTGTTTGCAACGGTATAGCCTGCCTCTGGAGCTTGACCATTACCAGCATCAATAACACTTGAACCCCAGAACATGTAGTTACGGTTGTAGTTAGCAGCATCTAACTTCGAACTAAAGCCACTCAATACCACATCGAACTCATTGCTTGGTTTAAATTGCGCACTAACCAAACCACCAGTACGATGACGTGTCTGTTCGAACAAAGCTGAACCCATCAAACTTGGGTAGTAAGCACCTGCCAAATCTGGATTTGATTTTGCAATTGGGCTACCCGCAACAATTTGGGACCAACCTAAAATTTCTTGACCATCACGACGCAAACTACGTTTTTCTGA
>DLGN01000248.1:1258-9856 GCA_002482715.1 Oxalobacteraceae bacterium UBA7693
TCTGAGAAAGCTTGCACCATCAGACCAAACGTATTTGCATCATTCTTCCAATTGATCAAACCGCTAATTTGCGGATCTGTTTTCTTAGGCAATTCAGCGTAAACAACACCAAGTGAGGCTTCAGCAGTTAATTGCTTTTTGAATTCTAAAGGCTTGCGCGTAATCACATTGATAGAACCAGCAACACCGCCCTCGACCAAGCTCGCTTGAGAAGACTTGTTAACTTCGATACGACCAACCAATTCAGAAGGCAACAAGGTATAACTGATAGAACGACCGACACCTGCGCCAGATTGATTCAAAACGAACCAATCACCAGCAGCCATGTTGTGACCATTAATCAAAGTTTGTGTCAAACTTGGATTCGTACCGCGCATACTGACGCGATCATTTTCATCGAAACCACCTTCGTTACCAGAAGCTGAACTTGTCGTGACGCCAGAAACGCGCTGCAAAGAATCTGCAACGTTTTTATCAGGCATCTTACCGATATCTTCTGCAGTAATGACTTCGATATGTGATTCTGCATTACGCTTTTGATTCAAGGACTGCTGCATGGATGCACGAACACCCGTTACAGTCACTTGCTGCGCTTCTTCTTTCTTCGTATCTGCTTGTTGTGCTTGCGCTGACATTGCTGTTGTCATTGCGGCAGTAACGATCAACACAGATACCGCAGAAGCGATAGGCGTCAAATTCAATCTCAAATTACTTTTCATGTATTCCCCCAAGGAGTTCATCAAATTTATTCATCAAACATCTAATGCACGGCAAATTTACAAATCCAACTTACCTTGCGCAATTAATCCTACTCATTTAAGGAAATCACTTGATTAGTTCAAAACCCCAGAAGCCACGACATCACAGTCAATAAATATGCTGACCTTGCTTCTCCAAACTAATCATTCACTACCGATTTCCCCAAACACTCCTGCATCTGACTACGTCAATCTTAATTACTCCCCCCACAGGAATAGTTAGCAGATCTCGAAGAGCTTTCACTTTAATTTTATTAATACCAATTGTCAAACGGTATTCATGTGGTATTACATTTATTTGATTGGTATCATGCAACCAATCATCATTGGTATTAGCACAAAACAGAAGTGCGCCAACATAAGCAATTGTTTTTAAACGAATTTATAAATAAAATCCAGCAATTATGAGCGAATGGTATGTTGACTCAATCCAACATACCAATTTAAAAAAACGAGTTATTTCTGAGCACCAAGAAAGTTTGCTAGATGTCGTGCAAATTATTCGATTATTTTTCAAAAAAAACATCACATCACGCCATCGGAAATTGCTACGGATACTAGGGCGTGTTGACATAATATTTGGGCAATGCGTTCTTAGCAAAACGCAGGATGGCAAGGCGCACCTCGCCGCTGCGGCTGGCCGCCCCAGCAAGAGATGCAACGCTGTCCATCGTGCGTTTTGCCAAGAACCCTTCGGGAATGGCCGAAATGGACACATGGCGTTGTTGCAAGTCGCTTACAGTGCTCGCACTGCGGCGCGCCTTGACGCCTAGCCCTGTGTCCATTTCGACTCATTCGCATGCACAAATATTATGTCAACACGCCCTAGTAAGCTTGACCCAAACAGGGCAAGCGCGCGATGATGGGGATGATCTCAGCTTGGCTTGACTTAACACGGATGCAGCATGACATGGCGATTCAAATGCAGGCTAAGCTGAGCACCTAATTTGTACACCAGTTAGTACATCATTAAATACACCAGTTAGTACACCATTCAAATTCCTGTATGCCTCAACACTATCTCGCAAAACTCACCTCACCAAAACGCGATGCAAAGGCAAATCTGCATTTGGGGGTGACTTTATGTTGGATCGCTGGAGCACTCAATGCTGGAGGTTTTTTGGCTGTTGGCGAGTACACCTCGCACATGACTGGCTTACTTTCAAGTGCGGCAGATGAGTTAATTCTCGGACATAGCATGGCAGCACTGGCGGCATTATTCATGATGCTTGCATTTATTTGCGGCGCCGCTTGTACCGCATTAATTGTGAACTACACGAGACGTAATTTCCCGCGTTTTATTTATTCCCCCGTCTTATTTTTAGAGGCTATTTTGCTGCTGATTTTTGGCATGCTAGGGCAAGGACTATTGAAGCATGAAATGATCACCGTCTCATTCACAGCAATTTTATTGTGTTACATGATGGGCTTGCAGAATGCGCTGATTACCAAAATCTCGCATGCGGAAATTCGTACCACACATATCACGGGTCTCATTACGGATATCGGTATTGAACTCGGTAAACTACTTTATTGGAACCGCGATCAAGAACGCAACCACAAACATGATCTTGATTTAAAAGTCGTTGTGAACAGACAAAAACTAAAACTACATAGCATGCTGGTGTTATCGTTCGCGATTGGTGGTGTGCTAGGTGCCGCAGGTTTTAAATACCTAGGCTTCATTTCCAGTGTGCCACTGGCGCTCGCTTTAATCGCCTTAGCAATCGCACCGATGCTAAGCAAAGCAAGCGCCCAAAAAAAATGAGCGCAATCAAGATAATTTGAAGGCGCTCAATTCACTATCGCATGAGGACTGAGAAATAAGGAATAAGACCAAATTAATTTGGCGAAAACTAACCCAGATCCGATCTCAATCCTCGATTCAAGAGAGGATTTATTTCTTTGCCGCTTTGATCACCGATAATAACTCAGCTCCAGAACCAAAACTCATTGGTGCTTGTGCTGCCATCCACGCAAATACCGCATAAGTCGCCGCAGCTTGATTGATACGCACTGGTTCAATTTTATCGAAAGTATCATCTGGAGTATGGTGCAAATCAAAGTAGTCATCTGCTTTTAAAGCTAATCCAAAACTCGCCGCGCCAGCCATTCTCAAGTCACCCATATCAGGCCCCGGAAATGCATTATTATCCCCAGCTTCAATTCCCAAAGGGGCGAGTACTGTGTGCATTTGCTTGACCAGTGGTAAAGCCTCTGCTCGCACAAATGATGCCATCTTGGTGACTGGCCCTTGCCCCAAATCAGCCTCAGCCGCTGCTTGAATTCTCGCAATTTGTGACTGATGAGCGGCCAAGTAAGCTTTACCGCCAAACAAGCCCTGCTCTTCATTCGCAAATAAAACTACGCGGATACTGCGCTTAGGCCGTAAACCATTGCGCTTGATAAATTCAGCCGCTGCCATAGTGATCGCACAACCAGCACCATCATCAATCGCACCTGTTCCCAAATCCCAAGAATCTAAATGACCGCCAATCAAGACATACTCGTTCGGCAATTCACTTCCTGTCATCTCACCGATCACATTGTAGGAAGTATAGGTGCCTGCAGCACTGGCGCTTATTTCCAACTTTAATGTCACTGGTTTACCACGCTTAATCATGCGTGCAACCATATCTGCATCAGGATTAGACATCGCAGCGGCAGGAATTTGCGCAACATCAGCATCGTAAGTCATCACGCCAGTATGTGGTAAACGATGACTATCTGTACCGACTGAACGAATCACAATTGCCACGGCCCCTTTACGTGCAGCCTCAGACGCGCCTTTAGAACGACCCGGAACTACGAGACCATACTCGTTTGAATTTTGCATTTTATGATTGATGAAGACAATCTTGCCGCGCACTTTGTCGTTTGGCGCTGCCTGCATTTCTTTCAAAGTCGCGAATTCAACGAGTTCTGCGGTTAAACCATTTTGTGGTGTCGCAACAGTATTTCCCAGGGCCGTAATCACTAAAGCTTGCGGGAACGGTGCAGTAATCTCTGCCTTTTCAATACCACGCTTCCAGCTGGGAAAAGTGACGGGTTCTTTCCATACTTTATCAAAGCCGAGCTCTTTAAATTTCGCTTCTGCCCACGCAACTGCCAACGCATCACCCGGACTTCCAGCCATGCGTGGACCAACCTCGGTCGTCAATGACTCCAAAATTTTATAACTTAAATTATCAGTGCGTGCTGCATCGCGTATCCAAGCTGCGGTCTGCAATTCTTTTTCAGAAAAAACCGCAGCCTTGTTGTTTTCTTTGGTAGCGCTCGCGAACGCGATAGTTGAAGTTAGCAAACAACTTGCCAACACCGCCAGACCTGTTTTTTTCAGCATCTGCACATCTTTACGATTAAACATGTTTTTCCCTTATTGATCATTTTTCTTGTGATATAAAACAAAATACCGCTTGATGACGGTGCACCAAACAGACCATTCAAGCCCGACAAAGTTCCTCAGCATTTTCCCACCAAGTCTGTAGTAGCACAGAAATTTCTTACTGCCGAGCAAATGAAATATAGCTAAGTCATTGATAATAAATGATTAAAATTCAAACCCACAAAAGCCTTCGATTTACTTTACTGGCTAGGAATATCGACTATACTTAGCATCGTTGCATCAAAGAAATTTTACTACTCTGATTTTAGTTCAAGTCTTCTATAAGATATAATACATAGGTAGGTTAAAATACGAATCTGGCCAAACAAAGCTATTCTGACGTGATTGAGTGAAAATAGCAGCCAGATTTGATTGACGTAAGATTGACGTAACATTGCCGTTTTTGCCCGCGGATCACATGACTGATACAGCCAAACACGCTTCCAAGCCAATACGTGAGTTCTTTATCCAAGGCCTCACCAGCGATGGCAAACAGTTCCGTCCCAGCGATTGGGCCGAACGACTGTGTGGTGCCATGTCATGCTTTCGCCCGGAAGGCGGCAGAAATGCACATTTGCAATATTCACCTTATGTAAGACCCATCCTTCTCAATGGCGTGCGCTCTGTTGTGGTGAATGAGGCTCTGCGCGAGATCGAACCACTGGCCTTTCACTTTGTAATGAGTTTTGCGAAAGACAATGACTTGCAGATCGTCGATGCTTGTTTGTTACCAGACCCCGCTCCACCAGCAACTGCTGCTTAATTTATCGTCGACTCCTAGTCATCAATAAGCCAAGCGCAATCGAAATAAACAAACTCACTCCCCAAGCCAACACGCTGGCGATCATAAAAAATGGATCTAGCGATCCTGATTCCAGATAAGCTAACACTTCAAAAAATACGGTAGCAGTCAAGGCAGACATCACACTCGCCAACAAAAATCGTCGTTGATAGTGGTGCCAGAAAATCGCCGACGCAATCGCAATCAAGCATAAATAGACGAAAGACATGCCATTCCCGATCTAAGGATTTTATTCGCAGATGTTACGATGTAGTAGGCTACAATAAATAGCTTCCACCAACAATCTCAAGCCAGAATCAGATCGGCCAAAATTAGATCAATATGTCAGGGCTCAAATATGCTGTCTAGGCTAGCCAAGTAGCGAAATAGCGAGATGACAAAATCCAAAGTCTGAACCAGAATCTACCAATACGGAACACAATATAAATATCATGCTCGCCCCAACCCACGTACAAATGATCGGTGCAATTCTATTTGCAGTTGCCATCATTCATACATTTTCAACAAAATTCTTTGAGCGTTTGGCGCATGCTAAACCTTCGCATTCTGGCCTCTGGCATTTATTGGGAGAAGTGGAAGTCGTCTTTGGTTTCTGGGCTTTCGTACTCATGCTTGTCATTTTTGGCTTAGAAGGATCTAAAGCCGCTATTGATTACATCGATTCACGTAACTTCACAGAACCCATGTTCGTGTTTGCAATTATGGTCATTGCGGGCACCAGACCCATCATTCAAACCGCGATGTCGACGGTCAGAATCGCTGCCAATTTCTTACCATTGCCTGGCAGCCTAGGTTTGTATGTGATTGTGATGATCACCGTCCCCCTACTCGGCTCCTTCATTACCGAACCGGCTGCCATGACGCTGGCCGCACTCATCATTGCAGAGTGTTTTTTCTCTCGTCCAGTGTCAAGCCACTTTAAGTATGCGACTTTAGGTTTGCTTTTTGTGAATGTATCGATCGGGGGCACACTGACACCATTTGCCGCGCCACCAGTTTTGATGGTGGCAGGAAAATGGGGCTGGGACATGCATTTTATGATGTCGATGATAGGATGGAAAGCAGCGGTCGCCATTAGTATCAGCACGCTTTGTATGGCGGCGCTATTTCACCGTGAGTTAATCACGCTACCGCGTAGCAAACCAAATAATCAAACACAAAAGACCCCGCTTGTTTTAAGTATCGTCCATTTTCTATTTCTGGCTGGTGTAGTTATTTTTGCCCATCATCCCGCCATTTTTATGGGTTTGTTTCTGTTCTTTCTGGGTATCACACAAGCCTATCAACAATATCAAGATCGCCTGATTCTGCGCGAAGGCTTATTAGTGGCCTTCTTTCTCGCTGGTTTAGTGGTGTTGGGTGGTCAACAACAATGGTGGCTTCAACCTGCCTAACTTAGCATGAGCAGTGATCAAGTTTTTTACGGGGCGACCATTCTGACCGCAGTGACGGACAATGCAGCGCTCACCTACTTAGGTTCTTTAGTAGACGGCCTGTCGGATAGTTTTAAATATGCCTTGGTGACAGGCGCTGTTACGGGCGGAGGCCTAACGATCATCGCGAATGCACCTAACCCTGCCGGCTTTGCCATTTTGCGCGGACATTTTAAAGATGAGGCAATTCATCCAATTGGACTATTTCTGGCGGCGCTAGGGCCAACTATCATTGCGGCAGCAGCATTTCGATTACTTTAAAAAAACAGCCTTTTAGCTTCTGTGTTGTGCATATTTTCGCTTAGCCTCACAATAACATCACGATTTTCTTAGACGGATCCATCAACTATGATTCTTGGCCACTTGCATCAGATACAAACAATACACTCCAGCGCCAGCACCGAGATTGAGCTTGCCTTACAACATTTGCGCGACACCGACTATCTGCAAGTCGCGCCCGGCAAATATCCAATCGATGGCACGCGTATGTTCGCCATTGTGCAAGATCCAATTACCCAGAACTGGGATCTTGGTTTTCCAGAGTTTCATGAACGCCACATCGATGTGCAGTGTTTGCTCAGTGGGGAAGAAGCTTTAGGTTTTTTACCAGCAAACCCGAACTTAAAACCGACGGATAATTTTCTGGCAGAACGTGATATTGCATTTGTAGCACAGCAAGAAAACGAAACAAAAATTATCCTCACACCCGGCATGTATGCCGTCTTCTTTCCTGGTGAATTACATCGACCGTGTCGGGCGGTCAATCAAGCAATGCAAATCAAAAAAGTCGTGANNGTATGCTGCGCAGGTTCTTTATTTTTACTGATCTCCAATTTATTTAATTACTTTTCAGGAGCAAATTCTATGAAACGCTTTTTATTGATCGCACTTCTCGCTACAAGCTTAACTGGTTGTGGCTACAACACCCTTCAACAGCAAGATGAAGCTGTCACAGCTGCTTGGTCAGACGTCTTGAATAACTACCAGCGCCGTGCTGATTTAGTGCCTAACTTAGTCAATGTCGTGCAAGGCTACGCCGATCATGAAAAAGAAGTCTTGTTAGGCGTGACGGAAGCACGCTCCAAAATTGGTAGTATCCAAGTGACACCAGAGCTGGCAAAGGATCCTGAGGCTTTAAAGAAATTCCAAGAAGCGCAAGCAGGCATGACTTCTGCATTGTCACGCTTAATGATGATCTCTGAAAACTATCCGGCTTTAAAAGCCAATGATAATTTCCGCGATTTATCCGCACAATTGGAAGGTACAGAAAACCGTATCACAGTCGCACGTGATCGCTACATTAAGAGTGTGCAAACCTATAACGTCACTGTTCGTTCTTTCCCTAGCAATCTGACAGCGAAAATGTTTGGTATGAACGTTAAACCCAACTTTACCGTTGAAAACGAAAAAGCTATTTCAAACGCACCAAAAGTTGATTTCGGTAAGAAATAATGTTGACAGTGAAGTCTTTCACACAATATTGCCTGGCCTTATTGCTTCCTATTATTTTGATTTTAGGAAGCAGTGAGGCTGCGGCAGAACAAATTCCCGTTCCCAAACTGTCTAAACGGGTTACCGATTTAACCCAAACGCTGACACCAGTTCAGACCGAGGCATTGGCACAAAAGTTAGCGAATCTTGAGAAGACAAAAGGCAGTCAGATCGCTGTACTCATGATCCCGACTACCGGAGAAGAAGGAATTGAACAATTTTCCATTCGTGTTACTGACGAATGGAGAATTGGTCGCAAAGGCACCGCTGATGGCGTGTTGTTTCTCATTGCAAAAAACGATAAACGCTTAAGAATCGAAGTCGGCCGCGGTTTAGAGGGAGCGTTGACGGATGTCACCAGCGCCCGAATTATTCGCGAATTTGTTCGTCCTGCGTTCAAGCAAAACGATTTTTACGGTGGCATTGATATCGGTATCGACAAAATCACTGCGGTGATCGCTGGTGAAGAATTACCACCACCGGCACCCAGCCAAGGTCAGACTGCGCAATTTCAAGACGATGGCAAGATTTTAGGATTGCATCCACTAGTTTGGTTAGGTTTATTAATTGCCGGATTTATCCTCAACAAAGTACTTGGTCCGTGGCTAGGTCGAGGGGGTTTAGGTCTGGGCAGTGCTGGAGCTGCCTTGTTTGCGGGAACACCATTAGGAATGGCTGCACTCGCAGGATTACTGATGGTGATCATTTACAGTTTGCTCAGTAGTCGCT
>DLGN01000248.1:9901-16146 GCA_002482715.1 Oxalobacteraceae bacterium UBA7693
TCAGTAGTCGCTTGTTTTGGGATTTGGCGGGTGCGGTTCTACAAAGTGGCGCAATTGGTGGATTTGGCGGCGGTGGAGGTGGCGGAAGCGACAACGACGGCTTTAGCGGTGGTGGCGGTGATTTTGGTGGCGGTGGTGCCTCGGGAGATTGGTAATGACAAACAAACGAGTTTGGCAAAATTTGCGCGCGCAACTAAGCCCAAATCCATATCGTCAACATTTTAACGATGCTAATCGCCAGCGTCTGAGTCAAGAAATTGCGAAAGCGGAACAAGGACATCGCGGCGAAATTCGCTTAATCGTTGAATCGCAACTGCCATTTTCTGTTGTGCGCTCTGGCACAACAGCGCGTCAACGCGCGATTCATTGGTTTTCGGAGTTGCACGTTTGGGATACCGAAGAAAACAGTGGCATTTTGCTCTATATCTTACTCGCCGAGAGAAAGATAGAAATTGTCGCAGATCGTGGCATCCACAAATTAGTTGATCAGGGTGAATGGAATAGCATCTGCGCGCAACTCCAAAACGAATTAACAGCGGCACATGTTGTCGAAGGTCTGAGCGAAGCATTAAGTGCATGTGCATGCTTACTTCGCCAACACTTCCCGATTGCTGAACATGCCGATAATCCAGACGAGCTTAGTAACGAACTGATCTTTATTCCTTAATTTATTCCTTAATTTTTTCACCAAAATTTTCATCACAAAAACTGGCAGAACCACTTCGTTCTGCCAGATCACTCTACCAGTTCGGCATTTTAACCACGCTAAACTTCGCTTTGTCTCCTTGCCACTGCTTGGCAGCTTCACGACATGCTAAAGTGCCGTGGTTTTCTATTTCTTTCTCCGGTTCCATTGGCTAATTTTTTGCGCACTCGTTGACGCACTCGTTGGCCTATTCATTAAGGAAATCTTCTATGAAATTCATCAAAACCATCATCGCTTCAAGCATGGTACTGCTCTCCACTGCGAACGCGTTTGCAGATACACAAACGACCAAATATCTGATCTTTGTTGAAAATGGTAAACAAGCAGGCGAACAAATTGTTCAGCGTGATGACCAGGGCTTAACCAAGGTTCGTTTTATCTTTAAAGACAATGGACGTGGTCCCGAATTAAATGAAGAATTTCGACTTGGTGCAGATGGTCTGATCAAAGAATATAAAGTGACGGGCAATTCAACATTCGGCGCGGTTGTCAATGAAAGTTATCAGCGCACTGGCGATCAAGCAGAATGGAAATCGACCTCCGAACAAGGTAAAAAAACCGTCAGCGGCTCTGCTTTATATATTCCACTCAACAGCTCATTCGCAATCGGTTCGCTTTCTATCACTGCACTAGAAAAATCGGCAGATAAGCGTTTAGCATTGCTGCCATCTGGCACGCTTTCTCAAAGCAAGATTGGTGAATTAGAAGTTAGCAATGGCGACAGAAAACAAACCGTACAATTATTAGCACAAACCGGAATCGGCTTATCGCCAACTTTTGTGTGGGCAACTACAGGCACAGAACCGCGCTTGTTTGCTGTGGTTATTCCTGGCTATATGAAAATGGTGGAAGAAGGCTGGCAAGCCAATGGTGAAGCGATGGCTAATTTCCAGAAAGCTGCAGAGAGTAAGGTGCTCGTTGAAAGAGCGAAAAAACTCCAGCATCCCTTATCTGGTTTGACTGTCATCCGTAACGCGCGAATTTTTGATAGCGATAAAGCACAGCTCAAAGCGGCGTCGGATGTTTATGTACTTCGTGGTCGCATTACCGCGATACTGCCAGCGGGTTCACCAGTTCGTGGCGCGGTTGCGGAAATTGACGCACAAGGCAAAATTTTATTACCAGGCCTGTTTGACATGCACGGCCACGTTGGTCGCTGGGATGGCGGATTAAACATTGCTGCTGGTGTGACCAGCGTGCGCGATATGGGCAATGATAACGCGCAGATGCAATTGCTACTCAATGAAATCAGTAACGGTAATCTCCTTGGACCACAGATCGTACCAGCAGGCTTTTTAGAAGGAGAAAGTCCTTACTCCGCTAACAATGGTTTCGTCATTAAAAACCTAGCCGAAGCAAAAAATGCGATTGATTGGTATGCTCAGCACGGCTATCCACAACTCAAAATTTACAACTCATTTCCAAAAGAAATTTTAAAAGATACTGTCGCTTATGCCCATTCACGTGGCTTGCGTGTATCCGGTCATATCCCTGTTGGCTTACGTGCATTTGAAGCACTCGACGCTGGCTATGATGAAATCCAACACATTAACCAAGTGATGTTGAATTTCTTAGCGACACCCAAAACCGATACACGCACTTTAGATCGGTTTATCTTACCATCAGAAAAAACCGTCGATATCGACTTCAATTCAAAACGAGTCAAAGATTTTATTGCACGCTTAAAAGCAAAACAAATCGCGATTGATCCCACACTCGCGACCTTCTCGTTTTTAAGGCAGAAAGACGGCACAGTGAATGCGCCATTTGCCACGATTGCTGATCATATGCCGCCAGATGTACGTCGTGGTTTCTCGGTCGGTACAATGAAGATCGCTGATGATGCAACCCATCAACGCTACGAAAAATCCTACGCAAAAATGATCGACTTTGTTGGACGTTTATACAAAGCGGGTGTCCCGATTGTCGCTGGCACAGATGAGCTCACTGGCTTCACGCTGCATTCAGAATTAGCGCTACTAGTACAAGCAGGCCTAAGTCCTGCACAAGCATTGCAAGTCGCCACCCGCAACGGTGCGATTTACACCCGTACCCAACATGAACGTGGCTCCATTAGCGTTGGTAAACTGGCGGATTTAATATTGGTTGATGGTGATCCAACAAAGAACATTGAAGATATTCGCAAAGTATCCGCAGTGATTACCCGTGGCTATTTGATGTACCCGAGCGAGATTCATCAAAGCATGGGAATCAAACCATTCGTCAATCAGCCGCCAACATTAAAACAATTGCAACCGGTGTCCGCATCGAATCCTATTGGCATGAATGAAGGCGCAATGCAGCGTTTCATCGGTACTGCACGTCACGATTAAGTTCGAGTGCGCTGGCTTCGTCGGCCAGCGCTTTCACTTTTGGCTTGTCATGTGAGATCAGTGTCGATTAAGATTGCGCTTCATTTTTGAGATCTTTTTTTAGATCCATGCATGATATCCCTTCATGATATCCCTTCATAATATCCCTTTATAACGCTGATCTTTTTAGAGCAAGCATCACCACGTCGTTTCCAAGGAAGCCCTATGCAATTTAGTGAAATTTTATCCACTTTGCCGAGTATTGATCATCTCGCAGCAATCGAATTATATGCAGGCGATCAGCTCGCCGCGCTGATTGAAAATAAACCCGGATCTGCTGGCAGTGTGCGCGTCTATCACGCACTCTTTGCAGAGTTTGGCGAAATCAATGCCGCTGCTGCGCACAAGGGTTTGGAAATTTATGCCGAACATACAGCTGATGCGATCGCATTTCCGGGGAAGCATCCGAACATCGACAGATTATTAGAAATCACGCATAAACAAGATCAAACGGCGATCAATTATCGTGTTCAGCTGATTCAGAAATAGATTCAGAAATAGACCGTTGCAGCATTTCCCGTCAATCAAATCAACCGATATGAGATTTGGGATGCGATAACTTGATTGCCGTTCTCTGATCAATGCGTCGCATCCATTCGCTCTAATTTTGCGATGGCTAGTTTTAAGGCCTCAAAACAGCGCTCATCAATTGCGGTATGCAAGTTCTCCGCCATGATTTCTAAGGTTTTCGGAATCGGTGTGGCACCGCGATAAGGCCGCTCTGCGGTGATCGCATCAAAGATATCTGCCGTAGTAATAATTCGGGTCTCTAAAGTAATGTCTGCCGCGCTCAATCCACGCGGATATCCTGTGCCATCTAATTTCTCGTGATGCGCGGCCGACACCTTTGCCAATTCAGAAAAAGCAGAAATCCGCGACAAGATTGTTTCGGTATAACTGGCGTGTAATTTCACTTCATCCCACTCGGAAATATCTAGCTTCCCTGCTTTATCCAAGACACTATTACTCACGCCAAGTTTACCTACATCGTGCAATAAAGCCCCGCGCTTCAACCACCTTCTGCGTTCTGGACTAAGCTCTAACGCCTCGGCGATCAAATCAGTATAGAGTGCCACCCTCGCGCTATGCCCACTGGTGTAAGGGCTCTTGGAATCAACGACTTGACCAAACGCTGCCGCGATATCGTCGAGATAATCATCGTCTAATGGCACCTCATGCGCACGTGGCTCTAGAGCGACAACGCGACTGGTAATATCATCTGCACGCAACGCGAACCAAAATTCCTCTTTCTCTGCAACACGCTCGAACGCATCAACCAATAAAGGATCAAACCAGACACCCGAGCGTTCACGAATTTCATTTAATGCGGCGTCAGCACCATCGGCAATCTGGAATACATCAATCACTTGCGCCAACAATGCGATACGCGAAAACATCGGAATCGTATCAGCCTGCAATCCATCGGGGCGACCTTGTCCGTTGAAGTGCTCATCCAAGCTATAAATACCTTGCGCCACGTCTTCCGAAAAACGCAAGAGGCGTGCGATCTCCGCACCACGTTGACAGCGCGTAGCAATCAACTCTTGTGCGATATTACGACCATCTCGCAAAATGGTTAACACACTACGGAATCGCTCTGCTAATCCAGCTTTCAAACCTGTATGTTTGAGCACGAAATGTAAGACTTGCGGCAAGCTGTCGCCGACGGTTTTGAAGTCACGCTTAAATTGCAGATCATCCGTCAAATATAGCTCGCAAATACGCGCGGCATTGCTGCTACATCCTAGATCTTTCAACAATAAGGTGTAATACAAGTTCCACAACTGATCTTCGGGCAAATGCATTTCTCGACCGATATGCATGCCAATCCAACAGCAACGTATGCAATGACCTTCTGGTTGCCCTTCTGTGATATCGAGCGCATGACTTAATGCGCTGATCAATTCAGATAGTTTTAATCCGGGCACGGTCCGATTGATTACGCCGTCCTGATTTATGATGGCTTGCGACATGTGACATCCCCTTGCGCGATCCTTGCCTCGATAATCGAACGCAGTTCAATATGTTCGAACGCACTCAACTACAGCAGAACAAAGAATACATCAAAGCTTGAAGTTTTGCCGAGAAGAAACTCATCTCCTCGGCAAGACGCAATAGTGATCAAATACCCTGCAATTTGTGGACGCCACCAAATTCGGTGTTATTTACCAATCGCAAACAGAATCGCATTATTGATCGCATAGACTTTTCCATCTGCACCGACGGCTGTTGGTGTATATGATTCGCCTAAACCACTAGTCAAACGTATTTTTTCACTCAGCATATTTGTGCTGAGATCCCAGCGATAGAGAAATCCATCCTCACTATTCACGATCACTGATTTTGTAAATGGATCAACCGCCGCAGTATTAATACACCACTCGATGAAGCCGCCCGGCACATTTGGATCCGGGGTTGGTGCCAACATGGCAATCACTTCTTTCATGGTTTTCACATTGGAGAACTCATCATCTTGGGCGTTATGCGGATCGATAATCGCAATTTCATTCATGCCATTGCCCGAACCGGCACGTTCGTAATTGTTATATTTCACCATCAGTAAATAAGAAGAATTACCCTTGTAGCTAGGAACTAAATTTGCTGGCACGATGGATGGCGTGTCATCCCAGCCAAAAGAACCGGGCAATTTGGTTTGCGACAAATCTGCATTAAAGTGCAACAACCAACCGCGCGCATTATGCGAACCATAGGTCTTCTCTAATACGCCGATATACACATCGCCATCTGGGCCAACCAATGGCGAGGCCGTACTGTCATCTGAAATATTCGCGGCACCATTTTCATTCGGATCGATTAACTGTACCTTGGACTTTAATGCCAGACTAGCCGTGTCTAAAGCTAGTAAATAACCTGTCTGGCGCACGCCAGTCGCGATATTATCGTTCGTCACGACATACAAAGTCTTTTGATCTTTAGAGACAGCAAATGCACTATTCGTCGCCGGCTTTGCCACTCCTGTACCAGGCGCCAAATTAGCGACACTGACCCAGCTCGCCTTACCATCCGCAGCAATTCTTGCTACACCACTACTTAAACCAGCTGGGTTGCCAGCAGTCGCAATAAAGCCAAAATAAATATTGTTTTGCGTGTCAATCGTAATCGGCGTATTGATCATAACCGCCTTATCCATCGCAGCTTTGTTCGCG
>DLGN01000248.1:16184-16777 GCA_002482715.1 Oxalobacteraceae bacterium UBA7693
TAAAACACTAAACTCTTTAATGTGCCACTGCTCGCATCTGCATCTTCGCGATAAAGTACTTTACCGCCAGCACCTGGAGCATACAGCCGATTATTGGCAGCAAGCGTCACGTTATAAGCTGGCGTCCAGCGATGGGCTGGCATGATGTAATCGGAATTTTCCGACCACAGTAATTTCCCATCATTTCCGTTACGCGCCTCAAAACGATAGACCAGATCAGCAGCCGACTTCACTGGCAAAATCACGGTATTTTTTGCGGTGATCACAGGCGAACCATAATGCACTAGCAAGTATCCCTGCGTTGAATATTTGGGCGCGACATCGACTGGCGCCTGCCATACAATGCGCGAAAAAGACTGCGTTGCAACGGCAGACAGTCCGTCATGCTGTGCATTGGCGCCATGGCTCAACCATGGTGGCCCCACTGGATTGGGATTCGCCGTCCCCGTTCCATTGCCATTCCCCGGCAATGGCGTGACGGCATTGCCGCCACCAGATCCGCCACATGCGGCAACGATGGATGCGATCGTCACCGTTGTTACCAGCGTTAAACTCACTCTTCGCTTAGACTTATCCCAAGCGCTCTTAGCAAA
>DLGN01000248.1:16810-20181 GCA_002482715.1 Oxalobacteraceae bacterium UBA7693
TTTATTTTAATAGTCACGTTTTTGAACGTGTTACATGCACACATGGATTTTACAAACATCGCGGAGATACAAAAATATTTACCGCTTTGCATATTAAGAATAATAAGATTGGCGCAGTTTATGAAAAAACTCAAGTAAGATTCGAACAATTATGGATAGTTTTTTCGAGATACCTTTTGATTGCTGCGATCAATTCCTATTTCACTCATTCTTTGCATTGACCAACCACCATGCGCTTTTGTTCCAAAATTGCCACGACCTTCATATTAATTCTTTCCCTAAGCGCATGTGAAAAAGCAGCGGAATCAAATTCAAATAGCAGATCAACACTGACACTACTTGGCGAACCGACACCCATTTCGAGATTACAAGCAGAAACAAGTAAACCGATTTTATTTGTCACCCAAGTGCCTGCAGAAAACGATAACAATACTCGGCTTTCCGCTTTTGCCAATCATCGAACTAGTGTGAAAGACGTCCCACGCGGTGGCGATTTGATGTTGCATTACCCCGACGGTAGCTTACGTAATCTGACCGAGGAAGCTGGATACGGTATGACTGGTTTGCAAGCCGACAAAGCGATTGCCGTCAGAGAGCCATCCGTTCATCCTGATGGTAAAAAAGCGGTATTTAGCATGCTCATTGGCTCACCGCAACAGCAAAGAGAATTGTCGACGCAAAACAACTTTCGTTGGCAAATTTACGAAGTGCAAGGGTTAGAAAAAAATCAAAAAACAGTCATTCAAAAAATACGCAATCAGGATGAGCGATTCAATAATATCTCGCCGATTTACGCGGACAACGATGAGATTATTTTCACGTCGGATCGACCACGCAATGGTGACTTACATCTGTATCCTCAGTTGGACGAATACGAAGCAACACCGAGCATTTCTGGCCTATGGAAGCTCAATCCCAAAACCGGAAAATTACAATTATTAAGCCATACACCAAGCGGCGCGTTTAATCCTGTGATCGACCACTTTGGGCGCGTCGTGTTTACTCGTTGGGATCATTTACAGCAAGACCAATTAGCAGATCGAGATCGTGATGCCTTTCGAAACGACGTCGCACTGCCTTTCAAATCATTTAATTATGCCGACGAAACAGCAAAAGCGAAACAACTCGATAGTCGACAAGAAATGTTTCCAGAGTCTCGCGTCGGTAGCGAGAGCGCATATGGTCCGGTTCATGCGTTTCGCAGTAATTTTTTCAGCATCTGGCAAATCGATCAAGATGGCGCAAATGAAGAAACAATTAACCATGCTGGCTTGCATGAACTGTCGTTTGGGTATCTCACACCAAGCTTTATGCAAGATAAGAATCTCAGCAAGCGTACGCGAGAAGAACTTCATCGTAACCAGCTAGCACTAAGACGCGAAGGCGGCATTTTTCACTTACGCGAAGATCCACTTGAGCATGGTGTTTTTTTTGGTATTAATGCGCGTGAATCCGCGTCCTTCACCACCGATAGCATTATTAAAATCAATGCAAGGCCAGACATCAATCCTGAACAAATGCAAATCATCGCAGTGACGCGCATCGACAAAACCGATAATTTAAAAGATGGCAGATATAGAAATCCGCTGCCGCTCTCCGATGGCAAACTGATCGCCAGCCATACAAGCAATCAATTACCACCTGAACCCGAAACGAACTTGCGCGACTTACGTCTGAAATGGCTGCAAGCCTATCCTTCATCGCAGCACTTCACAGCAGGTACTCCGCTAACGAAAGGCATACGTAAATCGCTCAGTTGGTGGGATGGAGACCAGCTCAAACGCTTTCAAGGAGAGTTATGGGAACTCGATCCTGTTGAAGTGAAGACGCGCAAACGGCATCCAACAAGGACACCGCAACTTGAATCGCCAGAACGAAGTATCTTTCAAGAGGAGCAAATTGATGAAATCGCACTAAGAAAATGGCTAGAACAACATCAGCTCGCCCTGATCATCACGCGGAATCAAACCAGCCGTGACCGTGCCGATTTGCAGCAACCCTACAATTTGCAAGTGCCGGGAGGCACCAAAACGATCTCATCGTTAAACCCAGAAGGCAAGTTGTATGCGATCCAGCATTTTCAAGTCTTACAGGCTGAACAAATTCGCGGCTACACCGACCGTCCAGGACGAAGACATATTGCACAGACCATTAAAGATTTTCATCCAATGAATTTAAAAACAGCGTCTCAATCGAAACAGCCAACCAACATTAACAATAATGAAAATAGTCGCAGCAGTGTCGTCATCGCCAAAGACGGTTCAAGCGCTGCATTTGTCCCCGCCGCACGCGCTCTTACTTGGCAAACGACCGACCCACAAGGGAACCCGGTGGTCAGAGAAAGAAACTGGATAAGCTTCAAAGCCGGTGAAATTCGGGTATGCGCTTCTTGTCATGGCGTGAATCACCGCGATCAAGCAAATTTTCCTGCACCGATGAATAAACCCGAAGCCTTGCGCGAACTTCTCACACGCTGGAAGCTTGGCAAGTAACTGAATGAGTGATTTATCAAGTACCTAAGTTAGTTAGTAAGAAATTACGCAGCAAAACCGAGCTAGATACGTCAAAGAGAATAAAAGTTAAGCGAAGTTAATCACATTTTGTAGAAAATATCGCGAAAATCAGATTGAAATACACAAGACTTCTATTCTTTACTTGGGCGCAAAAGTAGCTTCCATTAAAAAATTAAAAAATTCACCTAGTATTGCATCGCAAAAACGGACAAATTCAAGGTCTTTCAGAGCTAAATGCCTTTATAATCAAAGGTTTTTGTTAAGCCATTTTTCTGCCTCGCAAAATTAGACGAAATGACTCCGCTTAACATGCAATTTACATAAGAATTATTGGCCTATGAAGGTTTTTCGTGGATTACCAAATGCCGCCTCACGTGCGCCCTGCGCTTTGGCAATTGGCAACTTTGACGGCGTACATCTTGGACATCAAGCACTGTTGTCCGAATTGCGCGCAGCCGCGACACGTCTAAACATTGAAGCGGCGGTGATGAGCTTTGAACCGCATCCGCGTGCTTTTTTTGCGCAAATGCTCGGTGACCTATCCAAAGCGCCAAGCCGTATCGCCAATTTACGCGACAACTTATCCGCGCTCGATCAGGCTGGCATAGACCGCGTAATTGTCGAACATTTCAACGCCCATTTCGCAGCACTCAGCCCGGAAGAGTTTATCCAAAAGATTTTGGTTGACGGCCTCCATGTGAAGTTGGTGATGGTCGGCGATGATTTCCGCTTTGGCGCAAAACGCGCTGGCGATATCCATACTTTGAAAGAAGCGGGCGAACGTTTTGGCTTTGTCGTGCAAACGATGAACACTGTAGAACGACATGGCGAACGCATTTCTTCCTCTGCCGTGCGTGC
>DLGN01000225.1 GCA_002482715.1 Oxalobacteraceae bacterium UBA7693
TATCTGCAGCTTCTGCTTGCGTAACTTCTTTAATTTTTGTGGGTATCGTCAACGTCGCAACTACGACCCAAGTTGAAGCATCACCAGCACCGATACAAACTGTTACAGTACGTCACGCTCGTATGACAGAAACAGAAAAACTCGCTTATGATCAAGAAACATCCATGATGCAAACAGTCGTGATCAGCGCAAAGCGTTTAACGCCAGAACAAAAAGCAGCAATGTCTGCAGAGTAAGAAAAGCAGTTCGTTGTACTTGAGTAGTTTATTACGTGGTTTGTGAAACTGTTTGTAGAGCCCTTCGCAGACTAGCTTACAGATCAGTCCATTATCGATGTTTGCCGCAAGATTGAGCGCAAGCAGATAATTCAAAAGAGTTCGAGTGCCGGCTCTTATTTGTTACAGTGAATCCGCCCGTTGCTATTCTCAGCTCGGCGATGAAGAGAGTTAAGTGTTATTGCATCTCTTCAGGCACTCATGTCTTATTCCTTTGTTTATTCCCTGATTTACTTCCAGATTTACTCTCATCATTTCGTTGAAACTGAATATCAGTTATTCGCGTATTCTTTGTCGTTCATGAATCTTACTAGACTAAAAATATCGTGCATTGTTTGCGCTGAATATTTGTGTTTGAAACTGTATTTGAAACTGCATCTATTAAGAGATTTTTTGCGTCAGAGATGATGTAGGTGGCACCGCATTTTTATTAGATCAGATCGTTCATCACAAACATTAATTCCTCATTTTTAGTACTTGAATCCCGCAATTATGCATTTCGTCGCATAGCCCTGGTACTTGATTTTTGGCTTGGATATAGTACACACATCGAAATGCAAAACGAAGTGCAAATCGATAATGTAGGAAGCGAAAAATACTTAGATTTCGCATCATTTTTAAAACTAATTTTGGAGAACTATCATGAAAACATTCACTGCAACTGCCATCGTTTCCGCTGCTTCTGCTTGCTTAACATCTTTGATTTTTGTCGGTATCGTGAACGTGGCGACAAGCGCTGATGTTGAAGCTTCTGTTGCACCGATTCAATCGGTGACTGTGAGTGCGAAACGTATGAGCGACGAAGATAAATTGGCTTATGATTTAGAAATGGCACAAATGACCGTGACGCAGGTAGTTGAGATTCGCGCGAAACGTTTGACCGCTGCTGAAAAAGCAAAGATGACAGCAGAATAAAATTGAACGCTATCAAGATCACGAGACTTTTAGTTTTGTTTTAGCGTGAACGTGAGTTTGAGTTTGAATCTGAATTAGGTTTTAGTTTAATTTGTATGTTGTTTTAAGCGATTTAGCTTGTGACGTTTATTAAGATTGTTGAGGCGTTTTTTATGCATCCAATCTTGTAGTTCTTTGCACCAATAAGCGCATTGCGCTGCCACCAAAATTTGTGTGCCACAGTTTGGTGGTAATCATTGCGCTTCGGTTATTACCGCAGTTATTACTTCAGTTATTTCTTGCATTTCGTGGGTAGGACTTATTTGTTAGCAGCTCAATTGCTAGCAGTTCACCCGTCACCGTGATTGCGTCACGCTGCTTCCCCCCATTTCACCACATCATTCCGCCACATAACTTCACCACTTCGCAAACCGATAGTTTAAGTGCTGTTGACGAATATTGGTTTGATTGAATTTGTGTGCTTTCGCATCAGGCTTGATGCTTATGGGTACGGAGTGGAGTAAACTAAGCGTAGCTAAAAAATATAGGTCATCTATTCAAGATGATGTTCTGCCTTTCAGGAGTCCTACATGTCAAATCAATTACTATCCAAAATGGATGCTTCGTATGCAAGATCAGATAAATTGATTTTTGCCATCTTAGTCGGTATGCAGGTATTTGCATTAGCGCTGGCGAATTGGCATGACACTTGGAAGATGGCGTTCTTTGTTGGTTTGCCTTTGTTATTGATCCCTGCGTATTTAATGTATGTATTTCCAGGCAAATTAGTGACGCGTTTGGTGAACGCATTCGCCTTAATGTCCTTTTGCGCTCTGCATATACAGCAAGCCTTAGGCATGACCGAACTGCATTTTGGTATCTTTGCATTTTTGGCATTCTTGCTGATTTACGCGGATTGGCGTGTGATCTTGGTCGCTGCCTTAACGATTGCCGTGCATCACGCAAGTTTTGGCTATCTACAGGAATTGGGTTTCGGTGTAATTTGTTTTACTAAACCCAGCTTTGCTATTTTTCTCACGCACGCAGCTTATGTAGTAGTCGAAGCTGCGGTGCTGTCTTACATTGCGGTTCAAATTGGTCGCGATCGTGTGCAGGAAATTGAGCTAATGAATTACACATCTGAGTTGGATGGACAAAATGGTGTGATTAATTTGCGCGATCATGAAATGCATCCGGCTAGCGATTCTGGTAAGGCTTTGGTGTATGTGATTGAAATGCTGCACAATTCAGTTAGTCAGGTAAAGCAAGGGGTCGATGCCATTATCGATGCTTCACGCGAAATGGCTGATGGAAATGCTGATTTGTCACATAGAACCGAAGCGCAGGCTAATTCTTTGGATCAAACTTCTGCCACGATGGATAAGTTGACGGTGACAGTAAAGCAGAATACGGAGCATGCAATCCAAGCGAATAAATTGGTGCTAGCAGCTTCGGATATTGCGCGTAAGGGTGGCGAGGTGGTGAGCGAAGTTGTGCAAACGATGGGATCGATTAAAGATAGCTCAAAACAAATTGTTGATATCATCGGTGTGATTGATGGTATCGCTTTTCAGACGAATATTTTGGCGTTGAATGCAGCAGTTGAAGCTGCCCGAGCGGGTGAGCAGGGACGTGGTTTTGCTGTGGTGGCCTCTGAGGTTCGCAGTCTGGCACAGCGTAGCGCGAGCGCGGCAAAAGAGATTAAAGAATTAATCGGTAATTCGACTCAAAAGGTTGATCAGGGTAGCCGCTTGGTGGATGAAGCGGGGCAGACCATGGAGGCGATCGTCAGCAGCGTCAAGCATGTAGCTGACATCATGGCGGAAATCGCCGCCGCCAGTGAAGCGCAAAATGCAGGCATTCAACAAATTAATGCGGCAGTCAATGATATCGATAGCATGACGCAGCAAAATGCAGCATTGGTTGAACAAGCAACGGCGGCTTCAGAAAGCTTGATTGAACAAGCTGCGAATTTGCGTGATGTAGTCGAACATTTTGTGATTCGTAAAGCCTAAGATGTAAGGCATAAGATGTAAGGAATAAGATATAAAAAAATTTATCGCTTTACTCAACATTGAAGCCTTCCAATAGAAAACTTCAATAGAAAAATCTAGTAGAAAAGCACTGCGTTTATTAATGCAGTGCTTTTTTATTTTTGACAGTCAATTGATTGATTTGTGATGATGCTTTTCTTTGATTGATTTTATTCGATGGATTTTTATTCAATAAATTCACCGGGCTTAGAGCCGGCTTGGTTGCGTAAAAAATCGATTAACTGTGGCGCAGGTAATGGTCTGGCGTATAGATAACCCTGACCAAAATCACAGCCCATTTGCTTCAATAGTTGATCTTGCTGTTCTGTCTCAACCCCTTCGGCAATCACCTTAATGCCAAGCTTGTGCGCCATCACAATAATCGCTTCACACAGCGCATATTCAGAGGAATCGATCGTGAGATTTTGTGTAAATGATTGATCAATCTTTAAGTAATCAACATCGAATTTTTTCAGATAAGATAAAGATGAATAGCCAGTACCAAAATCATCAATCGCTACTTGGATTTTTGCATCTCGATATTGCAATAAACTTTGCGTTACACGGACATCGTTGTTGATCAGCACACCTTCGGTGATTTCTATCACGATACTGTCACCATCAATAGGTGAGGCGGCTAGTTGATCTAACCAGTTATGCTGATCGCTACGCTCAACCAGAAATTGCACCGGAGATTTGTTGACACTGATCTGAAATTTTCTACCTAACAGTGTCTGGCAAGCCTGCACTTGTTGCAGCGCTTGCGAAAATACCCAATCACCAATTGGATGGATTGTGCCAGTGTCTTCTGCAATAGGAATAAAGCTGGCGGGAGAAATGAATCCCAAATCAGGATGCTGCCAACGTATTAATGCCTCGGCCTTGTAGATCTCGCCATTCTGTAAATCAATGATGGGTTGGTAGTAGACCAGAAATTGATTTTGTTTGAGTGCATGACGCATATCGTTCGCTAGACGCATCCGCTGCGTTGCATCTTCTTGCATGGTCTTGGTGAAAAAGCGGAAACATTGTCTGCCACTGTCTTTGGCAGAATACATGGCTTGGTCGGCATTCTTTGTCAGTTCAATTACCGTGCTGGCATCGTCGGGATATAAGGCGATACCAATGCTTGCTGACACATAAGATTCCACCCCATGGATGACGAACGGCTGTGACAAGTATTGAATAATTTTTTCTGCGAGATGTGCGACATCAGCACTATCGTGTATATCCGTTAAAACGACAGTGAACTCATCTCCACCTAAACGCGCGACGGTGTCATAGACGCGCACCGAGGCTTTGATACGTGTTGCCGCCTGAATCAATAGCTGATCTCCAACATCATGTCCCAGTGTGTCATTCACTTCTTTAAAGCGATCCAGATCAATAAAGAGTAAAGCGATACTTTCTTTTCCTCTTTTTGCCTTCTTCATATTTTCTTCGATACGATCATAGAATAAGCGACGATTTGGCAGTTTGGTTAATGCATCGTAGTTGGCTTCGATCCAGATTTTTTCTTCCGCATTTTTCATCGCTGAAATATCGGTGTGCGTGCCGACCATGCGGAGAGATTTACCGAATTCATCGGTACTCACAACCATGCCGCGACCGTAAATCCATTTGTAACTACCATCACTACAGCGCATGCGATACTCAGCGGAGAATTGCCGAGTTTGATGACTTAAATGTTTCTGCATCTCGTTCAGCAAGAGGTTTTTGTCTTCTGGATGAATGAGATCTAACAGCTCTCGATAGTCTTCAGAAAATGTCCCTGTCGGATAACCGAGCATCTCTAAATAGCGCTGAGAGAAGTTGCCTTTACCATTGACCAAATCAATATCCCACACACCATCACCAGCGCCATCAAGTGCGAACTGCCAACGTAACTCTGCTTCTTTTTGTTGTGTAATGTCATTAAAATTGACGACGATTTGTTTGAGCTGATCGCGTTCATCATTTTCTAAAAACGCACTAACTTGCACCCACCGAATGCCATGAATATTGGGGTGCCGGATTCCCATGACCATTTCGGTAAAGGATCGTTGCGATAGCAATGCTTGTTTGACTGGGTAGGCATCGGGGTCCAATTTTTTACCAGTCTCATCGACAAAACTCCATGCAGGATCGATCGCTACTTTTCCATGCATCTGGTCTTCGCTTAAACCTAATAGTGCAGCGGCGCGTGAGTTACTGAAAATAATGCTGGTATCAGGAGCATGCACCACAATCGCGGTGTGTAATCTTTCGAGTAGAGAGCGATGTTGATTTTCTGAGTTGATGAGTGTCTGGTGTTTTATCGTTAATTGCGCTGCGCTGTGCTTTAAGTTCTCGATAGCACGATCATATTGCTGCCATGCTAGGTCAATTTTACGCGCAAGGTAGAGCAGGCATAAAGTGAATAGCGTGATGATCAGACTCACCGCAGTAAGCTGATTTCTCCAGTCAGAGAGTGCTACTTCGGTTGCCAAACCAACGTTGATTAGGTAGTGATATTTACTACTGCGCTGATAAGAATAGATACGGGTGATGGGATCTGTGCTGCTGGCATCGCTGGTGTAACTACCCGATTGAGGGTTCGCTTTGAGTGCATCTTTAAACGGCTGAGAAATCGTGGCACTACCAATTGGAATCGGGTTGTTTCTTTCAAATGTGGTGCGGGCAATTAGATTAATGTTCTGGTGACGAATCGCTATGGATCCGCCTGCTTCCATATGGATTTGGCTAAAGAGTTTTTCGATTTCATCTGTATAAATAGATGCATACACCATGCCTGCAAATGAGCCATCAGCGTGGTTGAGGCGGCGTGCAAAAGCCCACACCCATTTTTGTGCGATTTTCGCAAACACTGGCTGACTGATGACCAAACCAGCATTGGGGTCATCGCGTAATCGTTTAAAGAATTCTCGATCGTCTAAATACGCTGTTTTGCTGCCGTTCTCGACACCATAGATGACTTTGCCAAATTGATCTGTACTGCGAATAAATGCTAGGTGTGGCACACGCCGAGCTTGACGCTGCAATAAGTGATTAATGCTATCGATGTCCACTTTATTGACCGTTTTTTGTCGACTGATTTCATCGACCGCCGACAGCAAAGCAACGTCTATCGTATCGATGATGCCGTCAAATGTTTGTTGTAATGAACTGGCTAAATTTTCAGTCGAACGTTGCACGCGGGTGTTCGCTTCTTGCCTCAGGTATAGCAGAGTGATGATGGAAGCGGCGATGAAAAATAGAATAACAAAGCAAATGCCGATATAGAGAAAGCGTCGCTTATTGCCAGCAGTTGTTTTATCTAAGTCGGTTTTTATGTTGTTATTCATAGAGAGAACTTTGATTGATGAAAACGAAACGTTTGGCTCGAACTGTATGACTAACTCTTATAGGCGTTGCTTTGAAGTTTTATCAATCTTCAAGGAAAATCATGAATTTATCCAGTAGAATTTTTTTGTACTGCAAATTAAACGACAAGCTTATTTTTTGATACACGGATCTGTCTATGTAGCGCTTTAATGTGTGGTAAGAATCTAGGCCTTATTTTTTCATTAAAGATATTCTTGCTTCTGTCGTTTGCGCAAAATAAAACATGCCCTAGTTTTGATGGAGGCCGCTTTTGCTTGCCTTCTCATCAGGTAGAGGCAGAAGATCGCAATATTAAAACAAGCGGACATCGCAGATGTTGATCTGCTGGCGATGCGAAAGGGAGTGACACAAGTGCTCCCTGTGCAAAGACTACGAGCGTCACATCGTGTGGAGTAATTCGATTTAGTGCATCCAGCACGAGTCGATTATTTTATTGTTCCTGCAATACATGTAGGCACTTATCCAGCTTGAATCGCAGGGGGCAATGTACAGGTATTAGTTTGATGATTTGGTCAGTCAGATTTCGCGTATTCTTTTTAGAGAAAGCATGCTTCTATTCGATAAATGGCCATATCGTGACAACAGCTTAGGCGGCATATTAATTGATGTTTTGTTGGCTTTAGTTGTTGCCATTTTTAATGGCATGGCTAATTCAGACTGGACATTGTAGTTGAGCGAGCCGCTGTCTAGGCGTGCGAGTACCAGGTTCAATGTCGCCGCGACCTATGTTGATAACGCCGAGTATCGGTTCAAGTGAGAATGATATGTTTTTTTTCCGCATCAGAAAACAAAAAAGCCCTGTTATTGCTAACAGGGCTTTGTGTTCTGGTGGTGATAGGTGGATTTGAACCACCGACCCCAGCATTATGAGTGCTGTGCTCTAACCAACTGAGCTATATCACCAAGAAGCCCAAGATTATGCCAGTGGATGTGTGGTGCGTCAAGAAATAATCTGTATTGCTTGTGTGATGTCAGGAAAATTCATTAACGTCGCTTAAGTTCTACTAAGTTTGTCAGAATGAGGCGCGTGCATGCTGTACCACTTGTTCGTTAATATTGTCTTTGGTGCAATCGATGATGATGCGTTCTGGAATTGATCGACACCAAGTTAGTTGGCGCTTGGCTAGTTGGCGGGTGGCGATGATGCCGCGTTCGCGCATTTCTTGGTAGCTTATGCTGCCATCTAAATAATCCCAAGCTTGGCGATAGCCTACGCAGCGTATAGAGGGTAAATCTGCATTCAAATCAGGTCTGAGTTTGAGTTGCCGCACTTCGTCGATAAAGCCTTGTTCTAGCATGATGTCAAAGCGTTTGGCGATGCGCTCATGTAGGAAGCCGCGGTCGCTTGGTTCTAATGAAATCGGTAATAGGTCGAATGGCGCTGCAGCTCTAGGTTGCTGGGCGATGAGTGAGGACATTGCTTGCCCTGTGAGCTGATATATTTCTAAAGCGCGTTGTATGCGTTGGCTGTCGTTGGGTTGCAGGCGTGCAGCGGTGATGGGGTCAACTTGCGCTAGTCGTGCATGTAAACCCGGTGCGCCGATTGCTGCCATGTCGGCATCGAGTTGCGCGCGGATTGCAGGATCGGCGGGTGGTAGGTCGTCGATGCCGTTGATCAGGGCTTTGTAATACATCATGGTGCCGCCAACCAAGATCGGGAGTTTGCCGCGTTCGCGTATTTCTTTAACCAGTCTGGCGCTGTCGTTTAAGAATTGGGCGACGGAATAGGCTTCGCTTGGATCGATAATGTCGATCAAATGATGCGGGGCGGCGGCAAGCTCTTCGGCGTTGGGTTTTGCCGTGCCTATATTCATGTCTCGATACACGAGCGCCGAATCGACAGAAATGATTTCGGCAGGAACTTCACGTGCAATCGCCAAGGCCGCTGCGGTTTTGCCGGAAGCGGTGGGGCCCATGATGGCGATGATTTTTTGTTGTGGCATAAATTTTTTAAAATTTAAAAAGATTGAACCGCAGAGGCGCAGAGATCGCAGAGGTTTTTATATTGCAACGGTGAAGCAAGTTTGGGTTAGTAAAACGCACCTTGTTTTTCTCTGCGTACTCTGCGCCTCTGCGGCAAAGATGTTTAATCACTGCCCACGCATAAACATTCTATCCAAGTCATTCAATCCCAATTGCACCCAAGTCGGTCGACCATGATTGCACTGATCCGCCCGTTCCGTTTGCTCCATTTGGCGCAGTAGGGCGTTCATTTCGACTATCGTTAAACTGCGATTCGCACGCACTGCGGTGTGGCAGGCGAGGGTGCCGAGTAATTCGTTGCGTCTATCGATTAGCACACGCGAGCCGCCAAACTCTCTGACTTCGCGTAAGACATCGCGGGCTAAAGATTGTGCGTCGGCGTTTTTCAATAAAGCTGGAACTGCACGAACGGCTAAGGTAGTCGGTGAGATAGCAGCGATATCGAAGCCTAGTGATTTCAAAATGTCTTGATTTTCTTCTGCAGTGCCGACTTCGATGCCATCGGCGTGAAAGGTCATCGGTATCAATAGCGATTGCACAGGCATGGCGTTTTCATCTAAGGCATTTTTGAGTTGCTCGTACAAAATACGTTCGTGTGCTGCGTGCATATCGACTAAGACCAAGCCCTTGCTGTTTTGTGCCAGTACATAAATGCCATGTAGTTGGGCGAGTGCGAAGCCGAGTGGATGATCGTCATTGGGTAAATTGGATTCACCTGCTTGCGCTGTCTTACCACCAAAAAATGCGCCGTAACTTTCTGCCGATTGAGCGACACCTGCGCCTTGCGCACGTTGCTGCATGAAGCTGTAATCGTAGCCAGTGCTATTGCCACCATTATTGCCCGCATTGCCACCGTAGCTGCCACTTTGGTTTAGATCACTATCTTTGATGCCAAAGGCAGGCGATGCAAATTGCGCTGAAAAGCTGGTTTGCTCACCACTTATCCATGGCATCCGTCCATTATTACTTTGAGGTTCGCCCAAGCCTGCCGTTGCTGGCGCAGGCACGGTGCCAAAAGCTGTTGCTGAGGTTTGGGCTAGCGCACGATTGACTGCATGGAAGACGAATTGATGCACGGCTCGGCTATCGCGGAAACGGACTTCAATCTTGGAAGGATGCACATTGACATCGACTAAAGCCGGATCTAGGTCGAGCGCAATCACGTAGGAGGGATAACGATCACCATGCAAGACATCTTGGTACGCGGCACGTACCGCGTGGGTCAATAATTTATCGCGAACAAAGCGTCCGTTCACATAAAAATATTGTGCATCGGCGCGGCCTTTCGAGGCAGTCGGCAGACCGATGAAACCATGCAGACGCAAAGGCCCAGCACATTCGTCAACGGCTAAGCGCGCGTTGGCAAAGCCATCGCCTAAAATCGTCGCACTTCGCTTGTCGATGGCACTGACATTCCAATGATCGACGGTTTTGCCGTTGTGCGACAGAGAGAATGATACGTCTGGTCGTGCCAATGCGATGCGACGCACGACTTCGGCGCAATGGCCAAATTCGGTTTGCTCTGATTTTAAAAACTTACGGCGGGCTGGCGTGTTGTAGTACAAATCTTGTACATCGACCGTGGTGCCTTGCGCGCCAGACGCTGGTGTGATTTTGCCACTTTCAATTTGCCAAGCGTGTGGTGCCTCAGCAGTGCGGGTGGTTAGTGTCAAAATTGCTACGGAAGAAATCGATGCTAATGCTTCGCCGCGAAAACCTAGTGTGGCGACATTTTCTAATTCTTCTAAGGAGCTGATTTTTGATGTGGCATGGCGTTGCACCGCGAGCGGTAATTGATCGGCGGGGATGCCGCGTCCATTGTCAATGATGGCGATGCGTTTGACGCCACCTTCTTCTAATCGCACGGTGATACTGGTCGCGCCGGCATCCAATGCATTTTCTAGTAATTCTTTTACTACGGCAGAGGGGCGTTCCACCACTTCGCCTGCGGCAATTTGAGAAATTAAATGATCAGGCAGCGCCTGAATGGGGCGGGGAGATAGTGTTGTCGTCATGCGGTCATTATAACTGTGTTCGCTTAGTGTATGATGTCGCCGCGAGTCGATCTCTCGTGACTTTTTTATTCAATTTAATCAATAGAATTTGCCCACAAAGAAAGTTGAGCATTATGGATTTTATGCAGTTTTTGGATATGGTGTTGCATGTCGATAAGATGGGGCAACTGATAGAACAATATGGCACCTTGATTTACGTGGTGCTGTTTGCGATCATATTTTGTGAAACCGCCTTCGTTGTTTTTCCGTTTCTGCCTGGTGATTCCCTATTGTTTATCGCTGGAACTTTCTGCGCCGCTGGTGCCATGGATCCATGGTTTCTAATTGCGATTCTGTTATTTGCTTCGATCTCAGGTAACTCGATTAATTACTGGATAGGAAGCACGATTGGTCACAGGGTGATGGCAGGCAATTCACGTTGGATTGATAAGGGTGCGCTGGAAAAGACCCATGCTTTCTATGAAAAGCATGGCGGTAAAACGATCGTGTTAGCGCGTTTTACACCGATCGTGCGTACCTTCGCACCATTCGTCGCCGGCTTTTCCGAAATGAGTCACCGCAATTTCCAGTTCTACAACGTCGTTGGCGCTATTCTTTGGATTGTCTCTTTGATTTTGGCAGGATACTATTTTGGTCACATTCCGCTGATTAAAAACAATCTTTCTATCATTGTCATGATTGGTGTTGGTGCGGCCGTTGTCCCAATTATTTTGGGCGTGGCATGGAAGCTTGGCCGCAAATTATTTGCCAAGAAAGTTTCTTAATATCTATCGGTGATGAAATCCTCTGGCACTGATCATCAAGTGATTTGGTTGCAGCCAGAGGCACCGCTCAAACCAAAAGCGGGACAAATTTGTAATGGCTGCGGAGTCTGTTGTGCAGCTAGTCCTTGTCCCGTTTCTCGTCTTTTTTTGTTTCAATGGCGTGGCAGTTGTCGCGCTCTTGAATGGCATGCCGAAGCTAGTCAATATCGATGCGGCATGCTGCTGCGCCCAGCGTATTACGTTTCTATCCTCCCTGCTGCTTTAGAACCTGTCTTTCAACGCTGGGTTCGTCGCTCTATCGCCGCGGATGTTGC
>DLGN01000047.1:0-4045 GCA_002482715.1 Oxalobacteraceae bacterium UBA7693
TGCTTGGTGTGATGACGAACTAATTCGCTCAAGCGATTCTCTTCATATAACAGCGTTGGATCGCATTGACAATTAAAGCAATCCGCAGTGAGGTGTAAACCTTCCATAAATCCGTCTAAAAATGATGTGAAAGTCGCAATTGTATTCTGTGACGCGCTGCTCTGGTAAAATAACGGACTTTATAGAATAAAACGATAGTGTTAGTGCAATACATTTGACTGGCACTTGGGATAAACCCCATTTTGTTCTCCTGCACGATTTTATAAACTTACCTCCTCTGCCGCTATGACATCCACTTTCCAGCCTGAAAATACTTCTAAGATGGCCAATGCAATTCGTGCATTGTCTATGGACGCTGTTCAAAAAGCCAATTCTGGTCATCCAGGTGCACCTATGGGTATGGCAGAAATCGCAGTGGCATTGTGGGCAGGGCACTATCGCCACAATCCGACTAATCCAAAATGGGTGAACCGTGATCGTTTCGTGTTGTCGAACGGCCATGGCTCTATGCTGCATTATTCTTTGTTGCATTTGACTGGCTACGATTTGCCGATGTCTGAGATCAGTAATTTCCGTCAATTGCATTCGAAAACGGCTGGGCATCCTGAAGTTCACGTCACTCCTGGTGTGGAAACAACCACAGGTCCACTCGGTCAAGGTATTACCAATGCAGTTGGTATGGCATTAGCTGAAAAATTACTCGCAGCAGAATTCAATGTGGATGGCGCAAATATTGTTGATCACCGTACTTATGTGTTTATGGGCGACGGTTGCTTGATGGAAGGCATTTCGCACGAAGCTTGTTCCTTAGCTGGCACTTGGAAGTTGAATAAATTGACGGCATTCTGGGATGACAATGGTATCTCGATTGACGGTCATGTAGAAGGTTGGTTCACTGACGATACACCAGCACGCTTTGAAGCTTATGGTTGGAATGTGATTCGCGCTGTTGATGGTCATAACGTTGCAGCGGTCAATCAAGCGATCATTGCTGCTAAAGCATCGGACAAGCCAACTTTGATTTGCTGCCGTACCGTGATCGGTAAGGGTTCACCGAATATGGAAGGCACCCACAATGTGCATGGCGCTGCTTTGGGTGACAAAGAAGTCGCTGCGGTACGCGCGAACATTGATTGGAATTATCCACCGTTTGAAGTGCCTGCAGACGTTTACAGCGCATGGGATGCCAAAGCTGATGGTGCGAAAGCAGAAGCCGAATGGAATGCAGCATTTGCTGCTTATAGCGCGGCTCAACCAGCGAAAGCGGCTGAATTGACGCGTCGTATGAATAATGTGTTGCCAGCGAATTTCGACGACGTCGTTAAAGCGGCTTTAGCAACAGTAGTCGAGAAAAAAGAAACGATCGCAACGCGTAAAGCTAGCCAAAATGCGATTCAAGCTTTCGCGCCAAGCTTGCCAGAATTCCTCGGTGGTTCAGCTGATTTGACTGGTTCTAACCTGACCAACTGGAAAGAATGCGTGGCAGTACGTGCAAACCAAGCAGGCAATCACATCAATTACGGCGTGCGTGAATTCGGTATGAGCGCGATCATGAATGGTATCGCTTTGCATGGCGGTTACTTGCCATTTGGCGCGACTTTCCTGACTTTCTCCGACTACAGCCGCAATGCGATTCGTATGGCTGCGTTGATGAAAATTCGTAGCTTGTTCGTGTTCACACATGACTCAATCGGCTTGGGTGAAGATGGTCCTACGCATCAATCCGTAGAACATATCTCGAGCATGCGTTTGATCCCGAATTTGGATAACTGGCGTCCATGCGATACGACAGAATCGACAGTGGCTTGGGCTGAAGCTATTAAGCGTGCTGATGGTCCATCGACTCTGATTTTCTCTCGTCAAAACTTGCCGTTCCAAGAGCGTACTGCGCAACAAGTTGCTGATATCGCTCGTGGTGGTTACATTTTGCAAGACGCAGCGGATGCGAAAGTGGTGTTGATCGCGACCGGTTCTGAAATTGAACTCGCAGTTAAATCCGCCGCTGAATTGGCTACGCAAGGTATCGCAGCACGTGTCGTGTCTATGCCTTCGACTGACGTATTTGATCGTCAGGATAAGGCTTATCAAATGAGTGTATTGGGTAAAGGTTTGCCACGCGTGGCGATCGAAGCTGGCGTTACTGCGTTCTGGCATAAATATGTAGGCTTAGAAGGCGCTGTAGTCGGTATTGATACTTTCGGTGAATCTGCACCAGCAAGCGTTTTATTTAAATACTTTGGCTTCACGATAGAGAACGTGGTGGCAAAAGTAAAATCTGTTTTAGCTTAATTCAGTTTATTTTGACCACGCGCAAGTGATCCATACTCAATATGAATAAAATCAAGGAAATCCAATTACGTCGTGCCACAGTCACCGATGCGGAAGCGATAGCAGCAATACGCATCGAAGGCTGGCGTACGACTTATCGTGGCATGATCCCTGATAGCTATCTCAATGAGATGGACATGAACGAAAACGTACTGCACTGGCGCACGATTTTGCAGGCATTGCCAGTGAAAGAAGATAGTCTGTGCGTGTATGTGGCTGTGAGCGAAGATGAAATCGTTGGCTTTGTTTCGGCGATGAAGTTATCTGAACCGAAGTTGGATAGAGATGGCGAAATCAATGCGATCTATATTCGCCCGCAATGGCAGCGTTGCGGCATAGGTAAGCGCATGTTGCACAAAGCGGCCCGATCCTTACAAGCGATGGGCTGCACTAGTTGTGTGATTTGGGTGATTGACGGCAATTCCCAAGCGCGCAATTTTTACGAAGAACTCGGTGGAGAGATCCTCATCGAGCAAGATTTTAGCTGGGATGGTTTAGATCTGACCGAAGTTGGTTATGGTTGGAATGATTTAAGCGTGATGATGGCGTCGGCTGATGCCTTGCCATTTCCGAAGGCGCTTCAGTGATTTGTCGTTGAAGTGAAAAAGCTTTTAACCGCGCAGGCGCAGGGGACGCATTGTTCTTTTATGGAACTCTCTGCGTACACTTCGCCTCTGCGGCGAGATGTAAAGATTTTTTGTGTTTTATTTTTTGTTGCTGTTTGTCTTTTTGGAGATTGAACCATGACGATTCGCGTCGCAATTAACGGCTATGGCCGTATCGGTCGTAACATCCTTCGTGCACATTACGAAGGTGGTAAGTTTAAAAATGAAATTCAAATCGTTGCAATTAACGATTTGGGTAACGCAGAATCTAACGCGCATTTGACACGTTACGATACAGCCCACGGTAAGTTCCCAGGCACAGTCACAGTCGAAGGCGATACGATGATCGTCAATGGCGACAAGATCAAAGTATTCGCGGAACGTAATCCAGCGAATATTCCTTGGGGTGAATTGGGCGTAGACGTGGTGTTGGAATGCACAGGCTTCTTCACGACCAAAGAAAAAGCATCCGCACACATCGCAGGCGGCGCAAAGAAAGTCATCATCTCAGCACCAGGTGGCAAAGACGTTGATGCAACGATTGTTTACGGTGTGAACCACGGCGTATTGAAAGCAACGGATACAGTTATTTCTAACGCATCTTGCACAACAAACTGCTTAGCACCATTGGCAAAACCATTGAACGATGCGATCGGTATCGAAAGCGGCTTGATGACAACGATCCATGCATACACGAATGATCAAGTGTTGACTGATGTTATGCACGAAGACTTACGTCGTGCGCGTTCTGCAACGATGAGCATGATCCCAACAAAAACTGGCGCAGCTGCAGCGGTTGGTTTGGTATTGCCAGAGTTGAACGGTAAATTGGACGGCTATGCCATGCGCGTTCCAACCATCAATGTTTCTGTGGTTGATCTGACTTTCATCGCGAAGCGTGATACGACTGTTGAAGAAATCAACAAAGTATTGAAAGAAGCATCTGAAGGTGCTTTGAAAGGTATTTTGGATTACAACACAGCACCATTGGTCTCTGTTGACTTCAATCACAACCCAGCATCATCAACTTACGACGAAACATTGACGAAAGTAAATGGTCGTTTGGTCAAAGTATCAAGCTGGTACGACAACGAGTGGGGTTTCTCCAACCG
>DLGN01000047.1:4074-8219 GCA_002482715.1 Oxalobacteraceae bacterium UBA7693
GTATGTTGGATACGACTGTTGCATTGATGAGTGCGAAGTAATTTGAATATCGTCAATATTGCCGCATAAAGTAGTGACAAAAGCCTCGAACTTTCGGGGCTTTTGTTTGTCGAAGTTGGGTGTTGTTTATCTTGGAGCTGTGTCATGAATATTAATGTACGCAAATTAGTTGCCGGCAATAAGGCATTTTTATTTTTTGTCGCTGGCATGATTTTGATGCGTAGCGCGTTTGCTGATTGGTATGTCGTGCCGTCTAGTTCCATGTATCCACATCTATTGGAAGGTGACAGAGTGATTGCGAATCGTATTGCTTACGATATTAGAGTTCCATTTACTGATGTGATTTTGAAGCAAGTTGGTGAGCCGCAACGTGGCGACATCGTCACTTTTAGTTCGCCTGCAGATGGATTGCGTTTAATTAAACGGGTGATCGGTTTGCCGGGAGATGTTGTGGAAATGCGTGATCAAAAATTGATTATCAACGGGCAAGCGGCAGATTATGCACAGATCGACGAACCTGATCCTAGTTTTCTGACACCAAAGCGTGAATATCCAAATCAGCAATTGATGTACACAGAATCACTCGGTAGTTTGCACCACAATATTATCGTGATGCCAGAGCGTTCAGCATTACGATCATTTGATGCGGTCACCGTGCCAGCCGGGCATTACATGATGTTGGGAGACAATCGCGATAACAGTAATGATTCGCGTTTTTATGGTTTCGTTAAACGTGAATTAATCACGGGAAGGGTGAAGCGTTTGATGTTTTCGCTTGATTACGATAATTATTATTTGCCGCGTATTGAACGCATTGGTGCCAAGCTCGATCAATAAGGATAACTCTATAAATTAGACTGCGTTGTGACTTTAAAGGACTCGTCAATTTATTTAGCTAATTTAGGCACATACCCGAGTGCCGCTGAAATCTGTTCAGCGGTGCTGATCAAATCTCCCAACCAAGCTTCTTGCAAGCGATCCGCAGGTGCAGAAATCGATAAACCTGCGATCATTTTTCCGCTGTCATCATGAATGCCTGCTGCCATGCAGCGCACACCTAATTCTAATTCCTCGTTATCTCGCGCATAGCCATTGCTGCGCACGGATGCTAACTCACGTTCTAATTTAGCGACATCGGTAATCGAATTTTTGTTATGTCCAGCCAAGCCAGTGCGTGTGATGTAAGCACGCAGAGCCTTCGGTTCGTCTATCGATAGAAATAATTTGCCGGTGGAAGTTAAATGTAATGGTGCTCGTCCACCAATCGCGCGGACTACCTGCATCCCCGAGCGTTCTGAAAAGGCACGATCAATGTAGACAATTTCGTCTCCTTGACGTACTGACAAATTAATCGTTTGATTGGTAATGCGATGCAAATTGCGCATAAATTCCAATGCCGCTTCACGTACATCGAGACGACTTTTAACGATATTTCCAAGTTCCAGCAAACGCATACCAAGACGATACGTGCCAGTATCAGCGCGATCGACGAAGCGAGTAATACACAGATCATTCAAAATACGATGCGCGGTGGACGGATGTAAGCCAGTCACACTGGCGAGTTCTTTCAGACTAACAGGATCATGATAGCGAGACAGCGCATCTAATAATGAGACCATGCGCTCGATCACTTGTATCGAAGTTTTTTCAGATGAAATTGGAGCGTCGTTTTTCATAATGTGGATGGTGCATTGCAATAAATCTCTTTATACCACGATGTGAAATGACTGTGTTGAACTAAAGTCTCTATTTTCTTGATTGTTGTACGCATGTTATTTTCATTGGCATGCATTACGCTTTCAATCCGCTCAGTGCTTAAAGTGCGAATGTGAATTACCAATTCTGCAAGAAGCTTTAAAGCAGAAAAAATTACTCCGATAAAGCGTGGTGAAGCCGCCAAATTTTTCCCCGGATAGCTGTTGCTTCGGTGTAAGATCAAACATCCGAATTAATATATTTTAAGTTGCTTTTCTGAGCATTTTTATCTTGATTCTGGTTTCTAACTCTGTTATTCGCATCATATTAACTGCCTGAGTTTTTTAAGGAAACGTGGTTTATGTCGAGTACTTCACTAAGTTCTGCAAAGTCTGCTCCCTGGAAAATTCTCCTGGTCGATGACGAGCCTGATATTCATGATGTTACCAAGTTGACTTTGCATCGGTTTGAGTTAGACGGCCGGCGCCTGCAATTTTTAGATGCATATAGCGGCCCTGAAGCTAAAGAAATCTTGAGCCGTGAACCAGACATCGCCTTGGTGTTTTTGGATGTGGTGATGGAGTCTGAGAATAGCGGTTTAGAGGTCGCACGATGGATGCGTCAAGATCTCAAAAATCAGTTCACGCGCATTATTCTGAGGACTGGTCAGCCTGGCCAGGCTCCAGAGGAAAGCGTGATTGTCGATTACGATATTAACGACTACAAAGAAAAAACTGAGCTTGATCGTACCAAATTATTTACCACCACATTCGCTGCATTGCGGGCTTACCGTGATATTTACACAGTAGAAGAAGCACGTCGCTTTCAAGTGACCTATCGCGAAGGCTTAGAACGTGTGATTGAAGCCTCAGCGCATATTTATCAGCAGCGCAACATGCATGATTTTGCTAATGGCTTACTGCAACAAGTCGTGGCGTTATTGCGTTTGGAAAAAAGCATGCTGCTGCGCTTACGTGGTGCCAGCGGAGTTTCCGGCGAAAACTCGTATGAAGTCTTGGCTAAAATTGGTAATTTTGACGATGATCATCAATTGTTCAATCAAGAATTACTTGATCATTTGCAGCAAGTGACGGTGAATCGTATTTCACATTTATTTGGTGATACTTATGTCGGTTACTTTCCCAATGAAAGTGGCAAAGCCTCTTTGCTGGTTCTGCAAGGTGTTGAGAGCGTCAGTGAAATTGACGCCAAATTATTGGAGGTCTTTTCCTCGGGCGTTGCGATTGCCTTTGATAATATTTTACTAAATCAAGAAATTAGCGATACGCAAGGCGAATTGATTATGCGCCTGGGAGATGTCGTGGAGTCGCGCTCTTCAGAGGCAGGGAACCATGTGCGCCGCATGTCTGAGGTTTGCTATTTAATCGCAATCGCATCGGGTATGGATCCAGACGAGGCGGCGATTTTGAAGCAGGCAGCGCCGATGCATGATATCGGTAAAATCGCGACTCCTGATTCTGTCTTGCTTAAACCCGGTAAGTTAGATCAACTTGAGTGGGATATCATGAAACAACATCCCGAAGTTGGCATGTCTATTCTTGATGGTTCTCATAGACCAATCTTGCGTGCCGCTTCGATTATCGCGCACCAACATCATGAAAAATATGATGGCACCGGATACCCGCAAGGATTGGTTGCTGAGCAAATCCATCCATATGCACGTATCGTTGCGGTTGCTGATGTTTTCGATGCACTGATGCATGCGCGCGTTTATAAATCAGCTTGGCCAGTCGAGCAGGTGATTGCGCATTTAAAAAGTGTTAGCGGCTCCCATCTTGATCCGCAATTTGTTGATTTGCTGGTTCAAAATGTCGATAGAGCGGTGGAGATTAACTGCCGTTATCCTGATTAGAAAAGAGTGTATTTCCATTCCCTGTAATGCCTAGCTCATGTCTAGCCCATGTCTAGCTTAACGAACATGCATGGGGAAACGAAGATGGTAACGAAGTCCGAGCCCCAAGGATGAATGTGCCTTGATCGTGCCACCTAATAGTCCGGTTACTAAGTTGTAGACAATATGTGTTCCTAGTCCGCTACCGCCCTGACCGCGCTTGGTGGTGTAGAAGGGGTCAAATAGTTTTCCTAAAGCTTCTGTATCCATACCGTTTCCATTATCGCTGTAATCAAATTTGAGGAAATCGCCGTCGATCGCGACAGTGATTTGAATTTCACCTTGATTTAAATTTTCAAAACCGTGATGCAGTGAATTCATAACAAAGTTAGTCAGAATTTGCGAGATCGCTCCTGGATAATTATCGATGAGCAGGCCTTCTGGGCAAGTAATCTTGATATCAATTTGCCGACCTTTTAGCTTAGGTTGAAGTGAGACGAGAATCTCGTTCAAATAGGGCAGTAGTTGAAACTTGCGTCTGTCATTTGACGTTTGATCGACCGCCACTTGTTTAAAACTTCTTACTAAGGATGCAGCC
>DLGN01000104.1:0-3132 GCA_002482715.1 Oxalobacteraceae bacterium UBA7693
ATCAATGAACACATTGAGCAAATGCGTTTGTCTTGTACTAAATCGCTGATGGAACGCCGTGATGTGATCATCGTGGCGACCGTCTCGGCGATTTACGGTATTGGTAATCCTAATGAATATCACAAAATGATTTTGACCTTGCGTGCCAAGGACAAGTTAAGTCAGCGCGATGTGATTGCTCGTTTAATTCAAATGCAATATACGCGTAACGAAGTCGACTTTGGACGCGGCACCTTCCGCGTGCGCGGCGATACAATTGATATTTTCCCCGCTGAACATGCTGAACTCGCCGTGCGACTGGAGATGTTTGATGATGAAGTTGAAAGCATCGCCTTGTTTGACCCATTGACTGGACGGGTTAAACAAAAAATCCCGCGTTTTACCGTGTATCCGGGTTCACACTATGTGACGCCGCGCGAAACGGTGTTACGAGCGATAGAAACGATCAAAGAGGAATTGCGTGAGCGCCTCGATTTTTACCGTCGTGAAAATAAATTGATTGAAGAACAGCGTATAGAACAGCGTACGCGCTTTGATTTGGAAATGATGGCGGAGATTGGCTTTACGAAAGGTATTGAAAACTATTCTCGTCATTTAAGTGGTGCTAAACCCGGCGATCCACCACCGACCTTGGTCGATTATTTACCTTCCGATGCTTTGATGTTTCTCGACGAATCTCATGTTCTGACGGGACAACTTAATGCGATGTATAACGGCGACCGTTCACGTAAAACCAACTTGGTTGATTATGGATTTCGCTTGCCATCAGCATTAGATAATCGTCCACTAAAGTTCGAGGAATTTGAAAGCAAGATGCGCCAGACTATCTTCGTCTCCGCCACCCCAGCGGAATACGAAAAACAGCATGCGGATCAAGTGGTGGAACAGGTTGTGCGTCCAACAGGCTTGGTCGATCCGCGCATAGAAGTTCGTCCAGCGATGACGCAAGTTGATGATTTGATGAATGAAATCACCTTGCGTGTGAAGTTGAATGAGCGTGTTTTAGTGACGACTTTAACCAAGCGTATGTCCGAACAATTGACCGAATTTTTAGGCGACAACGGCATCAAGGTTCGCTACTTACACAGCGACATTGACACCGTAGAGCGTGTTGAAATTTTACGCGATTTGCGCCTCGGTGCTTTCGATGTCTTGGTCGGGATTAACTTATTGCGCGAAGGTCTGGATTTGCCCGAAGTGTCTTTGGTGGCGATTTTAGATGCAGATAAAGAGGGCTTCTTGCGTTCTGAACGTAGCTTGATTCAAACTATAGGTCGTGCTGCACGTAACTTAAATGGCACTGCGATTTTGTATGCGGATCGTGTCACCGATTCTATGCGGCGCGCGATCGATGAAACTGAGCGTCGTCGTGCTAAGCAAATCGCCTTTAATACTGCCAACAATATTACGCCGACAGGTATCAATAAGAAAATTAAGGATATCATCGACGGGGTATATAGCCCGCAAGAAGCGCGTGATGAATTAATGGTGGCACAAGAGCAGGCCAAGTACGAAGCGATGAGTGAGAAACAGATTAGCAAAGAAATTAAGCGTTTAGAAAAACTCATGCTCGATCATGCGAAGAATCTGGAGTTTGAACAAGCAGCAAAAGTGCGGGATCAATTAGCGATTTTAAAGGAACAGTTATTCGGGGCTGGCGGGCATGATAATGTCGCTTCTATCATTGGTCGGTAGTGTTTCATGAATAAAAAAGCCGGATGATTCCGGCTTTTTTGTTGGAAATAAATCTTAAAAATTTAGCCTTCTGCAATCCGCTTGGCAATATGCGCTAAAGCTTCTTCGACCTGATCAATCAAAATCAAGCAAAGGTCTCCTTCACCCAAAGTTGATAAAGCAGCGTCAATTGCGATAAATTCGCCATTGATTTCTTGGATGTCAGTCGTGCGTTTTGCATTCGCTAAACCTGAGCGTAATAGTGCAACCACTTCACCATCAGCACGACCGCGCTGACATTGATCTTGATACAAAATCACTTGGTCGAAGGCGTTGCCGAGAATCTCAGTTTGCTGACGAATATCTTGATCGCGTCGATCACCAGCGCCACTGATGACGACTGAACGACGTTTGCCAGGCATGCTTTCTACCGCTTGTACCAAAGCGGTAATCGCATCTGGATTGTGACCGTAATCGGCAATTAAAGTCGCGCCGCGATAATCAAAGACATTGAATCGACCTGGTGCATTGTCGCTATCGTTCATAAAGGTTTTTAAGCCTTTGCGAATCGCATCCCAGGAGATATTGGTTGCCCATGCCGCGGCAACTGAAGCCATCACGTTTTCGACTTGGAATCCTATTGAGCCGTTGCGCGTAATTGGGACATCTGAAAGAGGAATTCGTTGAATTAGTTTTCCTTCGACAGCCACGATCTCATTGTTTTCAATGTAGACGACGCGATGACCTTTGACGCGATGCGCCGCCATGATCGGTAAGTTACTTTCGACTGCGAAGAAGGTCACCGCACCGGTGCAATTACTTGCCATGCCTGCGACGATAGGATCTGCAGCGTTTAAGACTGCAACACCGTTATCAGCGACGTTTTGTACGATCACCCGTTTTAATACGGCCAGATCTTCTACCGTGGTGATGTAATTTAGACCTAAGTGATCGCCAGAGCCAATATTGGTTACGACCGCCACTTTACAACGATCATACGCGAGTCCTTCGCGGAGGACGCCACCACGTGCAGTTTCAAACACCGCTGCATCGACATCTGGATGCGATAACACGTTGCGCGCACTGCGTGGACCACTACAATCACCGCTGTCGATTTGACGGCCTTCTACATACACGCCATCAGTATTCGTCATGCCAGTACGTAAACCGCTGGCGGTCAATAAGTGGGCGATCAAACGTACCGTGGTGGTTTTACCATTGGTGCCAGTCACTGCAATAATAGGAATGCGACCATCATCGCCATCGGCGAACATGGCAGACACAATCGCTTCGCCAACTGCGCGACCCTTGCCGAAAGAAGGGGAGAGATGCATGCGCAAACCAGGTGCGGCATTGACTTCTACCACGCCGCCATTTTGTTCTTCGATCGGTTTTAAAACGCTATCGCACACCACGTCAACGCCGCAAATATCTAAGCCTACCATTTGTGCCGCAGCC
>DLGN01000104.1:3143-6107 GCA_002482715.1 Oxalobacteraceae bacterium UBA7693
CAACCTCTGGATGGACGTCGTCAGTGACATCGGTGGCCGAACCACCAGTCGATAGATTCGCATTATTCCGTAAAACGACGCGAGTGCCTTTTGTCGGTACAGAGTCGGCGTCATAACCTTGTTTCGCTAAGCTTGCTAAAGCGATGTCATCAAATCGAATTTTAGTCAAAGAAGTTGCATGGCCACTGCCACGGCGTGGATCTTTATTGACCTGATCAACTAATTCGCGCACTGAGTGAGTGCCATCACCAACCACTTGTGGTGGATCACGGCGTGCCGCTGCGACCAATTTGTTCCCAACGACTAAGAGGCGGAAATCATTGCCGGGCAAATAACGCTCAACCAAAATATCGTCGCGGAATTCACAAGCAGCGGCATAACCAGCTTCTAATTGTTCGCGTGTAGTGACGTTGACGGTAACACCTTTGCCTTGGTTGCCATCTTTAGGCTTGACGACCACTGGCAAGCCAATTTCTAAAGCAATTTTCCACGCGTCTTCCACATCGATGGCAGTACGCCCCAGTGGCACTGGCACACCTGCCGCATCGAGTAAGGTTTTGGTGAGTTCTTTATCTTGCGCAATCGCTTCGGCGATAGCACTGGTGCCATCCATCTCAGCAGCTTGAATTTTGCGTTGCTTGCTGCCCCAGCCAAAGGTCACAAGACTGCCGCTGGTCAGGCGACGGTAAGGGATATTCCGAGCGACTGCAGCGTAAACAATGGAACCCGTTGATGGGCCGAGGCGCAAGTCTTCATCGAGTTCACGCAACTCATGCAACGCGCTTGCTAAATCGAAACTGCTATTGTTTAGCGCAGCATGACAAAGTTTTTCAGCAAAGTCGAAAGCAAGACGCCCTACATCTTCCTCTGAGTATTCAACAACTACTTGAAAAATACCAGGTTCTAAAGTTTGCGTGGTTCTGCTAAAAGTAACCGGGCAACCGGCCTGTGCCTGTAGCGCTAAAGCCGCCAATTCAAAAACACGCGCTAAGGGAATTGCGTCATCGTGTCCAGTTGCTTGTAATGGGCCGATTTCTGGAAATAAGGCGCGTAAGCGCGATTCGAAATCAGAAATTCCGCTAATTGATAATTCTTCTGGTGTGCAGCGTACGATGGCTTCCACCGCTGTGTGGTGACTCCAGAGGTTAGGGCCGCGTAATGCCCTGATTCGTGAAACTTCCATAAACCTTTATCCTATCTAGTGGCGATAATGCCCAAAATGTCCGTATATGACTTTCAGCCGAAAAATGGCTAAGTCTAAGCCAGGGTTTTAATAGTGTTTTTTTGGTGGATTAGAATCAAAATTTCTTAAAGCTGCAGCAATGATGTCTGGTGTTATGTCTAGCGCCCATGCAGCCGCAACTGCGGCCATGATCGCCTCAGGTTGCTCAGCTTTGGAAGTCTTTAATGCAGACAAGGACATCAGTTTTTGCTCTGTGCTTCCCGTCGCAAGTATGATTTCCTGATCACGTAAGTACACTGCACGTTTACCTAATTGCAGGTGTTTGCAAATTGCAGGATTGTGGGTTGATAAACCGTAGAAGATCACTTCACCGTCAGATAATTCGGCTAATTCTTCGGCCTCATTGATTGAAGCGTTAATTACTGCACAGCCGTGAGGTAAAACGACGTCAATTTGCGAACGCATTACTTTAAACATCTGCGCTGCTTCTGTGATGTAAAAATCAGAAAGATTTTCATAACCATCAAGATCGGTAACAACGCCCACATTACATTTGTCGTAAGCAAGACCATCGTTCAAAATGCACTTTGCATTGGTTTCGAATACTGCGGCCTGTACATTGCGATTTAGTAGTAAACGCTGACCAGCATTCCAAGAGGTGCAATCTGTCTTTACCACTTGACGTTGATCAAGGTATAGACCATCGGTACAAGCGACGCCGGAATATTTGCCTTCCATTGTGAGCATGCTTGCTACCAGGCGAGAGATCAGGCTTGTTGCTTTGCTACCTGCAATGCCGACGATAGGCATGCGACCGTTGTCTTCACTACCAAAAAGATGTTCGATAATTGCGCCACCAATATCACGAGCTTTGCCGACGGCGGGTTTTAAATGTGATAGCAGACCTGGGCTCGCATTGACTTCAATAATTGCGCCACCTTGTTCTTGCAATGGGCGTGAAATATCTTCACAGACCAGGTCGATGCCCGCAATATCCAAACCAACAATACGAGTTGCCAAAGCGACCAAGCGAGCATTTTCAGGATGAACTTCATCCGTGACGTCAATCGCCACATTACCATTCGGTTGAATTAATACTTTTTGATCTGCAGCCGGTATAGATTCTGCAGTCATCCCTTGACGCTTTAAATCTAAAATGATTTCGGCACTTTGGTCTGGTTTTACTCGTCCAAGTGGAAATTCTTCAGTTTCACCACGACGTGGATCTGTATTGATCTGTTGTTCGACTAATTCTTTGATATTGGATTTTCCATCGCCGATGACCCAAAGCGACTCTCCCTTAGCAGCAGCAACCATTTTATTGCCAACTACTAATAAGCGATGCTCATCTCCGACAATATAACGCTCGACGATGACACTCTTGCTATCACCTTGATGCGCTGCGATCTCATATGCAGCAACGACATCTTCTTGTGTCATTAAATTTAAGGTGACGCCACGACCATGATTGCCATCGTAAGGTTTAATCACTACTGGAAGGCCAATATCCTGTGCTTCTTCCCATGCTTCTTCAGCACTGCGGACTAAACTTCCTTCGGGAACCGGCACGCCACATGCTTTGAGGATTGATTTGGTCATGTCTTTATCGCTGGCGATGCTTTCCGCAATCGCGCTGGTACGATCAGTTTCTGCTGTCCAAATACGTCGTTGCGTGGCGCCATGGCCCAGTTGCACCAGATTGCCTTCTGTTAAGCGAATTGAGGGAATGTTGCGATCTGTCGCGGCATCCACGATGTGGGCGGTGCTTGGCCCTAAACATA
>DLGN01000017.1 GCA_002482715.1 Oxalobacteraceae bacterium UBA7693
GAGCCAGGATCAAACTCTTCAGTTTAATCTCTGTTACTTGTTTCCATTTCTGGAATTCGCTCTTTCGAACGAGTCGCTCACTCAAAATACTGACAGTTGCGATAATGATTGCTCACTATCGCGTCTTATCTTTACTTCTTGTGAACATTTGATATTTTTTAAGTTTCCTAACTACCGAAATAGCTAGTCGCTTCATTATCAAGTGCCCACATTTATTGACTGTTAATTGTTAAAGATCTTATTCTTTTCTGCTTAAACTCACCCGAAGGTTTTTGTTTTTGCTACGAAGCGTTGTGTTCGTCAGCAGCAGAGAAACGAGATTATGCAGCACTTCTTTATTTCCGTCAACCCCCTGTTTTTAACTTCGTTTGAATCAACTTCAACTTCTTCAATTCAAAACCCAGGAACTCAACGTACTACCTTCTGCATTACTTCTTATTTCACCCCAGCATTTCTGCGGGAGCCGAACTATAGCAAAGCAAAAGGCATCTAGCAAGTCTATTTGCCAAATGCCTTTCTTATTTGTGTCATCCTTAGTTCAGCCAAGTTAAAGTTAATAACTAGTGTCTAAAATTTTATAAGGGGAACAGAGTCACTTCTATGCTGATTTAGGTACGTCCACGACGTCAGCAGATTTTAATAAAGATTGAACTGCTCTTTCAAACAAAGGTTCGGTCTCTAAGAATTTTACTCGACCATGAGCGATCATTCGGCGGAACATCCGCACACTCAACATAGATGGCTGCTCTTGCCCGTCCAAAGTCAAAATGACATTCGTTAAAGCAGGATCGATCCAATTGAGCTTACCTTGACTAGGTTCGCCACCCAAGTTGATCTCTACTGAGACGCCTGTTTTTAATTGCTCCATCACTAGATCAACCCCAGCATCCTTCACAGGCGAAATGTCCTCAGTACTTTCTTTCGGCAACTCCTGTACATACACTTGATCCAGTAACTGGACTTTCAGATCCAATTCTTTAATCGCATTATCGAGGAATTGATTGACATCCGACCTATCAGGCTTTTCAAGGACGGCAAAATTCTGCAGGTCTGGATCAGCAAAGAAACTATTAAAGTGTTGATGTATAGCCGACAAAGATGGCTGCTTTTGTATCGTGCCAGAATGATTCAAGCGCATTGATTTGGTATGCGCATCCACCAGCCAATTCATCAATCCTTCTTGCAATGTTGGATTGCATTGAATACTCGTCATACCTTCTTTGAGCGTTCTAAGGATAATTGGCAACAATGCCAATAATTGAGTACGTTCCTCTTCATTCGACTTAGGAATAATACTCCATAGCAGATCTGGCACGAGTAGACGCAGTCGATGCGCAAGCTTAGGATCTTCTCTATCAGCCAGTTCAAGTGCGTAGACCCATACGGTTTCAAAGAAATTTTGCAAGTAAGGATCGATCGTCAATCCCAACAAAGCTTCATGCAATTGGGCTGAAGTATGTGCAAAACGCAAAGTACGGTTGCGAATTTGCTCAGCGCCTTCGATTGCACTTTCAGTTTTTGCATCGCTTGCACGTAACTCTTGCGCAATAAATGCATCGAACTCGTCGAGCATCTGCGAGAAAATGTCTGGATTTTCGCTCTCGTCTTGCAAAATAATTTCAACGATGCGACAAATCTCTTTGGTGATCTCAACACCGCTAGGATCAAGTTGTTTTAATCCCAGAGAAATAGATCCAATACGATTAACCAATAATCGTGCAGGATGTCCCTTCTGAGTTAACAGCGTATTGTCTTTCAGCGCTAGCTTGAGAACTAAAAACTGCAACCGCCCCAGTTGCGCACGAATTTCAGCAGGGACTTGAGTATCGCGCAAGATGAATTCGAACAACATTGCAACAATATCGATCGTCATCTTCTCGTCGATATTTGAGGCCAACTGATTTAATGCACTCCTCTGCTCCAGAATCAGATTACGCAAGCCACCCCGTCCATCGAACATTTGCTCGCCAGACGGTGTGTATGTTTTCTGAAAGCTCGGGATTGAGTTTGATAAATGCCCACGTCCAGGCGAACTATTGGTCGCATTGCCAACTGAAGGGGATGCACCAATCGACGAGGAAAAATGATCAGTATCTCCAGTAATACCTGATTGCGCTTGTGGTTGCCCCGCTACGCTGTTTGCATCACCCGTTTGAAATGTATTTTCCTGATTTCCAGAGGTTTGGCCTCCACCAAAAAAACCACGAATTGCATCACTGACCGCCTCCCCACTTTTCAACCAAGAAAATGGGCCGCTTGAAGCTGGTTCTTGACTATCATCTGTTTGCCATTGCTGCGTCGAACTTGGCTCAGCATTGCTACCCGCCATTGACGATGATGTGTTTCTCGTACTCGTCATTAAATTGCTCGCACGATGCATTGCTGAACTAAAAAACTGTTCAATTTGCGAACCACGCCGAGGCTTTGGTCTGCCGACTCCGCCACCATCCATCGCATTTGTTGCTGGATTTGTACTAGACAATTCATCAGCCGGGTTAATTGCCTCCTCATCGTCATGATCTGTCGCACCTGCACTATTTTTCATGACGGGCGATTTACGAATTTTCAACTGTAGCTGGGCAGCGATACCATTATGCGCCAGATAATTATTCACCGAGGCATAAATAGTTGGCACGAATCCCAAAAAATTTTCTGAGATACGATCGATCAAAATATCGAACAAAGCTGGATTAATATCGAGTCGTTCGATTGTGTTGGAAATGCAGCGTGAGAATAAATAGGGGCGGAACGGATTTTCACGTTCATTTGTAATTTCTTGCTCGAAAATCAGTGCGATCCGAATATTCAGATCACGGAGCTGATCGGCGGCCTCACTTCGAAATCGACTAGTGATTTCTTCCATGCGCAATCCGCCTTCAAAAGCGGTTGGATCAATCAACGTCAGATTATCAGTATTAAAATTAGCACTTGGGCGATAAGTGCTATAGGTAGTTTGGAAACTACGCGCCAACAAATGCTCCATCCCATTTGTAAGCTGCTCAATAACATGCGAACCTTGCTCAACCAAAACAGTGCGCGCGTCCAGCAGTCGCCCCTGCTCCAAAGAGGAATAAGTGTCATCTGCTTTAACGAAACAGTCTTCAATACACCGAGGCAAGGTGCGTTGCATTGCCTCGGTGAAGCTGCGCATAAATTCAGCACGAGCATTGGTCAATAGCACATTCGGATCCATACTTCCCTTAATCACGCAGCCTCCCAATATGAGAAATTTTCTGGCGCAAAACTAAACCGCCTTCTTCTTCCTAACAACTGCTTTTTTGACTGGTGCCTCAGTATTAGCACTGGCAACTTTTGTTTTTGCTGCGGATTTGGCTGGCGCTTTTGCTTTACGCTCTTCAAACTCAAAGCTGGTTTTACCATCTTTGCCGCGAACCAAGAATGCTTTGAACGGACGACGAGTTCGTTGAGAAACAAATCCTGGCAACAAGTCAGTTTTACCTTCGACCAGTAGCTTACGCATTTGTTCTGGCACAATTTCTTGCTGCAAAATGATGCGTCCACTTCTAAAATCACAGGCTTTTGGCTTCGCTACCGTTTTTTCACACACATAGGCGAGACCTAATTCGTACACATTACTGCCACATTTTGGACATGCTCCGAGCACCTCAGCCTGAGAAAAATCATGATCTTCCCCATCATCACCTTCGTCTTGATTCTGTCCGAAATCAAACTCCAGCTTCAAATTCTTGATCTCTTCATCACGCACAATTTTCAGAATCGCAGCAAACGGGCGCCCCATTTTGGATCGGAAGCCCTGTAGCGGTCCGATCTCACGCTTCTGCAATAGTTCTTCAACTTCTGCGATTTCAAACTGCCGACTACCCGGCGTTTTACTCATGGAGAATTCACATTTTGTACACGCGAAACGACGATAGTTCTCTTTCACAACACCGCCACAATTCGGACAAGGTGTGTGCAATGTCGCGTAGTCACCAGGAATCGTGTCGTTATTAAATTCTTTTGCTCGCTTGACGATGATCTGAGTCATTTGTGCAATTTCACGCATAAACTCTTCACGCGTAATTTTGCCACGCTCCATCTGCGCTAATTTATTTTCCCACTCCCCAGTTAATTCTGGCGATGTCAATTCATCAACACCTAAACCGCGTAATAGGGTCATCAATTGAAACGCTTTAGCGGTTGGAATTAGCTCACGACCTTCGCGCAATAAATATTTCTCATAGAGAAGACCTTCAATAATGGCCGCACGTGTTGCTGGCGTGCCTAAACCTTTGCCAGACATCGCTTCACGCAACTCCTCATCATCAATGAGTTTTCCTGCACCTTCCATCGCTGACAATAAGGTCGCTTCTGAATAACGAACAGGTGGTTTCGTCGCCAATCCATTGGAGAAGACTTTTTCGGTTTTGACTTTTTCACCTTTGGCAACTGCTACTAGGTTACCTTTATTTTCTGGATCGGTTTCGTCCTGGGCTTCTTTTCCATAAATTGCCAACCAGCCAGGATTGGTCATGACCTTACCTTCGGTCTTAAACTGATGCCCTGAAACTTCAGTCATGCGGGTTGTTACCTGGTATTCAGCAGCAGGGAAAAACACCGCCATGAAACGACGCGTCACCAAGTCATAAAGCTTTTGTTCAGGCTCTGACAAGTTTTTTGGTAAGTGCCCTGTTGGAATAATCGCAAAGTGATCACTAATTTTAGTGTTATCGAAGATGCGCTTATTTGGCTTAATCCAGTTGTTGTTCAAAATCTTCGCAGCAAATTGCTGGAAGTTATTGATCTCACTAATCTTGCTAACAGTTTCTTTCACCGTAGGCAAATAATCCTCAGGTAAATGACGTGAATCAGTACGAGGGTAGGTTAATACCTTATGCTTCTCATATAATGCTTGCGCCAGACCTAGGGTATTTTTGGCTGAAAAACCAAACTTAGAGTTGGCTTCCCTCTGCAAACTAGTTAAGTCGAACAATGCTGGCGCAATTTGCGTTGCTGGTTTGGACTCTTCGGTTACATTGCCTTGCTTGTTTCGGCAAGCTGCTACGATAGATTCCGCTGCTGCTTTACTCCACAATCTTTCGGCTTTTCGCTCGGGGTCGGTCTCATCTTTCTTAAACTGATGATCTAACCAACGTCCCTCATAAATTCCAGCGGCACACACAAATTCGGCGCGCACTTCCCAAAAATCACGAGACATGAAATTCTTAATTTTCTCTTCGCGCTCAACAACAATCGACAACGTAGGCGTTTGCACCCGACCGACCGTTGTCAAATAAAAGCCGCCTTCTTTCGAGTTAAACGCGGTCATAGCGCGTGTGCCATTGATACCGATCAGCCAATCAGCCTCGGAACGGCAACGCGCGGCATCGGCGAGCGGCAACATTTCTTCATCGCTACGTAATTTTTTAAACCCACTACGAATCGCATCCGCAGTCATCGATTGCAGCCATAAGCGTTTAACTGGTTGCTTTGCTTTCGCATGCTGGGCAATTAGACGAAAAATCAACTCACCTTCGCGGCCCGCGTCACATGCGTTAATGAGCGCAGAAACGTCTTTACGTTTAATGAGTTTGTTTAATACCTTGAGGCGCGACTCGGTCTTTGCAATCGGATTGAGCGCAAAATGCGGTGGAATCATCGGTAAATGTGCAAATGTCCATTTTCCACGTTTCACATCATATTCTTCAGGAACTGCGATTTCCAATAAATGACCGACCGCCGAGGACAAGACATAGTCATCAGATTCAAAGTAATCGTCGTGTTTGGTGAACCCACCCAAGGTCTTTGCGATGTCATTCGCAACCGAGGGCTTCTCGGCGATGATGAGGGTTTTAGTCATAGTGGGTTTAATTTTTTATAATTTGTGCGGTTGATTGCAACTTAGAAACGATACTGGCGCCATCCTTGCCATATAGAACAAGGGAAATGCTATATATCAGCGGGGAATAATAAACGGAATGAATCAGCTACGGCAATAGAGACACTATATTTGCCACAAATAAAGAATAAATTATGTTAAAAATCAATGCAAAAGCGGATGTCTCTGCTCATCATCACTTAATAAGAACTCATCAAACATGAGCATTTCAGACTCACGCCCTTGGCTCCAAAGTATCATTAAAACAATTATTTTAAACTTTGATAAAGATAAGGGTTGGTCATGCACTGCCATCGCGCGCTCAATAACAATCTCACGTTGCTGCGCATCTAACATTTTAGTATTTTGCAAATAATACAAGTAACCAAGAGCCTCACTACCCAAGATGGCATTTTCTTCTTCAGTGAAAACTCTAAAGCCCGCGCTATCGGATAAATCCGAGGAACTTAATTGCTCGCCAATTTCGATCTCTGCCAAATGGTTCGTGGTATCAGCCAGACCTCTTAACCAATCAAGGGCAGCGATAATTTCTTCATCGTCGAATCCAACCGAAGACAATTTTTTCGCTAAAGCAATCGAATCGGGACAGGTATCTGGCCTGTAATAAGTTTCGTAAAGATAAACTAAAATATCAAACATACACGTCAATCATAATAATAATCAAGGAATACTCATAAACAAATACCAATAAACCCTTAGCGATGAGATGAGTTCGTCGCTAACGTCGACTTTAGGTCGCACTTAAGCGCTGAATCAAGCCACTTGGTAAGGTTTCTATATATCCCTGTAATTCAAGCTCTAATAATTGTGCGGACAAATCCGTCACATTCTCTCCGCACCGCGATAGCAGTGCATCAATATGCACAGGATCATACCCGATAATCGAAAACAGCTTGTTCGCTGGCTCTTTCAAGCTTGGGGTTTCAACCAAGAATGTTGATTGACAGGCCGAAGTCGCGAAACGAACTTCATCTAAAATATCCTGGGCAGATTCAACCAGCTTTGCGCCTTGCTTAATTAACTGATGACATCCTTTCGCTAAGGGTGAGTGAATTGATCCAGGTATTGCAAACACATCGCGGCCTTGCTCAGCTGCCATTCTCGCGGTAATTAGCGAACCTGATTGTGCAGCGGCTTCAATCACCAGAACGCCCTGCGCCAAACCTGAAATAATACGATTTCGCCTTGGAAAATTCCCCGCAATAGCAGGCATTCCCAACGGATACTCACTCAACAAACACCCATTTTCAACGATCTGATGCGCCAACTGTCGATTGCGTGCAGGATAAACAATATCCGGACCAGTACCAATCACCGCGATAGTCGATCCCTTGCCACGCAATGCACCAGCATGCGCAGCTGCATCAATCCCCGCTGCCAGTCCAGAACTAATACATAGTCCGGCATGACTTAAATTCTCAGAGAATTTTTCGGCGTTTAAGACGCCTTGCGCGGTTGCATTACGGCTTCCAACAACAGCAATTGTTGGGACATCAAGCAGATCCAAGCGCCCTTTTACGTACAGTAACAAAGGTGGATCAGGAATGCTTAATAAACTAGGGGGAAAACGCGCATCTGCCAAACTCAGCAGAAAATTTCCGGGCAGTTCCAGCCAATCTTGGGTCAGATTGATCTGAGAACGCATGGCATCATCAGGTGCCTGCAGCAAAGCACGCGCTGATTTCGCAGAAATGTACTCGGTCAAAAGTTCGAATTCGGTCGAGAAAATTTGCGATGGCAATCCAAACACGCTCAATAATTTGCGCGCCGTCTCATTCCCAATGCCCTTTGTAAGAGACAAGCGCAGCCAATCATACAAATCTTGTTCCTGCTCGTGTTTGTTTAAATTCAATCTCAATCCACGCTAGAAAAATTTCTTATTTTGCAGGTGTCCGAACGACGTCGCCAACACTGACCACATCCGTCACCTGCATCACCAAGCCATAAGAGATATTGTTAAACACGCGGAAAATAAAAAGCTGTCCGTAGATTTCATCTGGCAAGCGAATTGGTTTTTTATCATTAGTACGATCAGGGATAATCTTGCCGTAGCGGCCCAGTTCCAGCACCGTACCAATATCGATCCCTGAACTGGAACCACGATTAATACTAATAATATTGTTCTGCCCTGCAAAACTCACCCCGCCGTAGACGGCAACAACGCG
>DLGN01000212.1:0-1240 GCA_002482715.1 Oxalobacteraceae bacterium UBA7693
TTGCTGCTAGGTCTGGCGATGCAGCCGCAGTTGCAACTTCAAAAAATACTTTAGATGTAGGGTTGAAGCTTTATACGTCGACCTACCAAACCTCAGACTGGTCAGGGCGCTTGGAGCAAAAGTCGGTAAATGAAACAACCGGTGTGATTATTTCTCCGAACGATTGGGATACTGATAACAAAATACCGGCACCAGGATCGCGAAAAATTGTTACAGCAAATCCAACTGGTATAGGTGGAAACGACTTTAATTTCGGTAATTTGACCTCTGCAGATCAAAGTATTTTAAATACAGCAGCGGCTGCTTATGCGCCAGCTTACACGGTGTCCGGTAGCGATATTATTGAGTATATTCGAGGTGATAAGACTAAGGAATCTAAGCCATTTCGCGCTAGACAAGTTCTGTTAGGGGACTTAGTCAATTCTGATCCGCAGTATGTGAAAGAAGGAAGAGACGGCGGTTATATTTTCTTACCATCGGATATCAACGGAAAGACTTCATATGACCAGTTTCTAAAAAATAATAGAGACAACCGCGCGCCAACAGTTTATGTTGGAAGTAATGATGGGATGTTGCATGCGTTCGATGCTACCAAATCTATAACAGGGGGCACTGAGAGATTTGCTTATGTGCCTAAAGCAGTTATCCCAAATCTACATGAATTAGCGAAGCCTAATTATGTTCATCGGTTTTATGTCGATGGAACACCTATGATTGCCGATGCAGCAATTGGTGGGGGATCGACGCCCTGGCGTACAGTATTAGTAGGAACCACTGGTGCCGGAGGTAAATCCGTATTCGCATTAGACGTAACAGATCCTTTGGCATTTGATAAGACCAAAGTTCTTTGGGAGATTAATTCTACCGTTCCTTCGGTGGATAATGACTTAGGCTACACAATTGGTGTCGCGCAAATTGGGGTGATGCGCGATGGTCGATGGGTTGCGATTTTTGGCAATGGATTTGAGAGCACTAGTCAAAAAGCTGTTCTGTATGTTGTTGATTTAAAAACTGGCGCTATCATCAAGAAAATTGATACAGGAGTGGGCGGCGCTGGTTCACCGAACGGGCTTTCTACACCAAAGCTTTTATTGAATGCTGATTCGACTATCAAAGCTGTCTATGCCGGTGATAAGTTGGGTAACATGTGGAAGTTTGATTTCGTTACCACAGGTTCCGCACCATCCTTCAGTACTGAACCTAAATTGGCGTTTGGAAGCGCAGCACCTTTATTCAGTTT
>DLGN01000212.1:1293-3768 GCA_002482715.1 Oxalobacteraceae bacterium UBA7693
AGTAGATTCTGGAAGAAAACAACCTATTACAACTCAGCCACAACTGTATCCTCATCCTGATGGTGGTTATATGGTCGTGTTTGGGACAGGTAAAATTTTTGAAGATACCGATTCGTCTACTACCGATAAAGAGACTATGTATGGTATCTGGGATAAAGTAGTGGCGACTCAAGTTACACAATCGCAACTGGTAGAGCAAACATTATCCACCAGCGGAAGTTTTTATAAAGTCACACAAAATGCTATAGATTGGACTAGTAAGCGCGGATGGTTTACAACCTTGAAGATTAAGAATGGGGAACGTATAGTCAATGATCCGATCATATTTGAAGACCAAGTTATTTTTACCAGTTTGATTCCTGGTAATAGCTCTGATTTATGTGTGATTGACGCCTTGTCTACTACGCTGCAATTTAGTCCTTTGAACGGCGGGGCTTTGGGTTATAAGTCTATCGATACAAATGGTGATGGCGTTATCAATGCCTCGGATACAATGGTGAGTGGCCGCCAGTCCAGCGCAACTTTTGGAACGACGATTATTCGACTAGGTAACCGTAAAGTTAAAATTTTCCAAGCGGATGCAAGGACAGGTACTGTTCCTGCTGCTGGTTCAGATAGACAATTATCCGATGGTATTCCAACGGTTCGATTATGGCGGCAATTAATTGGTAGGCAATAGAAAAAATTAATTATTTCAGCAGAAATTAAAGATAAAAAGGGAAATTTATGATTACGCATGGCAAAAGATATGCACCCGGATTCACATTGATTGAGTTAATGATTGTTGTGGCGATCATCTCTATAATTAGTGCAATTGCCTATCCGAGTTATCGTGAAAATATCAGACGAAGCAATCGTGCTGAAGTTCGGGCTTTAATGTTGGAAAATGCACAGTTTATGGAGCGTTTTTTTACCGAGAACAACTCTTATTTACAGACTGCTGGTGCAGCTCCGACGCCACCTGTGTTGCCTAACTTAGTTTCACCAAGAGGAGCCGCTGGTACTAGGGTTAACTACAATATCGCGTTTCGAGCTGCACCAGCTCGTACCGCAACCACATTTGCGATTCAGGCTGTTCCAGCGAATGGCATGGCGGGAGATGCGTGTGCTACATTAACTTATAACCATTTAGGGCAACGAGGAACAGACGGTACTTTGTCTGGTGGTATGACAAGCGACACTTGTTGGTCGAAGTAAGTTTATTAGATAGCGTCTTTGATATGTGATCTCGTTTCTGCAAAAGTGGAAACGAGATTTTTTTAGTCCGTTGAAGGTTAGACTTCAGAGATTTGAAGATGCGTTGATGATCAGAAGGCGCAGAATAAAACTTACTTCTTTTTGACTTCCTGTATCGCTTCAACAAACTCAGACACATCTTCAAAACTCTTATAGACTGAAGCAAAACGGATGTAAGCAATTTTGTCTAAGCGTTTCAATTCACGCATTACCAGTTCACCGAGTTGGCCTGAAATAATCTCTCGTTCACCACTTGCAAGTAATTTCTCCTCAATATGCTGAATTGCTGTATCGACCGCTTCCGCAGATACCGGCCGTTTTCGCAATGCCAACATCAGGCTGGCGCGTAGTTTCGATGATTCGTATTCCGATCTACTACCATTTTTCTTGACGATGACAGGCATCGCTAATTCTATTCGTTCATAGGTCGTGAAGCGTTTGTCACAGCTGGCGCAGCGTCGACGACGACGTATGCTATCGCCTTCTTCGGATATTCTGGTGTCGATCACTTGCGTGTCAACATGATGACAGTAAGGACACTTCATAAGATTTCTCTTGTCCGCATTTGATTTGTCTCGTTATACATAGGATAGCGTTACTATTTTAATTCTTAGTTTAGGGGGGGCGGCTTTTTCGTATGATCAAATTTCGATGCTAATTATGCTTGATTGAGTCCAATTTGGTACGATATTTGTTGGAATAGGCGTAAAAAAAGCCACTTCGGAAAGTGGCTTTTTTTCTATGCGGCCTAATTAGTTGCCATAGACCGGGAAGGCAGAGGTTAGTTTCTTTACTTCTGCTTTTACACGTTCAATTGTCGCAGCATCGTTAGGGTTATCTAAAACATCCGCTACCAAGTGACCGATCTTGATCGCTTCTGCTTCTTTGAAGCCACGCGTGGTCAATGCAGGGCTACCTAAACGGATACCAGATGTGACGAATGGTTTTTCTGGATCATTTGGAATCGAGTTCTTATTGCATGTGATGTGTGCAGAGCCTAATACCGCTTCAGCTGCTTTGCCAGTGATGTTTTTAGAGCGCAAATCGACCAGCATGACATGGGATTCTGTACGGCCAGAGATAATACGCAAACCACGTTCGATCAAAGTTTTTGCCAATGCATCAGCGTTTTTGATGACTTGTTCTTGGTAAGTTTTAAATTCTGGATTCAAAGCTTCTTTGAACGCGACTGCTTTACCTGCGATAACGTGCATGAGTGGGCCGCCTTGCAAGCCAGGG
>DLGN01000044.1 GCA_002482715.1 Oxalobacteraceae bacterium UBA7693
CTGGCAGCACAGCTCGATGAAGTGTGTGCCCTTTAATGCTGATTCAGAAAACAAAATACCGTTGTTGGCGATAATACCGACTGGCATGCCATGGATATGCGCAAAACCGCACACCAAAGTTGTGCCATAGCGTGCTTTGAATTCATCGAAATGACTACCATCGACCACACGGGCAATCACTTCACGCACATCGAAAGGCTTGCGTGTATCAACCGGAATCACGCCATACAATTCACTCGCAGGATACTTAGGTTCTTCGACGGCCTTCATCACCACCGTTTGTGGTTTTTGACGATTCAAGTTCGACACGATTTGACGCGCCATCGCGAGGGCATGCGTATCGTTTTGTGCCAAATGGTCGACCACACCAGACAAACGTGTGTGAACATCGCCACCACCCAAGTCTTCCGCACTCACCACTTCGCCCGTTGCCGCTTTCACCAATGGAGGTCCGCCGAGGAAGATCGTACCTTGGTTCTTAACGATAATAGATTCATCGCTCATCGCTGGCACATACGCACCACCCGCGGTACAAGAACCCATCACCACCGCGATTTGTGGAATACCTTTGGCCGACATATTCGCTTGGTTATAGAAGATGCGACCGAAGTGATCACGATCTGGAAACACGTCTTCCTGATTCGGCAAATTCGCACCACCGCTATCCACCAAATAAATACAAGGCAAATTATTTTGCTCGGCAATTTCTTGCGCACGTAAATGTTTTTTGACCGTGAGCGGATAATAGGTACCGCCCTTCACCGTCGCGTCGTTACAAACGATCACGCATTCTTGTCCAGCAACGCGACCGATTCCTGTAATGACACCCGCACTTGGTGCAGCATCCGCATCGTTCTTCTCTTTGTACATATTGAACGCAGCGAGCTGAGAGAACTCTAGGAAAGGCGTACCCGGATCGAGCAAATTTTGCACACGATCACGTGGCAATAGTTTGCCGCGACCGAGATGCTTTTGGCGCGCTTCTTCACCGCCGCCCAGCGCAATTTTGGCGACCTTTTCTTTGAGGTCATCGACGATCAATTGCATCGCCGCAGCGTTGGCCTTGAAGTCCTCAGAGCGAGGATTTAATTTGGATTCTAGGGTTGTCATAATTGTTTATCCGATTTCTCTACAGCCTCAACAATGTGAGGTGCTCACTCATAAATACCATCAACGTAAAACCACTTACCATCAAACTTCACGAACCGACTCTTCTCGTGCAAGCGATGGGCTTTGCCACCAATTTTGTAACGAGCGACAAACTCCACCATCGCCTCTTTTTCTTGTGCTTCATGTTTCTTCACTTCCAAACCTAACCACTTCGATGCACCACCATCAACGATGCGCTCTTTGGGGCAAGTACGCTCATCCCAAGTCGCTCGCAAATACGCTTCATCGTTGAGCGTATAAGCGGTGTAGCGCGAACGCATCAGTGCTTCTGCTGTTGGTGCGAACTCTGCACCGCTGATGTAGCGTTGGCAGCATTGCTCGAATTCTTTGTTTGAGCCACAGGGGCAGATTGTTTTACTCACACTTTACCTAATCATTTTTTTGTAGGGCGGGTGCAACCCGCGCTATTGCTCAAGCGTCGGTCGGCGCGGGTTGCACCCGCCCTACACTTGTCACTGTGTTCAGTTACGTCTTCTTACTTTCTTTCACTCCGGTAGGCGCGCCTGCTGCTTTCCATGCACCGAAGCCGCCATCGATGTGCGCGACATTTGCTAAGCCCATGTCTTGCACCGTCTTGGTCGTCAAAGCACTGCGCCAACCGGCTGCACAGAATAGGATGAACTCCTTATTCTCACCGAACACCGGTTTGAAGTAAGGCGAATCAGGGTCGATCCAAAATTCGATCATGCCGCGTGGTGCGTGGAATGCGCCGGGGACGATGCCGTCTCTTTCTAGCTCGCGAATATCACGGACGTCGATGAATTGCACTTGCGGGTCGCCTAACTTCGCTTGCGCTTCGGCCACGCTATAGGTTTTGATCTGCGCGTTTGCTTCGTCGACTAATTGTTTGTAGCCTTTTTTCATGTCTCTTCCAATCTCGCTTCTTAGGTCGACCCGCCCTACAAAATTAAAACCCGCCTGTCGCTAACCATTTTTCTAATTGCGGCAAGCGATCATTACCCCAGAACGGTTCGCCATCAACAATCACCCATGGTGCACCGAACACGCCTTTGCTGACGGCTTCTTCACAGGCCGCATTCAGCTGCGCCTTATAACGTTCGTCCCTACAAGCTGCAGCAGCGGCTGCGCCATCTAAGCCCATTTGATTTACGTATTCTGCTAACCACGCAATATCATTCAATCCCTCGGGGCCGGAGAAGTAAGCTTTCGTTACCCCACGCGTGAATTCACCAACACGCTCAGGTGCGACTTCTTTCATCCACAAACAAACGCGTGCCGTGTTTTGGGTATTGATAGGAAATGGTTCTGGCAAGACAAAGGGCAAACCCGCATAACGTGCTGAACGCAACATGTCTTGCTTGTGATAGCTTGCCATCATCGGCGGGCGCATCGTTAATGGGCTGGAGTTGGTGGTCTTGAACACGACACCCAACAACATTGGTTTCCAATCGATCTCGCGTCTATATTTTGCCGCGAGCTCTTCTATCACTTGCGTCGTCAAATACGCATAAGGTGAAACGTAATCAAACCAATATTCGATGCGGTTGCTCATTGCTACTCCTCAAATTATCCACATAAGAAATGCATTTCAAAACTCAATCCAACAACCCACGACCAATCAAAATCTTCTGAATATCCGAACTACCTTCATAAATCTGACACACACGCACATCGCGGTAGATGCGCTCAACTGGGAAGTCGCTGACATACCCATAACCACCATGAATCTGAATCGCATCGGAACACACTTTTTCTGCCATTTCCGACGCAAATAATTTCGCCATCGCTGCTTCTTTCAAACAAGGCTTGCCAGCATCTTTCATACTCGCTGCATGCCAGATCAATTGGCGTGCCGCTTCGATCTGTGTTGCCATATCGGCCAAACGGAACTGTACGGCTTGGTGTTCAAAGATTGCTTTACCAAACGTGCGACGATCTTTCGCATAAGCCAAGGCTGCTTCAAAAGCAGCACGTGCCATACCGACGGCTTGTGAAGCGATACCGATACGGCCGCCTTCTAGTCCAGACAAAGCGATTTTATAACCTTGACCTTCTTCGCCGATTAAATTGGCGGCAGGAATGCGGCAATTCTCGAACAGAATTTGCGCGGTATCGGAAGAGTGCTGACCCATTTTATGTTCGAGACTGGCCACGATATAGCCTGGCGTTTTGGTATCAACCCAAAACGCGCTGATCCCTTTTTTGCCTGCTGCTTTATCGGTCACCGCCATCACGATCGCCACATCTGCATGCTTACCGCTGGTGATAAATTGCTTCACACCATTCAAGACGTATTCATCGCCTTCTTTCTTTGCGGTAGTGCGCAAATCGGAAGCGTCACTGCCCGCATGCGGTTCAGTTAAGCAAAATGCGCCTAACATCTCGCCTTGTGCTAATGGACGAAGCCATTGCTCTTTTTGCGCGGCATTCGCGTACATCATGCCTATGCTGCAAACAGGACAGTTATTCACTGATACGACCGTCGAGGTTCCACCATCACCGGCAGCGATCTCTTCCAGCACTAATGCCAGCGACAAATAATCCATGCCTGCGCCACCCAGCTCTTCTGGTACCGCCACACCATACGCGCCCATCGCCGCGAGTTCTTTCAATTCCTCAGCAGGAAAATGATGTTCTTTATCCCAACGCGCTGCGTTTGGCGTGATGCGTTCTTGCACAAAGCTACGCACTGCGTCGCGGATCATTTCGTGTTCTGATGTTAGTTGCATTTTTCTGCCTATTTCTAAAAATTTCTATAGCACTTCGGCGTCACTAGGTTGAAGTGTTTTCTTTACTTACCAATCCAACTGCGCACCGTCATAACTCAAAAACTGTCCATTCTGCGCACGACTACTATTTGCAATCACTTCGCGCATACCAGTCACGCTAACGTCGACGCTAATCTCCGCGCCTGCGCCACCCATGTCCGTTTGTACCCAACCCGGATGAAAGGCAATACATGTCGCTTTTTGCGTACTAAGTGAGGCATCTTTCAATACGGAATTCAAGGCCGCTTTGCTGGCGCGATACAGCCATGCCACATTGTTTTCACGCGAACCAATAGAGCCCATGCGTGAGGACAACACAGCCAACTTGCCGCCGGCATTTTCCACCATGGGCAATACCAAAGGCAGCAAGCGCATTGCAGCTAACACGTTGGTGTGCATGACTTGATCAAACTCTTCTTGCTGTGGCGATTGCAAACCATTTGTTCTGCTACCAAACACACCCGCATTCAAAATAGCGACATCGATTTTTTCATCGTCGAGGCGCCAAGCTAGACCGGCGCAATCGTTCAAGTTATTCACGTCTAAAGGCAGCGCTTCACAACCATGTACGGTCAATTGCGCGAGGTCGTCGGACTTGCGTGCAGTGGCGATTACACGCCAACCTGCTGCTTTGTATTGCCGCGCAAATTCCTGACCTATACCGCGTGAGGCTCCGATGATTAAGGCTGTTGGCATTCTGGCTTACTCCGTTTTTCCAATTACTCATTTAATCCTCCCTTGTCCCGCAAGCGGGAGAAGGGTCGGGGATGAGGGTGGTTCAGTCTCATGCACATTTCTTAAAACCGATATTTTGAATGCTCGTGATTTGACTGAATAATCAGCTCTGCTGCATCTGAACCACCCTCACCCTAGCCCTCTCCCGCTTGCGGGAGAGGGGACTTTCTCGATTACACCAACTCAATCGCCATCGCCGTCGCTTCACCACCACCGATGCACAAAGACGCCACACCGCGCTTACCGCCACGGGCTTTCAAAGCACCGATCAAGGTCACGATAATACGTGCACCAGATGCGCCGATTGGATGGCCGAGTGCACATGCGCCACCGTGCACGTTCATCTTGTCGTGAGAAATACCGAGGTCATGCATCGCTGCCATTGGCACTGCGGCAAATGCTTCATTAACTTCAAACAAATCGACATCCGCTGTTGTCCAGCCGATTTTTTTGTAGAGTTTTTCGATAGAGCCAACTGGCGCGGTGGTGAACCAGCCTGGTTCTTGTGCGTGGGTTGCATGACCCAAGATTTTGGCGATAGGAGTTAAACCCAATTCCTTGGCTTTGGATTCGCGCATCAATACCAATGCTGCTGCACCGTCATTGATGGACGAGGAAGATGCTGCTGTAATCGTGCCGTCTTTTTTGAATGCTGGCTTCAAATTAGGAATCTTGTCGAGCTTGGCTTTCAATGGGCCTTCGTCTTTATCGATGACGACATCACCGCCGCGACCAGATACCGTCACAGGAGCGATTTCCCAAGAAAATGCGCCGCTGCTCGCTGCGTTTTGTGCGCGTGTTACGGAGGCGATCGCAAATGCATCTTGTGCTTCACGTGTGAAGCCGTATTTCGCGGAGCAATCTTCTGCAAATGTGCCCATGCTGCGACCTTTGTCGTAAGCATCTTCCAAACCGTCGAGCATCATGTGATCCATGATCGTGCCGTGACCGATACGATAGCCGCCACGTGCCTTTGGAATGATGTATGGAGCATTCGTCATCGATTCCATACCGCCAGTGACCAACACGTCGTTGCTGCCAGCCAGCAAGGAATCATAGGCCATCATTGTGGCTTTCATCGCGGAGCCGCACATCTTAGATAAAGTGACCGCACCAGTCGAAAATGGCAAACCCGCAGCCAACAAAGCTTGACGCGCTGGTGCTTGGCCTTGACCTGCCATCAAGCAGTTACCGAACAAAACTTCTTCGACCAACTCTGGCTTAACGCCTGCACGTTCGACAGCTGCTTTGATCGCCACTGCACCGAGTTGGCTCGCAGTCAAAGACGCGAAATCACTTTGAAACGCGCCCATAGGAGTACGAGCTGCGCCGACGATTACGATAGGATCATTCATGGTTTTCTCCAAAATATTTAACTGTTGTTGATACTTTTAAAACCCCTCAACGCCGAGGCGCAGAGGCGCTGAGAAAATCGAAACAGAGAAAACCTCTCTTTTAAGGTTTCACTCGGCGTCTCAGCGTCTCGGTGTTGAGGGGTTTTACTTCACATATTCATAAATCTAATCGATTGAGGGTAAGGAAAAACATCATCCACCTTACCCTTCACAATTCGTTCTTTCCGATCTTGCCAATACTTCGCAGTCAACAAGTCGGCATGGTGTTTCATAAAATACTGTTTGACCTTGGCGTTACCCAGTAAGAAGGTACCGAACTGTTCAGGAAATACATCGTACTTCCCAATCGGATACCAAGGCTCGGCCGACATTTCATCTTCTTCATTGCGTGGCAAAGGGATCGTTCTGAAATTACAATCCACGATGGTTTCGATCTCATCGTAGTCATAAAAAACGACACGTTTATGACGCGTTACACCGAAATTTTTGTACAGCATATCGCCGGGGAAAATATTCGCTCCGACCAATTCTTTGATCGCATTGCCGTATTCGACTATCGCATGTTCCATCGCGGCGTCATCGCCCTTTTGCTCTGACTCTGTGAGCCAGATATTCAATGGCGTCATGCGACGTTCGATATACAGATGCTTGATAATCACTTCGTCATCGTTCACTTCCAAGATCGACGGTGCATAGCGTCGAATTTCTGCCAACAAATCCTCAGAAAAACGCGCGCGCGGAAAGGCTACGTCAGAATATTCCAAAGTATCTGCCAAGCGACCAACGCGATCATGATTTTTGACCAGTTGATACTTTTCTTTAATCAAAGCTTTAGTGGTTTCCTTTGGCGGCGGGAAGCTATCTTTGATTAACTTGAAAACGTAGGGAAAGGATGGCAATGCGAACACCAACATCACGAGCCCGCGAATACCTGGTGCGGCTTCGATCATATCGGATGAATATTTGAGGTGATGTAAGAAATCGCGATAGAACAAATTCTTACCGTGTTTTTGCAAACCCAACATGGTGTAAATCTCACTGCGCGGCTTGCGCGGCAAAATACTGCGTATGAATTGCACATAAGCCGACGGCACATCCATATCGACCATGAAATAGGCACGTGTAAATGAGAACAAGACGGTGATGTGCATGTTATCGAAGAGCACCGTATCCAAAATCAATTCACGATTCTTATTGTGAATGATGGGGATCACGAAGGGCATTTCTTGATTGCCGTTGATACTTTTACCGATGATGTAAGCAGCTTTATTGCGGAAGAAAAGACTCGCTAAAACTTGGAACTGATGATTCGGTTCAAAACGCATGTCACCAAATTGCTCCAACAAACGCGCTTCTACTTTCGCCAGATCGTCATCAAGATGCGCGAACGGTGTTTGCAACTGAAAATTGGTGACAATGCGTTTTAAACTAAAGCTCAATCCATCGGCGGCGGGATAATAAACGCGATAGGTCGCGGGTGTATCTTCGCGCTCGATGTAGTCAGTCGCTGTCGCTGGACGAACAAAGATGAAATCGTTATGGAAGTAAGTACGGTGCAAGAGCTTGGTGCAGACGGTATTGAAGAAAGTTTCTGCTAGCTCGGGACGCAGATGATCAATCAGCAAACCCATGTAATGCAGCTTCACTTCACGCCACACCTCATCGGTCAGATCTTCACTTTCGTACTCATCTTCCAAAATTAGTACACATTCCTTGGCGCGTTTATCGTAATAAGCAATCCGTTCACGCGCATCTTCTTGTGCTGCCTTCCAATCGCCACGTTCAAAACGCTGCTTCGCCATCTGCGTCGTCGCGCGGAACAAGCGATAATGCTTATCAAAACCGTCGAGTATGGTCCTTGCAATGTCGAATGCAATTTGCGAAGACAACAATTTAGGAAAGGCGATTTGGGGCATAAGCGTCAACCGATTCAAAACCTCTCAATACAAACTGGCAAGGAACCCAGTTCAACGATTTTCATCATTGATTACAACTAACCAATGACTGTTGAGAAATTCGATTATGGGGAGGCAGTTCAAGGCGCCGCCCGCAGCAAGTGATTAGCTTTGCGATATTGCGAGGAGCGGCAACGCCGAAATGCACCCCAGAATCGGATTTATCAATGCGTCATTACAGGGTTTCGGCGAATAGTTCACGTCCTATGAGCATACGACGTATTTCGCTCGTACCAGCACCAATCTCATACAACTTCGCATCACGCCACAAACGTCCGACTGAGTATTCGTTGATATAGCCATTGCCACCCAATGTCTGGATCGCTTCACCCGCCATCCAAGTCGCTTTTTCTGCGGAGTACAAAATCGCGCCGGCTGCGTCTTTACGCAAAGCACGTGTTGCTTCCGGTGTTTTCGCGCGTACGCATGCTTCGCCAACCGCATAGACGTATGCCTTACATGCCATCATGGTGGAATACATATCGGCGATCTTGCCTTGCATCAGTTGGAATTCGCCGATGGCTTGACCAAACTGTTTACGTTCATGGATGTAAGGAACGACCACGTCCATACACGCTTGCATAATGCCCAATGGGCCACCAGACAAGACTGCACGTTCGAAGTCCAAACCTGACATCAACACATTGACGCCTTTGCCTACACCACCGAGCACGTTTTCCACTGGCACTTCGCAATCTTGGAACACCAATTCGCCAGTATGCGAACCGCGCATACCTAGCTTGTCGAGTTTCTGCGCAATGCTAAAACCTTTATAGCCTTTTTCGATAATGAAAGCAGTCATGCCGCGTGGGCCCGCTTCCAAATCCGTTTTTGCATACACCACTAAAGTGTCGGCATCTGGACCATTGGTGATCCACATTTTGTTACCGTTCAAGACGTAACGATCGCCTTTCAAATCCGCGCGCAATTTCATGCTCACGACATCAGAACCTGCATTTGGCTCAGACATCGCCAAAGCACCGATATGCTCGCCAGAAATCAGCTTAGGCAGATATTTCGCTTTTTGTTCGGCATTGCCGTTGCGATTAATTTGGTTCACGCACAGATTAGAATGCGCACCGTAAGACAAACCAACCGAAGCAGAAGCACGAGAGATTTCTTCCATGGCGATAATGTGCGCCAAGTAGCCCATATTCGCACCGCCGTATTCTTCGGAAACGGTCATGCCGTGCAGGCCCATCTCACCCATTTTTTTCCACAAATGCATAGGAAACTGATCTGTTCTATCCATCTCGGCGGCCAACGGTGCGATTTCGGCAGCAGCAAATTGTTGTACAGCTTCGCGCAATGCGGCGATATCTTCGCCATGATCAAACGTTAAACCTGGTAAGTGCAACATAGTGTCCCCAATCTAGGTAGTAATGATGATATGACTTCAAGCTGCTGTAGCTCGCTCATTCTACTCAAAGTCGGTAGAAAGTGAGCTTGAGATTATATGCCTGCTTAAATGTCGAAAAATTTTGCAAAACGATTTAAAAGCCCGTTTTGCGTCAGTCAAAAATGATACTTCTAATTGACGTTAACGTAAACGTCAATTCAAACAATTTATCGTTACATAACTACGAACTTGTTTTTGCTTTATTAACAATTCCCAAAAGGCGCTGGCTTTCCTCTTCATGCGCGGTGATTTCGTCTAGCATGACTTCGATGTCTTCGCGTTGTTGCTCTAAAGAAGCACGGTGCTTCGCCAATACGTCTAAGAAACTTTTCAGCTGAACTTCTGTGTCTTTGGGTGAGTCATACATCGTCACCAGGTGTTTAATTTCAGAAAGGCTTAAGCCCAAACGCTTGCCGCGTAAGGTTAACTTGAGGTGTGTGCGCTCACGCGCTGAGTACACGCGATTGCGTCCACTGGGGCCTTCACGGCTAGGACTGATCAAGCCCTGATCTTCGTAAAAGCGAATTGCACGCGGCGTGATATCGAACTCTTTTGCCAATTCGGTAATTGTATAAGTTGCCATTGCTAGAATTTTTTCAAAGGTTTTTCTGTATACGACACAAGAAAGTTATCTTAAAAACACCCAAAGAATCTCGGTGAATACTCGCAATAAGCGAGATAAGCCCAACATCAATTGTGTTTTGAACTTAGAATCTTACCTGAAACGCAGTTAACGTAAACGTCAATTTACATACTCTGCCCGAAACTCTGCATCGATACACTGTTGCGCCACACACACATTGCCATGAACCATCTAGAACAAGAACTGCATTACCCTCTCTCTGACAAACTTCCAGAAGCGGGACAGACCATAGAAATTGCCCCGGGCGTGTTGTGGATTAGGATTGGGTTACCATTTGCGCTCAACCATAAATTGATGTGGTTGAGCGCAAATGGTAACCCCATCCTAATCCACAAC
>DLGN01000102.1 GCA_002482715.1 Oxalobacteraceae bacterium UBA7693
GGTCAGTCTGAAACAGGCACCAAAGCAAGTAATCGGTTTTGGTGCCTGTTTCAGACTGACCGCCCAATAGCCAAAGCCATAGTTCTCCCAGTGTGACATCCAATCATGTAATGCTTGCTCAAAACGCTCAGGCGTCGGAGGGCCAAAAGGATTAAATCGATTGGTTTCAGGATCGCAATGAATCGCGATGCCGGCATCGAGGTGATGCCGCGTGACAGGATGCAAAATAAGTTGATCGAAGTGCATAGAATTTCTGATGGTTGAAAGAACCTGCATTGAAATTTCTCAATGCGACGTAAAAAACTATTCTAACTTTGCGTTGTTCTCGGCATCGTCATTCAGCGTAAAGATATCCTCAACACGGACATTAAAATGGCGCGCAAGTTTGAGCGCAATAATCACAGAAGGAACAAAGCGCATTGTCTCTACCGTGCTAATTGTTTTGCGCGAAACACCAATCGCTTCTGCTAATTCTTGTTGAGAAATTTTCTCTTTACTACGAAGTTTTGCGATGTGGTTATCAAGTTCTTCATTCATCGCGTTTCCAGTAAGAACTTAAAATGGGTATTGAATATGCGATAAACATAATACTAAGGATTAGCGCTGAGTGGTCTTCCACGGTGAGCGTTGAAATCCCAAAGATGTCCCTTTCTTTGTTCGAAAAAAAATTGGTAAATAAAAGGCAGGCCATGCCGATGTTTACAGCGAATGAATCGGAATTCTTTGACAAGCTGCTCACATACTCATCGTCAAATCGAAAACGTAAAAAAGTGCGTTTTCGTATTTCTAATCCATCGTTGATAACAGCAAAAAAAGAAAAAATTAAGAATGCAAAAACCAAGATACCAACCACTACAAAAAAGCCAATAATTATGGCGTTATTATGAAATTTCTTGAATAGATCGAAGAATTTGGTTATCAACCCCATTAACAAGTATGAGCCTAGAGCGAGAGAAAATAAGCCTGTTGAACGCAAAAAATTTTGTTCTGCCTCTGCTTGTGTGTATCGTAAATTGAACATTTTTCACCCAAATAAAAAGTAATTTATGTAACCTATAGTTATCATAGGATACCTATAGGTTACATGCAAGAGCAAGTGAAAATAATCAAATAGTATTTTTTGAATTGAATGCAACTATAGATTTTACTTTCCGAGTTTCATTTTTGACCGACTTGCATCTAAGGCGTCGCCTCTTCACCTTCATTCAAGATCAGCAATGGTATTTGGCCTTCGGGCTTATCTTGAATTCTTTGGCGCACCGTTAATAAACGTTGTAAAGCAGAATGACTGCTGTGATCGCCCATTTTCCAACTGGCATTGCCGTAACCCCAAGGGATCATGACTTTGCAACCTAAATCGATAGCGGCGCTGAGGGCATCTTCGGGTGTGGTGTGGACATTGCGATAGCGGGCGCCGTCTTCTTTGTGATAGTAAGATGCGATGGGCAACAGGCATACATCGATGGCGCCATAACGTTGGCGAATATCTTTAAAATGTTGTGAGTAACCTGTATCGCCCGCAAAGAAAAGAGATTTACCGTGAGATTGTAAAAGCCAGCCATTCCATGAACTCTTGGCAAAATCTTCGTAAATCAGCGGTACCAAAATGCGATTGCTGAAATGATGTGCGGGCACAGCATGAATTTGTAGCGATGCGAATTTTTGTTGACTATACCAGCCCATCTCATGGATCTGATAGCCAGCTTTGGGGAAGGAATCAGCAAATCCAAGCGGAACCAAATATTGTGGTTTGTTGCCCATCTTTTCAATGTCAGCTTTATTGAAATGATCATAGTGGATATGCGAATACAACACCACGTTGGCATTCGATAAAACCTGATCACTTAAACCTTGTGGCAATCCACGGCTAAAACCTTGCAGCAAATGAAAACCCCAATTAACTGGCCAATCAAATTGTTGGGTCACTGGATCGAGCAAGACTTGCTGACCATCCGTCGTGGTAATTTGAAAGCTGGCGTGACCAAACCAACGTACTTTGAAACCACTATTTATTTGTACTGCGGGCTGCGTGCCAGTGTAACGACATTGTTCCGCTGGGCTTTCGCTTTGACATTGCAGTGTTGCTTGTTGTTGATAACAATCTTTTTCACAAGTAAATGGATATGTCTTCTTACCAGGATAAGCATTTTGGTAGCGACCGTCTTCGCTGACAACTTGCTTGTAGTCAGGGGCTTGAGTGATTTTGACCACGTTGGGATGACCACAACCCGATAATAATGCGAGCGGAACTGCAAATCCTAGTAAGTGCAAACGACGGAAGAATGATATGTTTTCGAGCATAGATAAAGAGTGGGTTTGTATAAATAATTCAGTATAAAGTCATTTAAGGTTCTCGCCGAAGCTGCCTTGGTTGCGAGACAGATCGTGATCGTTCAGATTTTGACTACACCTCGAAACCCGCGTGCAGCGTAATAGGACTGCGCCCCATTGTGATAGACAAACACATGCCCGTAACGACGATCGCAAAAAAGTGCTCCGCCAAGCTTTCTGATATCCGCTGGAGTTTGTATCCAGCTAGAAGTTTTCTGATCGAATTCGCCGAGACTTTGCAATAAACGATATTGCTCTTCCGTGATGATCTCTAGTCCCATCGCTGTTGCCAGATCGATCGCACTATCGCTCGGTTGATGCTCTTTGCGAGACTGTAAAGCAGCGCGGTCGTAACAAAGACTGCGTCGTCCTGAAGGACTCTCAGCAGAAAAATCACAGAAGTAATATTCATCCGTAGCTACATCATGCGCAAGTACATCAGGTTCGCCGCCAGTTCGTTCCATCTCTGCCAAGCTGTGTAACTTCTCAGGAAATTGTTTTAGTCGTTGCAAAATTGCATGCCATTCTAAATCGCGATGACGTTGCATATGGCTTGCAAATCGTTTTCCCAGAATGTCAATTAACTCTTGGAATGCATCTGTGCTGTTGGTGTTTTTCATCGTGTTTAAACTCGGGTGAGTACAGTATTGAGATTGATCCTAACAATGCTAGCTAAGCTTCTTATTCTATAGGAAAGTTGAATCCCTACTTGTTGATCTTTCGTCTTCAGTATTGCCATCGCGCAGGGCTGCTGTTCAAACTCGATTCATTCACGACACAGTTGGTAAGTAAGCATATTGATTGTTGTAAAAAGATCGTTTTCTCTCTAATCTCACAATGCCTTACATTGCAAGCAATGAAAGCTGTTGACAGTGCTGATAGGGGTTGGCAAAGTGGATTGCATCGGCTTTGGTTGTTACTCCTCTTGCTATTTTCCCGGGTGATACGTTGCAAAGATTGTTAAAAAATAGGTATCAGCGCGCAAGCCAGTGGTGTTTGTTGACGATGGTACTGGTGTTTTTTTGTTTCCCGACTTATGCCTCAATAAGTTCAGAATTGCGCTTCCAGCGCTTGACCGCCTTGGGTGCCGAGCAATTGTCCAGTTTGTCCTTACTGCAAGATCGGCAAGGATTTATCTGGATAGGGACGAACAATGCGGGTTTGTATCGCTTTAATGGCTATCAAACTGAAAAGTATCAAAGCTTGGCGACAGATGCCTCAAGTTTGCCACATGACCGTATCTCAGCTTTGTATGAAGACGGTAATGGACAAATCTGGGTTGGGACGCAAAACGGGCTGGCAAAATTTAATGCCGAGACAAATAATTTCACACGCTATCTGCCATCGAGCGGCGCGGCAAATCAACGCATTATTAAATCCATCGTATCTGATGGTAAATCGGGCTTTTGGATTGCCACTTGGGGTGGGCTGCAGCACTTTGATCCTCTGCAAAGTCGTTTTACTTTATATGTACACGATCCGGCACGAGCCGATAGTTTGGCGACCAATGATTTGAATGCAATCGCAGTGGATGAGCGCGGCGGTGTGTGGGCCGGAACTTGGCCTGCAGGTATTGATTACTTGGCACCAGGTTCAACTAGTTTTCGTCATTTTCGTATTGATAATGCGGATCAACCAGATTCCAAATTAAATATCGTCCGGTCTACCTATCTCGACACGCAAGGAATGTTGTGGATAGGGACAGAAAATGGCATTGTGCTCTGGCATACCGCTACTGATTGGAGTACGCGGCGGCGTGTCGATACACCCGCTAGCAGAGTCAATCATATTTATGCAGATCGTCATGGTGTGGTTTGGGCAGCGACGCTTTCTGCAGGATTACTGCGATGGGATGCCAGCACAAAAAAGTTTAAGCAATTCGTCAAGCAAGCGATTGACCCTTATAGCTTGCCGTCTGACGACGTACGTGCAGTTTTGCATGATCGTGGCGGCATGCTCTGGATTGCGACGTTAACGGATGGTATCGCGATCACCAATCTCAATAGTAAAGGTTTTCAAAGGATCATTCCTTTTGATGCGGATGCGCAAAATCCTCGGCCAAATAATGCGATTGGTCGTATCGCGGGCGCAGTGGATGGGCAGATCTGGCTTGCGAATAATAATGGCGTTGCCTTATTTGATTTAAGTAGCAGTAAAGTGCTGAAGCATTATCGGGCGCATAAAAATCAACGCGGATCACTGAGTAATGATCTCGTCTATAGTTTGCACAAACAAGAAAATGGCCCGTTATGGATTGGTACCTCAGTCGGTTTAAATCGTTTGGATGACAACAACGGGCGCGAGGCACAATTTACGGTGATTCAATTTGGTAGCATTGCCGATGATTACATCAACACAATTGCTGCCGGCGACGAAGGTGTTCTTTGGCTAGGAACGGGGAATAGCCTAATTCGTTATGAAATAAAAACCGGTAAGCATCATAAATATTTATCTGATCCTGCCGACCCTGATAGCCGCAGTGCAAAGGGAACGACGACGATTTTACAAGATAGCCGAAAACGCTTATGGGCGGGAGCAGAATGGGTTGGTGGTGGCTTAGATTTGCTGGATCAAAAGACCGGTAAATTCACACACTTCCGGCATGATGCAACTGATCCGACGAGTATCAGCGCAGACAATATTTCTTCTTTACATGAAGATGCGAAAGGACGTATTTGGGTTGGCGCATCGAATGGTTTAAATCAAATTATTACATCGCAAGATGGACGTATTTCGTTTCGGCATTTTTCTGATAGTCGTAGCATTGGACCCGCGAAAATTGTGGCGATTGAGAGTGACGTACAAGGTAGGCTTTGGCTGAGTACGGTCAACGGTTTAATTTGCTTTGAACCAGATAGCGGCGTGGTAAAACGATACACGGCAAGTGATGGTCTGTCGGATAGCTTTTCTGGCGCATCGTATCGTGATAAACAAGGCGTGCTGTATTTTGGTGGCACAAAAGGGATCACCTCGGTTTATCCAACCGCCGTGCGTAGCTTCTCGACACCTCCACAGCTAGCAATCACCGACATCAGCGTTTTTAATCGCTCGTTGAAGTCTGGGAAGCCACCTACGGGCGTGAGACTTACAGGGCCGGTTACCGCACCAAAGGAGCTCACTATTAGCCAACAGGAGTCGGTTTTTTCGATTGAATTTGCCGCGCTGCATTTCACCAATCCTGCACAAAACAGATACGCCTATCGCTTGGAGGGTTTTGATCGCGACTGGGTTGAAGTTGATGCTGATCGACGCAGCGCTACCTATACTAATTTGAATCCAGGTGACTATGTTTTTCAGGTAAAAGCGGCAAATGATCTTGGTGTTTGGAGTGAGAAAGTTGCTAGTGTGAACATCGCGATACCACCAAGATATTGGCAAACCGTGTGGTTTCGATGGTTGATGTTGTTTGTCGTGGCAGGATTATTGTTTGCTATTTATCGCTGGCGGGTTGCACATTTAACCCGTGATCAGGCTCGATTAGAATCGTTGGTTGCAGTGCGCCTGCAAGAGCTGGTAGCGCAACAACAAGTTAATCGAGACAACGCAGAACGCATGCAAGCAATTTTACAAAATGCTGCCGACGCGATTTTGACAACCGATAAATACTGGACAATAGAATCGTGTAATCGCGCAGGTTTGGCCTTGTTTGGCTGGCAGCTTGATGCGATTAAAAGAATGCCCTATGCCAAATTGTGCGCTGAAGATGTGAGCGATCAATTGCAGGAGCGGGTAGCGAGCGAAGATTTCGCCCACAAGGGACATAGCGAAATGGAATTGCAGCAAGTGCGTGCCGACGGTAGCGTGTTCTTGGCCGAGTTATCCTTGAGTGGTTTTGCAGATGCAGGACAGAGAAAATTTATTTTAATCGTACGCGATATCACAGAGCAAAAGCGGGTTGAACGTATGAAGACACAATTTGTTTCCACCGTTAGTCATGAGCTGCGTACGCCTTTAACGGCGATACGCGGTGGGCTTGGGTTAATGGTTGGTGGTGTTGCTGGTGAGTTGCCAGTTGCTGCGGCGAAGTTGGGACAAATTGCTTTAAATAACGCAGAACGTTTGGCACGTTTAATCAATGATTTGCTGGATATGCAGAAAATTGAAGCGAATATGATGGATTTCAATTTTCAAAAAATACCATTGTCGAGTTTGATTGCTGATGTATTGGAATCGAATCAAGCTTTTGCGCAACGATTGGGCGTTTCCTTATTGATTGATAGCGATATTCCCAATCAAGCATTGCGTGTTGATCCAGATCGTTTCGCTCAGGTGATGGCGAACCTTTTGTCCAATGCCTGTAAATATTCACCGCAAGGCGAGCATGTTAGATTGCGCCTGACTCCTAATAAAGAAGGGCGAGTTAAAATCGAAGTGATTGATCGTGGTCCTGGCATCTCTGTCAATTTCAGCGAAAGAATTTTTCAAAAATTTTCACAAGCAGATGCGTCCGATACGCGTGCAAAAGATGGCACAGGATTAGGGTTAACAATCGCCAAAGAAATGGTAGAGCGCATGGATGGGAAAATCGGTTTCTATCCAAATCCTCTTGGTGGTACGATATTTTTTGTTGAGTTTCCTATGCTCTCGGTTGATCGACAAATTTGATTTTGAAGAATTTAAGCTTTAGAAATATCCGACCTTGGGAGTTCACTTCTTTACCTAGGAGTTAATTCGATAGGGATTGATGTGATCGTTTTACCTGAGCGCTTTGAGTGCGTCATCAATTGCATCAGGATCGAAGCCAGAAATTTGTTTTTGTTGAGGTGTGCTTGCTTTTGCCAGACACTTAGCTTTACCCATACCGCAACCATTCAGGCAGCCTCCACTATTGATTGCGCTTGCGGAAAACGCCATTCCCATGCCGATGGAGCACGCCAGAGCCAATAATAATCGCTTCATTAAAATCTCCTTTTGTAAGAATTAGATAGTTCATCTCGACGAAATCTTTCACATAGGCCATCTTGCCGCTGCTTTTATTTCGCGAATCAAAGGATAGGATGTCTAGTGCAAGCCTGCTATTCGGAAAATACCTCTACGGCATGAATGAAATTACGACACAAGGCACTTGGAAAATGGGCGATATTACTAGGCTTAGTTGGCATGATTACTTAGCAATTGAATTACAGCTTGCTTCTATATTCTTGACAATAAAAGCTAAGTGCTTGATGCTTTAAATTTGAAAAAAAACGTATCGTTTTTATTGAAGTTACGGTTTTAAATGGATGTGAAAACATTTCTGTTTACAGATAAGAATATCCGCTCACAGAAATGTTTTGTATACTTGTATTGATACAAGCGGGACAGCGCTTGCTGACATCAATGATTCAATTCACCACTCCAAATATTCAATTCCACTTTCGATCTGCCCAATAATTTGCGCCTGATTTTCTGCACTTTCACTGAAGCTCACCAATACTTCGGCGCGCGACATATCGCCGCTATTGAGTTTGTAGTTCCAGTAATCAAAGCCACCGTGATCTGGCGCACGATGCAAGACATTTTGATAGAGCGTGGTGATGAAACTCGCGTTGCTGGTGTAGCTACCATACAGCGTTTGGAATTCAGCAGAGCGATAAAATTCATTCGCCACTCTGGTCAGATTCATGCCGTCGTCTAATTTATTGATCCAGTAACCAAGTCCCTCCAAATCGGGTTTGCGGTCAAAGGCAGCTTGATACAAACGATAGGCTTGACCAGCTGCGCCATTCACATCGAACGCCAATGCATAATCATCAAACAGTAAGCGTTCGATTTGCACGGCTTGATCGGTGCCTTCTTCGCCAAGCTTGTCTTTGATCATAAAATTATTAAGACTACCGCTAATATTGTACTCATCGATGTCGCCAGCCATGATCAGGAAGTCAAGTCCACTGCCACCATGAAAATAGTCATTCCCCGCACTGTTGATGATGGTGTCACTACCACCATAGGCTTCGATATGGTCATCCCCTGTGCTACCACGCAAATAGTCATGGTTGTAACTGCCATACACATCCAAACCTGCCATTTTTGTCGCCTCTAAACCAATCACGTAATCGGTCGACGCATAAGACAAATTGCTGACTTTCACAAAGTAATCACCACGCGAATAGTCGCCGTTATAGTCAAAGCTGATCAGGCCATCCGTCGTCAGATTGGCAAAGCTCGTATCAATATTACTCAAAGGTGTGCCGTAGCGATCTGTGACAGTGACGCGAATACCGCTGAAATTTTCAGTCCACGCGTTTGCGTTGCTATAGTTATTGATGACATCCGTAGACAGTAGAATGGAGTAATGTCCAGGGCCATCAAGATTGAGTTGGTACCAATCAGTCATATCATTGGCTGACAATTTTCCGAATGACACCATGTCACGCTGGACTTTAAAAGTCGAACTTAAACCATTCGAATCAAAGCCTTTAGTTTTCTCATCAAAATAACTACCATCGCCATATACGTATGCCATAAAAACTCTCCGCTTGCTCGTCGAAAATCAATAATGCTGAAATGAATCCTAAATACCAAGCTTGTGTGCAGGCTCAGTGAACTCAAATTGATTGAGTACTCAAAATTCATATTCAAAGGGGAGAGACAATCCGCGGTTACCTCTTGAGAGATTTAACGTTGGTGTTTTGAAATGCGATGACAGGATTGTTAAAAAAGTTTAAATGGGGATGTATTAGTGCTGTAAGAGCATGGGGCGGAGATATGAATATAACTTTCTTGTGCCTTTGTCTCGCCAACAATGCACTTAGCTTTTAGAGCTTAGCTGATTTGCGAAGGATAGTTCGCCGTCTGTAATGGATTGAATAGCATTCTTGCTTGAAATCTGCATATTTCCTCCTACATAAACATGTACATCCGCTGTTGGAGACTAAAACCCTGTAGACTGCATCGACGTTACGACTAAAGTCTTGTCACCGCAGCAAATCTGCTGCGGACAAAAATAGGCTGCCTAAAGTGAACAACTTCAAAGGTAAGCATTACAAAGAGCGCATGAAAAAAATCAGTACATCACACCCCTCAGAAAACCCCAAACAAAACAGCATATTGGCAGCACTGCCCAAGGCAGATTTCGAACGCCTTTTACCTGATCTCGAATTGGTTCCTCTTCCCCTAAAATGGACTATGCTGGAATCCGGTGACCACGTGAAGTTCTTATATTTTCCTATCTCTGGCGTTGTTTCATTGATCTATGCTTTGGAAGACGGTTCTTCCAGTGAAGTCGCACTGGTCGGAAATGAAGGCATGATCGGTATCTCGATTTTTATGGGCGGCGATAGCATGCCATCCAGTACCGAGGTTCAAAGCACAGGCAAAGCATATAAGCTTAGCCGCAAGGTCATGAAGAGAGAGTTCGCGCTGGGCGGTAAGCTCCAACAATATGCCTTGCTCTACACGCAGGCAT
>DLGN01000304.1 GCA_002482715.1 Oxalobacteraceae bacterium UBA7693
CCCTAGCACTTCTTCATAATACGGTGCCTTTGAACGCCATAGACGGATTCCTTTTTCGGTTGGAATAAAGTAACGATCAAGAAATGGACGATCACCTTCAGGGCTAGCGCCAACGCCCGTCAAAAACATCGATTGTTCATCAGAGGTTAAACGAATCACCGAGCGACCATACTGATTTAGCTCCATGATCGGCGTGCCAGGGTTGCTATATTGATCTTCGGTTTTTCGATTAAATAATAAATCTGGCTTGGTAAACGGTGCGCCTGGTTGTATTCGCCAAGTGCGGGTTTCGCGGGTTTTCGCAGAACTTTCTGTCACCAATGCCACGTGATCGTTACCCCATAACACCTGATTAAAACGCCAAGGCAGATCCATTAGCTTTTGTGGTGTTCCACCAAAAGGAACACCGTGCTGCCACAACACATCTGAGATTCTGGCATTGGCATCGGCTTCAGCACCATGCGCCTCAACCCAATATAAGGTTGCAGGCTGATCGTTACGCCAGGCGAAATTACGCGGTCCTGCCTGTACCACTTCATTGGCACTTGGCAGACGTTCACGCATCACAACATCAGCAACCGTTTTTAATTTCTTGCCATCGGTACCCCACACTTCAATTAAATGACCGAATCGCTCCCACGGCAATTGATAGGAATACGGCCGCTTTAATTGTGTTGTAAGTACCCACTTGCCATCGGGTGAGGCTAATACTTTAGATAAGGTCATCACAGGACCAAAGCGACGTACCGATCCATCCAGATGAACAATCGCCAATTGTGTCTGTAATTGCCAATCGAGCATATCCGCATCGTGCGCATTTTTTAACAAATCAGGATAAGTACGCGTCTGGGCTAATTTTCCACCACGTGTTTCTTGCAGGTTTGGCCCCGGCGGAACTCTTGGTTCGACGGGTGCCGGTTTTTGTGAACGTGGCAACAAACGCACCAACAATTGATCGCTACCGTTCAACCATGAAAACCCCGCTCCCATGACCGCATTGAGTTTTTCATAAATTAGTGGGCGTGCACTCGCTTGTTTGACATCCAACAGCCACAGCTCAACCCCATTACGACCCCACACACTAAATGCCAACCATTTTTCGTCTGCCGACCACGCCATGTCAGCAATCTTGATCTTATTCGGCAAGCCAGTTACTTTTCGCGTCTTACCACTAGGAATGTCTAATAGGCTCAAACCATCACTGAAACTACTCCGCGTCGCTGTCCGAAATTTAGGATGGATGCGCAGCCCCGCAAGTTTTAGTTCTGCTTGTGCAATTTCAGCGATGCTTGGCAAACCTGGGATATTGACAAGTAAACCAGTCTTGTACTTAGGACCAAGTCTAAATTCTGGGCCACGTGGCGCGTCGACCAAGGCTTGTAACTCTGGCGATGGCAATTGAAATCGGCTGTCGCTTGCCCAAACTGGCTGGGCTAAACAAACTATTAAACTAGCAACTGAGCTAACAACTAAGCTAGCAATTGAGGTGCGAGTAAAAATCAACATGCCACGCGGGGTAAATCTTGACGACATGACTTCGTCCTTATGAATTCAACAATCAGCATACGTGACGAGCTGGACGAACCCAGCACAGCGCACGTGAAAGCACGCATTATAAAGAGAAAAGCGCTGGCAATCTCGAGCGGTGGTTCAGCACCGAAGGAAAACATATTGATATGGCAAATAAAAAAGCAACTGATCCAATTTCTGTGAAAACCTCCTGATATGAAATAAGGTCTGTTGTTTTGCTATGAATTAACAGGAAAAAAAGTTTTTCGAAAAGGCTTTATCGTGTTTTACAAAGTAGACTAGAACTATCCATTAAATACTATTAGAAATACGCATTTCTAAATTAACGACGAAATCATGTCAGATCTTAATCAACAACAAATTGCCCAAAGGCTACAACACCTGACCGAGCTGAGTCTTGCGCTCAATGGTCTGGCAGACACTAACGCGCTATTAGAGCGGATTTTACAAACCGCGAAAGACCTGACCAATGCCGATGGTGGAACGCTCTATCGCGTCAACAAAGAAAAGAATCATCTTGAATTTGATATCGCCATCAATGACAGCCTCAATATTCACATAGGTGGTTCGCATCCCCGTGTGCAAGATATGCGTTCGATTCCATTACTAGATGAAAACGGTCATCAAAACTTACAAGCGGTGGTTGCGTACGCGGCCAATCTCAAACAATCGATTCGCATTGCCGATGTTTATGCTGCGGACTTGTTTAGTTTCTCTGAAATGCGTCGTTTTGATGAACTCAATCACTATCGATGCCAATCGTTACTAACCGTACCGATGCTTAATCACGAATCAGAATTAATCGGTGTCTTACAACTCATCAACGCGACAGCGCCTGATCAAGGCCAAGTGATTTCATTTACGGAAACCGACCAAGGTTTTATCGAAGCCTTAGCATCACAAGCAGCGATCGCGCTGAGCAATCAAGAACTAATCTACCAGTTAGAAAATTTATTTGAATCTTTAGTCAATCTGATCAATATCGGTATTGATGAGAAATCACCGAACACCGGACGGCATTGCCAACACGTCCCAGAACTGACGATGATGTTGGCAGAAGCCGTGCATCGCAGTGACTTACCAGTGTTTAAAGATTTCCACATGAATGAACGAGATCGGCGGGAATTATGGATGGCGGGTCTATTGCACGATTGCGGAAAAATCACCACGCCAGTTCATGTGATCGAAAAATCCACCAAACTAGAAACCATTTTTGATCGCATACATCTGATCGATACGCGTTTTGAAATTTTGCGTCGCGATATTGAAATTCGTTATCTCAAAATGGCTGCAACACAGGCAAACTCCAGCGAAGTAATCACGACGATGCAACAAGAATTGGCACAGATTGATAGTGATCGCGCATTCTTGCGGCATGCCAACATCGGCGGTGAACGTATGCGCGATGAAGATCAAGAAAGGGTGCATCTGATTGCTAAACGCACTTGGATTGATAGCAATGGTGTGCAACAACACTTACTAAGCGCTGATGAAGTTGAAAACCTCAGCATCAAAGCGGGAACCTTAACCGCCGAAGAACGCAAGATCATTAACAACCATATTGCAGTAACAATTCGAATGTTAGAAGCCTTACCCTGGCCAAAACATTTAAAAAATGTACCTGAATTTGCAGGTGGCCA
>DLGN01000330.1 GCA_002482715.1 Oxalobacteraceae bacterium UBA7693
AAATAAGTCGCGCTGGGGCACATATGCTTCTGGCTGATAGTAATCGTAGTAGCTGACGAAATACTCAACCGCGTTACGTGGAAAGAATTCTTTGAACTCACTATAGAGCTGCGCCGCCAAAGTTTTATTCGGAGCAAAAATAATCGCAGGTCGTCCGGTACGGGCAATGACATTCGCCATCGTGTAAGTTTTACCCGAGCCAGTTACCCCCAGCAGAGTTTGGAAAAATAAACCGTCATTAATACCTTCCACCAATTGCGCTATCGCTGCTGGCTGGTCACCTGCTGGCTGAAATATCTGACAAAGTTGAAAAGGAGAGTCAGGAAAGGTGACAAACTTCGCCTCTACCTCATCCTGAACTACTGAAAGTAAATCACTCATGAAAAAACCTTTGAATAAGGCAAACGGGAGGAAATGCCAATAGCCGATTATCTTAACACGAGCTCAAACAGGACAACTTCGATAGAAAGGGACGAAGGTCTGGAGAAGCACGCAGCATTGAACGCATTGCCACCAACTTCAATCCATATGAATGGGTGACGCGCTCAACGCATTATACTGTGTATTTAATCAGTGCAATGTTTTGAGGCAAGCTATTCCGCCAACAATTCGGCAACAAACTCCAAACCCTCAAGACGTTCAGCTACCACTTTCAAAATTACGATCATGGGCACCCCTAGCAACATTCCCGACACACCCCACAGCCATGCGCCAAATAAAAGACTGACAAATACCGCGACAGAATTCATTTTTGCGATACGACCCGTCATCCATGTTGTCACCACGGTGCCGATCAAGCTGGCTATCCCTATCGTAAGACCTCCAACCAATAACAACATTTGCAAAGATTCAAATTGCAAGAATGCCGCCAAACCTATCACTGCCGTTGCAATGAGAGATCCGAAATAAGGCATGATATGCAGCAAGCCTGCGGCAACCGCCCAGGCGCCAGCGTTTTCAACACCGAGCAAATGCAACATCAGCCACATACATAAGGCCAACATCACATTGGTCACTAACAACATAAACATATAGTTTTGGATCGAAGTATTGATTTCGTCCAAAATATGAACCGTAATTTTCTTCTGATGCAAAGATGGTCCTGTGAGTTTCACCAATTTGCGTTTGAATTTATCGCCCGACACCAGCAAAAAAAACACTAAAAATATCACCATTGTCGCTTGACCAACAAAGCCAAGCATACCTAATGAGCCAGCCCACACCCAATCGATGACTTTAAAACCCGCGACCTCAACCGCAACCGCTTTCTTGACCGGTCGTATGGTCATAGAACCTGAGTTCGCTGCGCGGACAATTTCAGTAGCTGCACTTTGCATTTGCTCTAACGCGCCAGGTTGTCCATTTGGCGTAGTTTCAATCAGGCGCGACAGTTTGTGACTTGCCTCGGGCAATGCCTCAATGATCGATACAAACTGGCCTTGCAATGCGAAAACGATCGCAATGCCACTCAATAACAAACCGATAGTCACCAGCACGGAACTTAGCAGGCGTGGCAGCCTTATTGCTTGCAATCCCTTAACTAAAGGATTAATCGTATAAGCGATAAAAATAGCTAAGATCAAAGGCACCAAAAATTTCTGTGCCCATTGCAATGCGAAAACGAAAGTAATAGTAGCGATTACACCAAGCGCCAAACCGCGGGCATTTACATGTATCGGTAAAGTAACTGGAACTTGAGTCGCACCACTAATGATAGTTACAGCAGGAGTATCAACATCCTGCGTTTCACTTGCAACGACTCGCTCATCCATGAAAGTTGGGGCTTTGAGATCGATTCAGATTCATTGAAGCGGCTTTTGAATGACTAAATGCGGTGTAGTCAATGGATCGAAATCGCTCCAGTCTCCATCCACAATTTTTCCAACACTAGTCTCAATATCGAGAGCGCCAAAAGAAATAAAAATCTTAATGGCCTCGACCTCCTCATTCATATCCTTCACGCAAACCGCAACCATCATGCCGGTTTTGCGCTGCCTCAAGACATTCTCACCACCAACTTCAAGCTGCCCCTTATCCTTCATTTCTGATACGCCACCAATCAAAGAACCGATATGAGCGCCTGCAGCTGCACCAAGTACCGGCGCAAAAGGGCCTCCGATGGGGATTGCAACAACGCCGAGTACAGCGCCGAGCAGACTACCTCCGCTCGCACCAATTGCAACGCCAGTCAGAACCTCTTTCGTTCCCGGCGAATCAAACCTATCGCCCCCTTGCGGCAATATGTCATGCTGGCCGGGCGGATTTACATAAAATGCGCTAATGTGCTTTTCATCAAATTTAGCACTTTGCAATGCCAACATAAGTTTTGCGACTTGGTCTTGCTGCTGCACGAATCCCGCGATGATGTGTGACATGAAAATTACCTTTCGTTAAATCCAAAACTTCATCGAACAGCGACAATCGATAAACCACACGAATTTGCTATTCCGCAAAACAAGAAATAATTAAATTCGCCCCATTAAAAGTAAGATCAACAAAATGACAAAAACCAAGCCAAGCCCACCACTAGGTGCATACCCCCAGTTTCGGCTATGAGGCCATCGTGGAAACGCACCTATCAACATAATAATTAAGACAATCAATAAAATCGTAGCGATACTCATATTCAGATCCCTCAAGAAATTAAAGTAAGCCACATTAGAACTAAGAATCAGCTGATAGTCGGTTCGCCAGCACACACAGAAAATTCACCCGAATACTGACTGTATTGGGCTCTAAATCGCAGTATTCTGTTGGCATCCCGTGCCCTTCATTGCACCAACATTACTAATCAAAGGTATTCGCATGCAATCAACACGAACCGAGACCGATAGCTTCGGTGAAATTGAAGTACCAAATCATGTTCTATGGGGAGCGCAAACTGCACGCAGCTTGCAATTTTTCGCCATAGGCGAGCAACGCATGCCTGCTGACATCATCCATGCCTTAGCGGCCATCAAGTGGGCTGCAGCCTATGTTAATTACGATGTGCGACGTCTTTCACAGGACAGATCAAAAGCAATCGCAAATGCCGCGTTAAATGTAGCAGATGGCCAGTTCGATCAAGAATTCCCTCTATCGGTTTGGCAAACCGGATCTGGCACTCAAAGCAATATGAATGTTAACGAAGTCATCGCCCACTTAGCCACCAAGGATTTGCAGGGTAAAGTGGAGAACGCTAAAAAAATACATCCAAACGATGAGGTCAACTTAGGTCAGTCCTCGAATGATGTTTTTCCTAGCGCGATGCACATCGCAATAGCACGTCAAACTCACCAAACATTGATTCCAGCTTTAGCACATTTGCGTAAAACTTTGCAGGACAAGTCGGTGGAATTTAAAGACGTGATCAAAGTCGGGCGCACCCATTTGCAAGATGCAACACCCATCACACTTGGTCAAGAATTTAGTGGCTATGCGGCACAAATTGAATTGTGCAAGAACAGCTTAGATCAGTCGCTACCAGCCATCTACAACTTGGCGATTGGTGGAACTGCGGTAGGTACAGGATTAAACACACATCCTGAGTTTGGTACCAGAGTCGCGCACCTATTGGCCGAAAAATTTTCACTTCCCTTCTCCACGGCCAGCAACTTATTCGCTGCCATGGCTGGGCACGAGGCAATTGTTGCTTTTCACGCAGCACTAAAAATGCTCGCGATCGCGCTGACAAAGATTGGAAACGACATACGTTTAATGGCCAGCGGCCCACGTGCAGGTCTGGGCGAATTGCAGTTGCCAGAGAATGAACCTGGTAGCTCTATCATGCCAGGCAAAGTTAACCCGACTCAAATTGAAGCCCTTAGCATGGTATGCGCTCAAATACTGGGACATGATGTTGCGATTGGCTTTGCTGCGAGCCAAGGGCATTTTGAGCTGAATGTGTATAAACCTTTGATTGCACTCAATACGCTAGATAGCATACGTCTGCTCAATGATGCCATGCATAGTTTTACCGAGCACTGCCTAATGAATATTCAAGCACGACATCAACGCATCGATGACTTACTTAAGAATTCACTCATGCTGGTAACGGCACTTACTCCGCATATCGGTTACGACAAGGCAGCACAAATTGCAAAATATGCACACAATCAAGATTGCTCTTTACGTGAAGCAGCGACAACTTTAAAGTTGTTGACGGAAGCCGACTTTGACTTATGGATGAATCCACAATTCATGCTCGCCGCAAAAGCATGATTAAAACTTTACAGTTTAGAAAAATGAAAGTTTCTCGCTGAAAAAACCCGTCAGCAATGCATTTGCGTATAAATTCGATTGAATTGCGCTACAAAAAGCCGAGGCCAAAATACGCATATGCAGCAAAAACTTTTGACAAGTTTAGGAAACCTCCCTATAATGTTTGTCTCTGTTCCTTGATAGCTCAGTTGGTAGAGCGACGGACTGTTAATCCGCAGGTCCCTGGTTCGAGTCCAGGTCGAGGAGCCACAGAATTTTGTAGCTCTAGAAATAGAGAAGTAGCACAATAAAAGTTTAGAAGCGAACCTTCTATTCCTTGATAGCTCAGTTGGTAGAGCGACGGACTGTTAATCCGCAGGTCCCTGGTTCGAGTCCAGGTCGAGGAGCCAAATTAAAAGCCTTGTAGAAATACAAGGCTTTTTTCATTTCAGCACAATCCCCTTCCCCATTCACAAAGCGTTCGAACTGGTTTTATGTTACAGTCTCGCCTTCGCTAGGGGTCCTGTACACGATGTTTGTACGGGTGAGATAGTCCCTTGAACCTGATCTGGATAATGCCAGCGAAGGGAAGCGCAAGATGACTCCGCTCATCCGCCCTCTTTTGCTTGGCTCGTTCAGACTTAACCAAGTAAAAGAACGCATCATGTCAAATCCACGTTTCCGAAGCTGTTTCAAATTAAGTCTAACTGCCATCGCAGTTACACAAGCATTTTCCATTTCCACAGTGGCCTACGCCCAAAGCAAAGAACAGACTTTGCAAGAAGTGGTAATTAGCGGTAGCCGTAGCGGAAAAACAGAGACTAGTAAAGTTGGTGGATTTATTGAGAATGCTTTGCAAGACACTCCACTCTCCATCACGGTTTTCTCGGCAAATCAATTGCAAGATTTACGAATTCGCCAAACCACCGATGCGATGAAATTCGATGCCAGCGTGAATGAGGCTTACAACGCTATCGGGTACGCAGAACAATTTTCTATTCGCGGCTTTGCGCTCGACAATGCATCCAGTTATCGCAAAGATGGCTTTGCGATTCCGGGCGATGCTTCCATCCCCTTGGAAAACAAAGAACGCCTGGAAATTTTAAAAGGCAGTAGCGGCTTACAAGCCGGCTTTACAACACCAGGCGGCATCGTAAATTATGTCACTAAGCGCCCGAGCAATACCGCAGTACGCGCTATCACTATGGAAGCCAGCGAACGCGGCACATTGTATGGCGCAGTCGATCTCGGCGGCAAATCCGATGACAAACAATTTGGCTATCGCATCAACGTGGCAGGTGAAAAATTACGCTCTTACGTCAAAGGTGCTGACGGTGAACGCCAATTCATATCCGCCGCGTTTGACTGGCAAATCACACCACATGCCCTATTCCAGATCGATCTCGACCATCAACACAAATCACAATTATCAGTACCAGGATTTCAACTATTTAATGGCACCGATCTGCCGCACGGTATTTCTGCAGACTTAATGCTGAACGATCAAAAATGGGTAAAGCCAGTTGACACTACTAATCGCAATATTGGCCTGCGTTTTGAATATCAACTAAACAGTAATTGGATCGCAGCCATTTCCAGCAACCATCACGAATTCAAACGCGATGATTACACGGCTTTTCCATATGGTTGCAGTGCACAAAACCTATTTCCAGGCTACTGCGCGAATGGTGATTACGACGTGTACGACTATCGCAGCCTAAATGAGTCCAAATCACTACGCGGCGCACAAATACTGCTGAACGGCAAATTTAATACTGGGGATGTGCAACATAAGTTAGCGATCGGCTTAAGCAACTCCCAACGTCGCGATTATTTTGGCGACTACTTGTATGACTACGCTGGCAGCAGCAACTTATTCCATCCGGTTTCAGTGCCGCTAACAAATGGCAAATCTGGACCAGTTTCTTTACGTCGGACCGATAAAGAAACCTCACTCTTCGCACAAGACATCATTGGCTTTAGCAATCAGCTCGATCTACATGTAGGCTTACGTCACCTGAAGGTTAACCGCAAGCAAGCAGGCAGCCCTGACTTTGAACAAAGCTACAATCTGCCGAACTTGGCATTGGTATTTAAACTTGACAATGTCATCAGCACCTATGTTAGCGCCAGCGAAGGATTAGAACATGTCGGCGTTGCAC
>DLGN01000218.1:0-1581 GCA_002482715.1 Oxalobacteraceae bacterium UBA7693
GGTTTGTCATCAGTTTGATGTGCATTACATAGACATAGGCATGAACAGGAACAAAGGCACTCTTTTGTTAAACGTGCTCAATAGAAGTGAGAAGTGAGTTCTATGTGTTTAAGGCAGGATTTACTTAAGCGCACTTACAAGCTCTTGTGGCTTACTCGCAATATTCATAAAAACCATCGCAAAAACTGATTGGCCTCTTCAAAAAAAAACGACCCGATCGAAGATTCGATCGGGTCGTCAAGATAAAACTAAACGGATATGCAGCTCTTATATTGGAAAAACTTTCTTAACTAAACTGCATCGGCTGATCCAATGTCCATTCTCTGCCTATTAAAACTTTTTAGCGCTGTGCTACCGCATCAACGACACATAAAGCAGTCATATTAACAATACGGCGAACTGTCGCTGATGATGTCAAAATATGTACAGGCTTTGCGCAACCTAACAAAATTGGTCCGATGGCGATGTTATTACCAGCGGCTGTTTTCAATAAGTTATACGCGATGTTTGCCGCGTCAATATTTGGCATCACTAACAAATTCGCATCGCCTTTCAAGGTCGACCCTGGCATCATTTTTTGGCGATACTCAGAATCTAACGCGGTGTCGCCATGCATTTCGCCATCGATCTCTAAATCTGGCGCATCGCGTTGAACGATCGCTAAGGCCGAACGCATTTTTTTAGCGGACTCACTATTGCTAGAACCAAAATTAGAATGCGAGAGCAAAGCGGCTTTGGGCTGTATCCCGAAACGACGCATTTCTTCTGCCGCCAAAATTGTAATTTCTGCGATTTGCTCTGCCGTTGGATTCTCATTGATATGCGTATCCACCAACACCAACTGACGATCAGGTAAAACCAGACCATTCATTGCTGCATACACGTTAACTCCAGCGCGCTTGCCCAACACTTGATTAATGTAGAACAGGTGTAAGCTGCCAATCCCAAAGGTGCCACAAATCATGCCATCGGCATCGCCTTTATGCACCATCATGGAACCAATTAAAGTGTGACGACGGCGCATTTCTAATTTGGCATATTGCTCGGTGATCCCTTGACGGCAGGTCATCTGATGATAGGTCTGCCAGTAATCACGATAGCGCGCATCCATCTCTGGATTAATCGCCTCAAAATCGATGCCCGCGCGCAAACGCAAACCAAATTTTTCAATACGTTTTTCAAGGATATGTGGACGTCCCACCAAAATCGGTTTCGCCAATTTTTCATCGACGACCACTTGCACCGCACGCAAGACGCGTTCTTCTTCCCCTTCTGCGAACACAATGCGCTTGCGAGAATCTGGTGCTTTTTTCGCGATTTGGAATAATGGCTTCATGAAGGTACCACTGTGGTACACAAATTGTTGCAATTTATCGCTGTAGGCCTGCATATCCTGAATTGGACGCGCTGCGACACCGCATTCTTCCGCCGCTTTGGCAACTGCAGGCGCAATTTTAATCATCAAGCGTGGATCAAACGGCTTAGGAATTAAATACTCGGGGCCGAAAGATAGGTTTGAAATACCATATGCCGAAGCAACGACGTCAGATTGTTCCGCTTGCGCCAAATCAGCGATCGCAT
>DLGN01000218.1:1608-3425 GCA_002482715.1 Oxalobacteraceae bacterium UBA7693
ATGGACAACCGCAATTTCCATCTCACGCGTAATCGTAGTCGCACCGCAATCGAGAGCACCACGGAAAATGTAGGGAAAACACAGGACATTATTTACTTGATTGGGAAAGTCAGAGCGACCAGTTGCCATCACCGCATCATCACGCACGGCTTTCACTTCTTCTGGCAAAATTTCTGGCGTTGGATTCGCGAGTGCAAGAATCAACGGGCGTGCCGCCATTACTTTCACCATGTCTTGCTTTAATACGCCACCAGCAGACAAGCCTAGGAAAATATCGGCATCAACAATGACTTCTTTCAAACTACGGGCTGACGTTTCTTGCGCAAAGCGTTCTTTGTCAGGATCCATCAACTCGGCGCGTCCTTTATAGACGACACCGGCCAAATCAGTAACATAAATATTTTCAATCGGAAAACCAAGATCCACGATCAAATCTAAACATGCCAAGGCCGCAGCACCAGCACCAGAGACGACTAACTTACATTTTTTCAGATCTTTATTAACGACTTTCAGACCATTTAAGATCGCAGCACCTACAATGATTGCTGTTCCATGTTGATCATCGTGAAACACAGGAATTTTCATCTTGTCACGTAATTTGCGTTCGATATAGAAGCATTCAGGTGCTTTAATATCTTCCAAATTAATGCCGCCAAAAGTTGGCTCTAGCGAAGCAATGATATCGACTAATTTGTCTGGATCAGATTCATTGATCTCAATATCAAATACATCAATCCCAGCAAACTTCTTAAATAGAACGCCCTTACCTTCCATCACTGGTTTGGATGCCAATGGACCGATATTCCCTAGTCCCAACACCGCGGTGCCATTGGTAATGACACCCACCAAGTTTCCACGCGCTGTGTACTTAAAAGCCGCAGCTGGATCAGCCACAATTTCTTCGCAGGGAGACGCCACACCAGGTGAATAAGCAAGCGCCAGATCACGTTGATTCGTTAATTGTTTGGTGGGAGTGACACTGATTTTGCCCGGAGTTGGAAATTCGTGATACTCCAAAGCAGCTTGACGTAATTGTTGACGAAGTAATTCTTTTTGTTCTGGCGAATCCATGCGAGTCAATTCCTTCTTTATGCAAACTGATACAAACAAATAGGGGGTTAATGATTCTAGCAGACAGGCAACATTTGCTTCATACGTATTTATACGAGTTCTATGACTTTTTTGCATAAGTGATCTGAAAAACAGATGAATAGCCCATCATTCAATAGCTAAACACTCTCATTCATCACAAATTCATTTGTTTGGTGCGATATAATTAAATCAAAAACAAACATATTCACCAATACGACGCATCGCGCATCGATAGAAATATGAAAAATAGCCAACAAATTTGCCTAATGATGTGCATTACTGTATTTTTTTGAAACTTAAATAAATTGCCTGAGTAAATATCAGCATTCCCAATGAATGCGATTTAATATTCAATTTAGGCATCACAACATGTCGAAGCGAATTCATATGCAAGCTGCGCAGGCAATCAAGAGAACAAGCAGAAAAACAAGCCAAAAAATTAACGTTAAGTTTGATGAATACGATATGGGATCTTCTTTTGAACACGACACGATCAGCGCACAAGATAGACAAACAGCTGTCACTCGCTACGCCGATACGAGCGGCTTCTCATCAACGCGTTTAAAATCAGTAAACTAATATGGTCAAACTACATAATCGGGAAGCTAGTCTTGATGCATTGATTGCCGCCAGTGCGGATGAAGCCCAAATCGCGAATATGCTACACAATTCAACTTGGCGATTAGGTGAAGAAAAATCTTGGCATTTGGATCAAAATAGCGGAC
>DLGN01000160.1:0-5051 GCA_002482715.1 Oxalobacteraceae bacterium UBA7693
CGCCTAATGGAAAATCTGGGTTTACCATGTCATGGCAACTTAAATATCTAAACAAATCCAGGCGCCAAAATCAGGCGCTTCTAACGGCCACTGATCGGCACTTTCTATCGTGACGCGTCCCTGATGTAGATGGTATTGAAGTGCACGAATCACGCCCGCATGGGTGATCCAAACGACATCGGCATGATGCAATCGAGAAAATCGCACACTATCTTGATAAGCAGCAATCACGCGCGTCAACACATCTTGGCAGCTCTCGACACCACCAAATTGATAGCGTCCAAAATCATTAATCCAAGCATCAACTTCGGCTTTGGCAATGTTTTTCCAGGCATATCCTTCCCACTGCCCAAAGTGCATTTCCTGCAAACGTACATCGACCTTGCTATTCCAATGAGGAAAATGCTGCTGCAAAGCAGTGGCTAATTGCTGCGTTCTTTGCAGCCCGGAGAAATAGACTAAGTAATTTCTTTCAGCATTTTGCTTAAGCACATGCGCCAATGCCTTCGCGGCTTGCAGGTTCGCTTGTGCATCGGCAGCAATATCGAGCTGACCGTAACAGATGCCTTTTTCAATTAAGGGTTGTGCATGCCGAACTAGCCAAAGTTGATGTGACATCAATCAATTCCATGCCAATAAGATGCCTAGATAGAAGGCCAATTCGCTCACTTGCTGAGTCGCACCCAAGGCATCGCCGGTAAATCCTTGAATGCGATGTGATAAAAAACGACGCATCCACCAACAAGCGCACAGGGCTGCCAACAATCCAGCGATCCAAACCCATGAAGGATAAACATAAGCGATCAGCGCAATTGCAGATACACACCATATTGCGGCGACCACTAAAGTTGGATAATCAATCGCATCCGCCAATGGTTTAGATTTTGACTGCGGCGTATCGCCAACATGCGGCAAACTTTTGATGATCAAAAGCGGCATCATGCGTGATGTCACATGCGCTAAAAATATCGCTATGAAGGTCGCTAATAAATTGACTTGTCCCAATAAACTGAGCAAAGCAAACTTAGTACTCAAAGCCAATATCAAGGCCACCGCACCATAAGTGCCGATGCGAGAATCTTTCATAATCTCTAAAGATTTTTCCCGACTGACATGGCCGCCTAAGCCATCTGCCAGATCTGCCAAACCATCTTCATGAAAAGCACCAGTCAACATCACACTAAAAACCGTGCTCAACACAACAGCAACAATAACAGTTGCCGCTTGTTGTGGTAGTAGTGTATGCGCACCCAAAAAACACAGCGCGGTCAATCCGCCCACCAGCCAGCCTATCCCCGGAAAATGTCCAGCACTGGCACGCAACATCGCAGGGCTATATCCCACCCATGTGGCTAATCTTCCGGTGACTGGAATGCGGGTAAAAAACTGCAAGGCTAACAGGTAGTGGCGAATCATCATTTACTTATCCCTAATAGTTGCGCCTAATCATTGCGCTTAATCACTACGCGCCACACCGGCACTCTCGAAGCTCGCCATATCGCACAAGATATCACTCGCCGATTGCAACAAAGGCCATGCCAAAGCCGCGCCAGAACCTTCACCTAAGCGCAATCCTAAATCCAATAACGCCGTCGCTTGCAATGTTTCCAGCATCAAGCGATGCCCACTCTCCGCGGAACGATGCGCATATACGCAACGTTGCTGCACTCTTGGCGCCAAACGCGTCGCCACTAACACCGCGGAGCTGGCGATAAATCCATCAACCATGATCACACGATTGTCGATTGCCGCTTGCAATACAATACCGACCAGCGTGGCGATTTCAAAGCCACCTAAACAGGCTAAGGCATCAAGCGGCGCGGTCGCGCTCGCATGGCGCTTTAACACCAAACGTAAAGTCTCTACTTTTCTAGCAATTGCAAAATGATCGAGACCCGTTCCCGCACCTGTGCAATCTGCAATATCCAAGTCGCCTAAGCGTGCCAACAATAATGCAGCTGCGGACGTATTACCAATACCCATTTCGCCCAACAAAACGGCATTACCAGGCAAGTTTTTGACAATGTCACGTCCTTGGTCAATCGCTTGCTGACATTGCTCTGCGCTCATCGCAGGATCTTGTAAACTATCTGCTGTACCGTATGCGACTTTACGAATGATCAAACCCGGGCGCGGTGTGAAATCGTGGTTCACTCCACAATCAATCACGTTCAATGCGATGCCATGTTGACGCGCCAACACACTCACCGCGGCTCCTCCTGCCAGAAAATTCTCGACCATCTGCCATGTTACGTCACTAGGAAAAGCCGATACCCCATGTTTGACTATGCCATGATCACCAGCGCACACCAACATTTGCGCTTGTGACAAACGAGGTGATTCGGTGCGTAGGATTAAACCTAGTTGTATCGCGAGTTTTTCTAGTCGTCCAAGCGAACCAAGTGGTTTAGTTTTGTTATCGATCTTATGCTGTAAGCGCGCTAGTAATTCTGGTTGATGTAAATCATCCATGGCAAACCATGCTTCATTGACTGCGTTCATATCTTTACCTCTACTCTAAACAAGAAATCTTCATTAAAAATTCGGCGAATATTGTTTCACCGCGCGATGGAAAGCATCTTGCATAGGCGGTGACAAGACACGCATTCGAAAACTATCGTCGAGGCCGAATGAGCCTGCATGTCGCAACTTAATCCCTTGCGCTCGCATGGCATGTAAAAAATCGGTACGGTGTTCTTGAATTTTTCTGTTGGGTGTCACGCAGAAAAAATTCGTATCACTTGGTTCACTCTGCCACCCCAGATCTGTGCACAAGGTGATTTGCCTTTGCTTCCATTGGCGCAAAGTATCCAAACTTTTCAATAACCAATCTTGTACCGATGGCAAAGTCCAGGCACTTAACATCGTGACTGCATGACTACCCAAAGGCCAAGATGCTGCCATTTGTTCCAATTGCTGCTGCCAAGTTTCTGCATGCAAAGGCGCAATCACATAGGCACCACGAATACCAGTCAAGCCCAAAGCCTTATTGGGCGTAAATAGCTGCCAGCAAGCATCGCGTTGTTCTGGACTTAAACTGGAACACCCAGATAATCGCAATGCCTGATAAGCGCAATCAAGCACTACTTGCGCATTGCCAGATTTCGCCGTAATCATTTCGGCCAAGCCTATTTGATTTTGTCCTAAAGGGCTGCCCGGCTCACACGCCCAGATCAAATCCGCAGAACGACAATTTTCAACAACATCTAGACCAGCAGCACGTCCTGCCAACACATAGTCACCATAACTATGGGGCGGCACCCACACGGTTTTTTGAGAATGCGCGAATCGATTACTTTGATTATCTTGCTTATCTTGAGTGCGCTGCCCCACCAACATAGAAATCCGAAAGATAAACTCACTCGCACTGGCAGCGAACATGATGCGTTGTGCTGACACTTGATGCCATGCAGCTAGTGCATTACGCAAGCTGTGATAGTCTGGATCAGGATAGCTGGCACAATCACTTAAACGAATTTGCGTCAGCACTTCTGGACAAGGGCCGAGCGCATTGCTATTAGTAGAAAAATCGTAAGTCGGTTTGCCCAAAGTATCTGTGCCACCATGCATGCGCGTAGCTACTGGCAGGCTGGCTTTTCCGCTTATTTGCGTACTTATTTGCGCACTTATTTGCATACCTACTTGCCCGTCTAATGCGTAAGCTTGGTTCAGACCTTGTGGAGATAAGCGATTGACAGTCAGCATAGATTAATTTTTTCAAAAAACTTATTCAGATACAAAACAAGCACAAACTGGCAACGACAAACCAAAGCCAAATTGCACGCTCGCACAGCTTGACTGCCAATCTAATATGGCTGCTATCAACTTCTGCACCCTGCGCATGCAATACATAAACGCCCGGCTTCGACAGTCGTACATCCAAGATCAAAGCCATCGCTCCCATAGTCCAACCACCATTTGGTGAGCTTGTGACGCCAGCTTCACGCCATAAGCTAGCAGTCGGCATCCGTGCCACAGCCAAATACATCAACAAAGCGGTAATTCGTGCGCCCGCCCATGACAAAACATCGTCTGCACGTGCTGCCCACTTACCTGCCCAAGTCCACACTCGCCCACCGCGCTCACCACGATAGCCCCACATCGCATCCGCTGTATTCGCAAATCGATACAACAAAACGCCAGGCAAACCAGCCAACACAAACCAGAGCAAAGGCGAAATAACAGAGTCGTTCAAATTCTCTGCCAAGGTTTCTATCGCACTCTCGCGCACTTCACGTGCTTGCAATTGACTGACGTCACGACTGACCAAACGCGACAATTGTTGACGACCAGTATTCAGAGAATTTTCTAGAGCAAACTCAACCGCCATCACTTCGTCTCGCAACATACGCCAGCTAAACAAAGGCTTGAGTAGGATGCCCAAAATAAGTCCTTGCCAATACCATGCTAAAACGCTGATTGTTTGCTGAAATTTCAAAGCAACACCAAGCAAAATAATCGCAGCAAGTAACCAAAAAAATGCACCAAGCAAGAATTCTTTTGTCGCATGCTTTTTGCCTGAAACCTCCGCATCAGCAACTTTAGGTGCAATGCGCTTACCGCAAAAATCCAAGTAATAACCTATCCACACTACCGGATGCCAAGCAGGCTTTGGCTCGCCAAGATAGCGATCGATCAGCCAGCCCACCAGCATTGCAAGTGCGAGTATTTGCGCATACTCAGGTGTGAAATAGACAAAGTTAAACAGCATTTTTTAGATTTAAATCAGATCAAACAGATCAATTCTCAGCCCTCAGTCTTCAATGCCACGTTGCGCTGGTATTCCAGCCCGAAACGCATGCTTCACCAAAGTCATCTCGGTCACCGTGTCAGCCAGTTCAATCAATTCAGGTGGACAACGGCGTCCGGTCAAGACCACATGCACATCCACTGGACGGGCGCGCAATGTTGCTAAAACATCGTCTAGCGGCAACCAACCGTAAATCAAGGGATAGGTGATTTCATCCAAAGTCACCATGAAAAATTCCCCACTCATGATCGCGACTTTGGCTTTTTCCCAACCATCACGCGCCAACTGCGCAGAGTGATCT
>DLGN01000160.1:5140-7342 GCA_002482715.1 Oxalobacteraceae bacterium UBA7693
TTCATGAACTGAAAAATCTTCACCGCTTTACCACGCCCATGGGCGCGCAAAGCCAAACCAAAAGCGGCCGTACTTTTACCTTTGCCATCACCGGTATTGATGATCACTAAACCGCGGCGTTCGCCTTGTGGCTTTTCATAAGGCTTTTCTGCTGGTGGTGTTTCAATTTGCATCTTAATTCTCCATTTTTTTCTACACTTATTTCTACATTTACTTCAACCCAGTGCTTACGCAAAATAGAGCCGACTTGCGTAGGATTGGTCGTGCGTACCTCACACATTAATCACGACCTTGGTGCGCATGGCGCACCCTACATTACAACGACATTACATCAGCCATACTAGATTTCAATTCGGCAAAGCCACCCACTGCCCCGCTACCGAATGGATCGATATGCGCTGTTCAAATACTTCACGCAATGCCTGATGACTAGCAGGGTCATTACACGTCCCTTGATGAATTAGCTGTCCTTGCTGCATGATCAATAAGTGATCGGCTTGCAAGGCAAACGAAATCTCATGCAAGACGCTGATCACGGTCTTTCCTTGCGCGATTAACTGCCTGACCAGCGCCATCCAATCTGCCTGATGCGGCGGATCGAGATTGGCTAAGGGTTCGTCCATCAATAAAATCTCGGCATGTACGGCTAAAGCTCTTGCCAATAACACGCGTTGTCGCTCACCGCCGGATAATTGCCCAAGGCTGCGTTCTCGCCATTGCCAGGCTTGCGTGTCGCGTAGTGCTTGTTCTACCGCTGCATAGTCCGCTGCACTTGGCGCTGCCAGCCAGGCTTGATGCGGTAAGCGCCCTAGCATAACGACATCCCATACACGCATATCTTCTGCCGCACTTTGACTTTGCCCCAACCAAGATAGATAACAAGCTTTTTCACGTCTTGAGATGTCGGTCACACAGCGCCCCAGCAATTGCACCTGACCTTCACAATCCAATAGACCCGCTAAGGCTTTGAGCAAGCTAGATTTACCTGCACCGTTTGGCCCGACGATGCTAGTCCAGGCACCGCGAGGAATTTGCAAACAAACCTCACGCAGAATATGCGCACCATCGAGGACAGCGTGAAGTTGTTCGGTTTGAACCGCTACTGTACTGGCATTGTTGACATCCAATTGCATCATCAATGCCCTTCCATACGACGCTGTTTGTGCATCAATCGCAATAAATAAGCACCACCCAAAATTGCCGTCACGACACCGACTGGCAACTCTTGTGGTGCGATCATCCAGCGACTTAGAATATCTGCAGCGCTCAACAAAACGCCGCCAGCTAAACTTGATAAGGCGATCAAACCTGCATGCGTAGTTTTTAGCATGGAGCGCACCAAATGCGGTGCAGCCAATCCCACAAATACAATCAATCCCGTTTGTGCCACCGCTGTTCCTGCACTCAATGCAATAATGAATACGAGCGCCATGCGCATTTGCGGCAAAGGCAAACCTAAACTAGTGGCAGTTGTCTCCCCCAGCGATAAGCCATCTAATACCTGACTTAAAGCGAGACTGATCACCAAGCAAATTAAACAAACCAGCAACATCAAACCACAACTAGACCATCCCACATAACCTGTGCTGCCCAACATAAATGCCTGCATCGATTGAACGATATCAGGGCGCATCATCGTGACCAAAGATCCAAGTGCGCCCAATACCACACCGACGATCACACCAGCCAATAACAAACGCAAAGTGTGTTGCACACCACGTGCCAATAGCAATGTCAAAAATACTGCCAACACCGCGCCACAAAAAGCCGCGCCAGTCAGCCCCATGCGCACCACCCAGGCTGTCGCAAAAGGTGAACCACCAAATGCGACCAAGGCCGTCGCCACCCCTAGTGAAGCACCAGATGCGCTACCCAATAAATACGGATCGGCCAAAGGATTGCGGAACAAGCCTTGCGCCACTGCACCGGATAAACCAAGTAAAGCGCCCGCCGCCCAAGCACCCAAGGTACGTGGCAAGCGGATATCCCACACTATTTGCATGGACAAAGATTGTTGCCACATGCTCAGCAGACTTTCCCAGCCATTGCTGCCAACCCCCAAGCCGAGCACAATCAAAGCGGCACTGAGTAACAACAAAGCCATGAGCATGAACAATAACTTGCCACGCTGGCGTGGCACTGGACTGGCATGTGATTCGTGCGTGGCCTGAATATCATATCCCGTCACCATCGCGCTTCCGC
>DLGN01000160.1:7407-8410 GCA_002482715.1 Oxalobacteraceae bacterium UBA7693
ACTTACTCATTAACTTACTCAATAAACACTTCGCCATAATCGCTGCCGCTTCCGCCATACGAGGCCCTGGGCGTACCAACACATCGGATTCTGCGGACGTGTAAACGCACACACGATTTTCACGTAAAGCGCGGATACTCGACCAGCCCGGGCGTGTAGGTAAAGAGGCATAACCACGTTCGCTGACCATAATCAAATCAGGATTTGCACGCACGATGAATTCTGGATTTAATTTTGGAAAAGGTCCCTGACTAGCTGGCACAATATTTCCAGCACCCAATCGCGTCAAGGTTTCGCCGATAAAACTACTTTCCCCCGCCGCATGGGGCGCATTACTCACTTCGAAATAGACTTTCACATTTTTAACTGAAGCAGGCAAGGTTTTCGCTGCCGCCGTAATCCCATCATCCATATCACGCCAAATGCGTGCTACATCAGGCACTTCCAGCAATTGACCTAACTTGAGCAAAATCCTATGGACATCGGCCTGGCTATCGGGATTCATCGCTAAGACTTTAATACCCAAGGCTTGCAGTCGTTCTGCTGCACGCGTTGAGGTTGACATCAACACGACGTCGGGTTTTAGCGCAGCGATGGCTTCAATACCAGGATCTAAACTACCGCCGACTTGGGGTAAAGCACGCACACTCGCCGGAAAATTTGAGTATCGATCTACGCCGACTAAGCGGGCGCAATGTCCAAGAGCACAAACTGATTCGGTCAGCGAGGGCAATACGCTGACGATACGTTGTGGTGATTGTTTAAAATTGACGGTGATTTGTCGATCATCGGTGATATCAATGGCGTGTGCGTGAATCGCGACCAGAGCGAACACCAGCGTCATCCATAGCGTCATCACCGGCGTAATCACTGCGCGCAAAATCCCACGCCCATCAGACGCGCTATTGGCATGATGCTTGGAAAATTTACTTGAAAAACCATTCGATTTCATAGACTACCTCGCTCCGTATTTCTTTTTTAGGACTTACGCAAAACAGACGCT
>DLGN01000160.1:8497-11294 GCA_002482715.1 Oxalobacteraceae bacterium UBA7693
GCAATTTTGCGTAAGTCCTATTTTTGTCTCAATTTAATCATTTATGCTCAACTGCATACCCGCCACCATCAAACTAACCCGCTCTACCGTCGCTGCCAAAGCTTGATTCAGTAACCCCAAATGATCGACATAAGCACGTACTTCTCTTCCCATAGGAATCACGCCCAAGCCAATTTCATTACTCACGATCACGACAGGACCTCGCGCATTGCTGACAGCATCACGTAAATCTGCAATCGCTTGCTCGACCACATTCAATTGCAAATCCTGAGGTGCTGGAGTGTTTGGCATCAGCCAATTGGTAAGCCACAAGGTCAGACAATCAAGCACAATCAAGGTATCTGGCTGACTATGCGCACGAATCGTCGCCGCCACGGCGAGCGGCTCCTCTATCGTGCGCATGCTTGGCAAACGTAAAGCGCGATCGGCCTGATGACGGGCAATCCGTGCTTGCATTTCATCATCCCAAGCTTGCGCAGTTGCGATAAAAATTGCTTGATGATCCGCATGCGTGTTCAACCAGCTCTGCGCCAACCTTTCGGCGCGAGCAGATTTTCCACTTTTCTGCCCGCCCAAGATTAACTCGCTACGGGCAATCGAAAGATGCTTACTCATCGACTTCTAGTATTTCCAAGACAGCGAAGCGAAGGCATTTCGGCCTGGCGTCGAATAATTATTCGCCAACACGTAATGCGTATTACTCAGATTATTGATGCGCACTAACAATGCCCATTGCGGACTGATTTGCCAATTGGCACCGACATTCAATAAACGATAAGCGGCTAATTTGTCGCGACCTGTAAAACTCAGATTATTATCTTCACGGTCACTCGACCATTTCAACTCAGAAAACACTGAAACATCTGAAAATTGATGTTGAATGCGGAAGTTCGTGACATGACGTGCAATTCTCAGTAAGCGCAAATTATTCGGCTGGGTGCGCGGATCAGCATAATCGTAAGAAGCACTCATTTGGCTAGCACCAATTTGCCAAGTACCGCTCAAGCTCAAGCCACGCAAAATCGCCAATGCACTTTGCACATTGGTGGAAGGATTAATAAAGCCGCGCACATCGTTTTGGTATACCGTTGCCTCGACATTGACATTGCCATGACGATATTTCAGACCAATTTCATTTGACTGATTTTGCTGTGGCGTTAAGGCCGCGTTGCCAAAACCTGGGTAATACAGTTGATTAAAGCTCGGTGCCTGAAAACTCGTGCCTGAGCTCAGTACCGCACGCCAATCAGGTGTAAATTGATATCCGCCAGACAAAGACCAGTTGGTATGCGAACCAAATTGAGAATTATGATCAGTACGCAGCACCGCCAGCGCACTCCAATCACCAGTCCGCAAGGCATAAGACAGCATCGCGCCCATTAAATCGCGTGCCTTGACCGAATAATTCATACTACTATCGACTTCTTCACGACGCTGTTCGATGGCAAATGAAAGTACGTCACTGCCAAAATTCACATCGTTCTGCCAACTAGCTTGATTGCGGCGTGTATTGAATTTACCGCTGCCACCAAACGCTCCATCAGTACTACGGAAATACTTTGTCACCGATTGGTCTTCAGCAATGCCAAACGCCAGCGTGGATTTCCAGTTCGGTAACCATTGCGCTTGCCACTGTGCAGACAAATTATTCAAAGTGGAATAGGCACGGGCATCGGTATTCGCTTTGGTCAGTTTTAGTGGGTTCGGTGAGGCTGAACCATCAAATTGATAATCGGTATCACTATGCAATAAGCCCAAACTTAATTGATGTAAAGGTGTCACTTGATAACGCAATTTCGCATCCACACTACTCGCTTGAAAGCCATCGCGATCAGGATTAAATGCTGACGAAAGTGGATTCTCTAATACTGAAATACCGTCGGCTTTTTCACGAGACCAACCTAAACTATAGCCAAGCTCGCCAACACTACCTCGCACTGATAAACCAGCTTGTTGCTGCCCATCTCCACCCACACCAACGTTAGCGCTAAACACTGGCTTGATACCAGGATCACGCGTAACAATGTGGATCACACCACCGACCGCATCCGAACCATACAAGGCGGACGCTGCACCACGTAACACTTCAATGCGCTCGATACGATCTAGTGGAATATTTTCCAAAGCCGGCGTTCCCGATGTCGCTGAACCTATACGTATGCCATCCACCAAGATCACCGTTTGCGAGGATGTCGCACCCCGCAAAAATACGCTGCTAGCAGAACGGTAGCTGCCATTGCGAGAAATTTGCACGCCGGGCAAATTCGCCAACACATCGATTAAAGAACCCTGTCCGACAAGATCCAATTCGGCACGATCAATCACCGTCACATCCGCCAACACATCCGTCAGCTTAGTAGGAATCCGATTGGCGGTAATTACCACATCTTGCAATGCTGGCGTTACCGAAGTTTGTGCCTGCGCAGAATTGAGCATCAAGCCTGCAGACGAGGTCACACAGGCAAACCAGATCCCTGCACGCGAAGTTAAGAATAGAGGTGAAAATGAAGCAGAATTTTTCATGAAATATCATTAATGAAAAATCTGATATCTCGACATGATCAGACGTAAGCGCACATGCAGAAAATCCGCAATAAGAATGCGTGCCAAAGCACATTAGCAAGCCTCGTCCATATGACGAAACCTTGCTCAAAACCTCAGCAAATTACTAACAGATCAAATGTGAAATAAAAGATTTCGATCAGCTCTCTCTGTCATCCCCGACAGTAAGAAAGCAAAACACGCGATGCAAAGAAACACTAGACGCATCGCAACCTTGTTGGCCGGTATCCGGGCT
>DLGN01000415.1 GCA_002482715.1 Oxalobacteraceae bacterium UBA7693
AAAGCCACTCGTTTATCTGCGGTCGGTGGCGTGGTATTGATAGTGACGGCGGTCGCAACAATGGCGATGATTGATAAGACTTTTAATCAAATATGGCAAGTGAAGCGTTCACGCCCCTTAGTGCAACGTATTGTGGTTTATTGGGCAATTGTTACATTGGGGCCACTTTTAATCGGTATCTCCATGAGTGCGACTTCAAATTTATTCACTGCCACGAATGGATTGATGAAGTCTGTGCCTTTGGTCGGAACGATTTTTTACACCTCGGTTTCGGTTGCTTTTACAACCATTGCTTATACCTTGTTGTATCTGACCGTGCCTAACCGTCCGGTTGATTGGCGTGATGCGGCATGGGGCGGAGTGGTAGCAGCGGTTGCATTCGAGATCGCAAAACGCCTGTTTGCCATCTTCATTAAACAATTCCCGACATATACAGTGATCTACGGCGCGTTAGCTGCAGTTCCGATTTTTTTAATCTGGATTTATTTGTCTTGGTTAATTACCTTGTTTGGCGCTGTGATTGCCGCCTCTTTGCCCGTGGTGAAATTTGAGCGATGGTGGCATGTACCTAAAGCTGGCAGTGCTTTTGAGGATGCGATGTCCATTTTGAGAATCATGGTGTCTGCTCGCAATTCGGATGCGGATGCGGCAATTGATGTTTTGCAGATTCGACGTCAGACCCGATTTGGCGTTGATGAAATTGAGGGATTGCTTGAGAAAATGTTGGAAGTGGGATGGGTTGCTAGGTTGGCTTCTGATGTTCCACTACAAAAACGTTCGTGGTGGCGAAAGCATAATACGGGCGCTGAGCGTTGGATATTAATTATGAATCCTGCTGCATTCACTTTAGCGGATGTGTATCGCCTATTTATTTTTGATACCAAGGCAGACTCACCATTGGCGAATCGTGTGCATCAAGTAATTGGCGATGGTATGTCTGAAAGCTTATTTGAATATTTTAGCTTACGTTGATTTTATTTGGTTAATTTTAAAAAAGTAGATTTTAATTCGGATTATTCTGCATTGTGAAATGTTCTTTCCACATCGTGAAATCTTATAATGTGCTGCACCATAAAATAATTTCATTTTGAGGAAGGTTGTTTCGTATCATGAAATGTAAGTTGTATCTAATTGATTTGTAAGTGAAAAATATTTCTCCTATGTCTTATATAAGACATTGTTGCGCTGCAAGGTTTGTCCTACTATAGATCTCAAGGACGAACACTTTTTAAGCATTTATTTAAAACAGCAGCAATCACTTCAGGAGAAAACCATGACGCAGAAACTCACACGCGAACAACAAATTGCAGAAATCCAAAAAGATTGGGATACCAATCCACGTTGGACAGGCATCAAACGTAACTACACCGCAGAAGATGTGGTTCGTTTGCGTGGCTCATTGCATGTTGAGCACACGATCGCTAAAACGGGCGCATTGAAACTGTGGGATTTGGTTAATAACGAGCCATTCGTGAATGCACTCGGCGCTTTGACCGGTAATCAAGCGATGCAACAAGTTAAAGCGGGCTTGAAAGCGATTTACCTCTCGGGTTGGCAAGTGGCGGGCGATGCAAACGTCGCTGGTGAAATGTATCCAGATCAATCCTTGTATCCGGCGAACTCAGTACCATTGGTCGTCAAGCGTATCAACAATACCTTGATCCGTGCAGATCAAATTCAATGGTCAGAAGGCTCTGGCGATGTTGATTTCTTCGCGCCGATTGTTGCTGACGCAGAAGCTGGTTTTGGTGGTGTTTTGAATGCTTTCGAATTGATGAAAGCCATGATCGAAGCGGGTGCTTCTGGCGTTCATTTTGAAGATCAATTGGCCTCCGTCAAAAAATGCGGTCACATGGGCGGTAAAGTGTTAGTCCCAACTCGTGAAGCTGTAGAAAAATTGAACGCAGCACGCTTAGCTGCCGACGTTATGGGTACGCATACTGTCTTGTTGGCACGTACAGATGCCGAAGCGGCTGATTTGATCACATCTGATATCGATGACAACGACAAGCCATTCTTGACGGGCGAGCGCACGGTTGAAGGCTTCTACAAAACGCATCCAGGTCTGCAACAGTCCATCTCTCGTGGTTTGGCTTACGCAGAGTATGCCGATATGATCTGGTGTGAAACAGGCAAACCGGATCTGGCTTTTGCTAAAGCATTTGCTGATGCCATTCATGCTAAATTCCCAGGTAAATTGTTGGCCTATAACTGCTCACCAAGCTTTAACTGGAAAAAGAATTTGGACGACGCAACGATCGCAAAATTCCAAAAAGAATTGGGCGCAATGGGTTACAAATTCCAATTCATCACTTTGGCAGGCTTCCACGCATTGAACTACGGGATGTTCAATCTCGCACACGGCTACGCACGTCGCCAGATGTCTGCTTTCGTCGAGTTGCAAGAAGCAGAATTCGCAGCAGCAGAGAAGGGCTTTACTGCGGTGAAACACCAACGTGAAGTTGGCACTGGCTACTTTGATGCAGTGACACAGGTGATTCAACAAGGTCAGTCTTCAACGACTGCTTTGCATGGTTCTACTGAGGATGAGCAATTTTTTGATGCTAAGAAAGTCGCTTAGTAAATAAGTGTGATTTGAGTTGTAAGGGAGGCGGCATTGTGATTGTGCCGCCTCTTTTTTTGCTACTATTGATGAGCATGTGAGCATCGAACTCTATTGCAATTTTATCTGACTGGCGATTCCATATTAAACGTGATTTGCTGTACAAGATCACGCATAATCGTATTTTGAGGCAACTGTTTTGAATACAGTTGTGCACGTTCATTGAGTGCTTTGAGGTTCTTCTTTTGTTCGGCATTCTGTAGATGATCAATCAGATACTTACCTTCAGTCGCACTCAGAAAAACGATAATTTTACGTGGATCTAAATCAGGATTGTTTAAGTGTTTGAAAATTAACTCTTGATAAGTTTTTCCGGTCATGTCGATTTCCAGCATGGTGCTCGACTGCAGCCAATTACTGTAGCGAATTGAATCAATGACGCTATATTCTCCGATTGCCAGAGGAAAATTGGGTTGGTTTTTTTCGAAGTGCAATCGTAAGACTTTCTTTATGCTGGGATCGAGTTTTTTGATCCTAGAAGCTTGGGTAAAGTTAGATATCAAAACTTCGTTTGCATAGCTGTTGTTGCCAGTGCTTAGAATCGCCAATAATTTGTGTTGATCAGTCGTTGGCGCAAATGGCAATAAATGTGCGATTTCTCCTAGGTAACCATTTTCATCTAATAATTTTTTGTCGTAAGCATGCTTTAAGACTTCCACCGAGTCGCTAAAATAGCCTAGTCGGGAAAAAGTCAAAAGTGCTGCTAAGCAAATGTCTTTGTCGTTTGAGTTGATATGGTGGCGCAAGTCTTGCACGATCAGGTGGTTGGCATTACTTTTATTGTCGTAAGTGTATAAGATTCCCAACAGGCGTAATAAGGCGATTTTTTCTTCTTTCTTACTGTTCGATGCAAGTAAGTTGCGTATGCTTTCCACATTTTTTGCAGTGATTGGTAAGCCTTTCGCTTGGATGGCGATGATGGTTTCGACGTTGCTCGAAAATAGATTCCCTATACCGATTAAACTATTTTTGTTGGATTGATATTGATTTAACAGCCGCTGCCCTTCTTCCATTTGTTGTTGGCGTTTTTGTAAGAGTTGTGACGGGTGGTTTGTCTGGCATGCAAATGTGCAGCAGGAGACTGTCAGCATTCCAATCAATAACGAATGAGGAAACTTGAACTGATTTACAGGTTTTACTTGAATGTCCATATGAGAACCTCTTTGCACGCTGGCCTTTGATAGAATTATGGTGATAATGATTTGTTAATTGCGATTGCCGTCCATCGTTTTCAGTGCATTCGGTTAGTATTCCAAGGATAGCCTTAGTTCTTTCGTTAAACTATTTCACTTTTGATGTATTTATTTTATGTCTTTTTCAAAAAAAACTCGAACAAAAATCTGTGGAATTACGCGAATAGAAGATCTGCGCGCTGTGGTCAATGCTGGTGCGGATGCACTCGGTTTTGTATTTTATCCACCAAGCCCGCGCTATCTGACGCCTGAAGCTGCGGCACCCTTAATTGCTGCAATTCCGCCATTCGTGACCTCGGTAGGCTTGTTTGTGAATGCTAGTCTTGAAGAACTGCAAACCGTCATCAAGCTGGCACCTATACAATTATTGCAATTTCACGGCGATGAATCGGCACAAGAGTGTCATCGCTTGGCGAGTGCCGTGAACCGGCCTTTTATCCGGGCTTTTCGGGTAAAACCTGACACAAGCGCGGCAGATTTGTTAGAATGCGAGGCTGAATATCAAGCAGCTAGTCCTTTGTTTCAGGGCTTGTTGCTTGACACTTTCGTTGATAGTTTCGGTGGTAGTGGAAAGGTTTTTGATTGGTCTCTCATCCCAAAAGAACTCGCGCCTCGGGTCGTTTTAAGTGGTGGCTTGAGCGTACAAAACGCGACTGACGCAGTTGTGGGTGTACGGCCGTTTGCAGTGGACATCAGTAGTGGTGTCGAGCTGTCAAAAGGCGTGAAGGATGCAGCTAAGGTACGGGCATTTGTGCAAGCAGTGCGCTTGGCCGATAGCATGCCAGACAATCAAAATTAGTTTTCCAAGGAATTCTCATGAAAGAATTATCTCCTCTTGACGCTCATTTCGAGCGTCAACCAGTAGGCGCTCAAGCGCCAGCAGCGATTTATCATTCCGCCACCTATAATTTCCCCGATGCCAAAGGGCACTTTGGTATGTATGGGGGAACCTTTGTTTCAGAAACTTTGACCCATGCTTTGAATGAGTTGAAGGATGCTTACGCTAAATACCAGCATGACCCGGAATTTTTAGAAGAGTTTCGTTACGAGCTCAAACATTTCGTCGGTCGCCCGTCACCTATCTATCACGCTAAACGCTGGTCTGAGATCATGGGCGGTGCACAGATTTACTTCAAGCGTGAAGATTTGAATCACACTGGTGCCCACAAAATCAATAATGTGATCGGTCAGGCTTTGTTGGCTAAACGCATGGGTAAGCCTCGCGTCATTGCGGAAACGGGTGCAGGTCAACATGGCGTAGCGACCGCGACGATTTGTGCGCGTTTTGGTTTGGAGTGTGTGGTGTACATGGGTTCTGAAGATGTAAAACGTCAGGCGCAAAATGTGTATCGTATGAAGCTTTTGGGAGCGACTGTGGTGCCAGTTGAATCTGGTTCTAAGACTTTGAAAGATGCCTTAAACGAAGCGATGCGCGATTGGGTCGCGAATGTGGATAACACCTTCTACATCATCGGCACGGT
>DLGN01000147.1 GCA_002482715.1 Oxalobacteraceae bacterium UBA7693
GGAAATTTGTGGTCTGTACCAGCACAACCAAATCACCGGCTTGCAAAGCATTTAAGCTAGCCATCACTTGCTCGGCGCTATGCGTATCAAAGTCGATAAACTGTGCATTCGGCAAACATTGCCGATATGCGCTGGCGAGCGCCATTGCCAAATCACTGCGCAAATCAAACACCACGATCGCTTTATGCTCGTCTGTATGCGAAAAACAAATCTGTACAACATCACGCAAATGATGCGCGGCAGTAGCGATTGCGCTATTTGGTAAGGCGATAACAGGAACCTCAGCAATCAATGGATCAACAATAGTCATGTAATTACGTCAGGCCTCCAATCGGTGCAAGAAGGAGATCCTAAAAGAAAATGGAGGCTGGTCGCCCAAGCCTCCATTTTATCGGATAGTCCTACGACCATCGTGAAATTGCCCAAGAATTTCACATAAGTTTGATTATTTCGTAGTTGGTACTGGAGCCTGTCCTTCATGCATCCGCATTGGCTTTCCATCATGCATGCGATTCTGCATACGTTTTTGCATGCCATCATGCATACGCTTCTTCATACGATCATGCATTCCTTGATGGCTAGCATCAAAAATCTTTTGCTGTTCAGGTGTTAACACAGCATAAAAACTTTTCAACGCATCCAAGTGTTGTTGCATACGTGCCAGACGCTCCTTAGAACGTTCCAGCATTTTTTCCATGCGAGCTGGAGCGGACATCGCTGCCATCGCCTGATGATCTGCTCTGGATTGCATCAATTTTTGATCGTGCTGCGACTTGGTCGCCTCAGTAAATGCTTTCCACGCAGGTTCTTGTTGTGGCGTTAATTTCAATTTGTCATGTAATTGATGGCGATGTTTTTCCATACCGGCTTGCATTCTTTGCTGTCTTTGCTCCATCCTCTTAGCATGTTCGGCAGAGCGCGCTGAAGCTTGTGCCGGAGCCGATGTCGGAGTTTGTTGTGCAAAAACACCTGCCGCAATAGCTAAGCTTGCTGTCGTTAAGCTGAGCACGAGCGTATTTTTTAAAAATTTCATGATGATATTTCCTTTTTCTAATAAGATTTCACAGAACATCTCAGGGTTAAAAACCTATGGCTGCCGCGCGTTCAGATCATGTGTGTCTGTTCCGATTTCAATCCGCAGTGCACATGGAACACATAGTGCGCTGTATTTGTAAGAAGTAAATGTCGGTGTGTACAAACAGTGTATCTCGATGTAACGGTAGACGATAATCACAGTGCGCATGTTTCAGTTTGTTTCAATTTATGCTGCTGATAACAAGTCGATACAAAACTTTAAGCCTAAATCTGTGCGCAGCAAGAAAGCTTGGTCAATAATATGCCTATGGATACGCAAAACACTCTTTTAATTGTCGATGACGATCGTGAAATCCGCAGCTTACTGGCGGATTATCTGGAAACCCATGGTTACACCACCTTAACGGCGGGCGATGGTCAAGGTATGTGGGCCAACTTAGAAAAGCAATCGGTTGATCTGATCGTTCTAGATCTCAACTTGCCTGGTGAAGACGGCCTGACTTTATGCCGCAATTTACGGGCAAAATCAACGGTGCCCGTTATCATGTTAACTGCTCGTAGTGAACCTTTAGATCGTATCTTGGGTTTAGAAATGGGCGCCGACGACTACCTGCCAAAACCATTCGAACCACGGGAATTATTAGCCCGTATTCGTAGCGTGTTACGGCGCTCACAAGCGACCGGTGAACATGGTGATCTCAATAAACCGCAAAAATTAAAATTCGGGGATTGGATGGTCGATCTGGTAGCACGACATTTAATTAGTCCTGATAACCGGGTGATTGCTTTATCAGGTTCTGAATATCGCTTACTGAATATTTTTTTGGATCAACCGAATACCGTACTCAACCGCGATCAATTATTAAATATGACGCAAGGGCGTGATGCCGATCCGTTTGATCGCTCGATTGATATTCAAATCAGCCGCTTGCGTCAAAAGCTCGGTGAAGACGCGCGCTCGCCACAGATTATTAAAACGGTGCGCAATGGTGGTTACGTACTCACCGTTAACGTTCATTCTGAAATTTAAGATCGCACATGAAACGCTTCGATACGATTTCTGCCCGGATTTTTTCTGTCTTGCTATTTGGCATTCTGTGCTCTGCTGCACTGACTTGGTGGCTAGCGTTTGGTGAGCGTCAAACAACTATCAGTAATGAACGTAGTTCCTATCGCGCTGATCGCGCAAAACATGCAGAACAATTAATCCAAGCGATCGACGATCTGCCTGCTGCCAACCGCGAAGGTCTGCTCAAAGCAATTCATCGCTTTGGTTTAAAAGTTGTGCCAGTTCCAACCAACGTCCCGGCCTATCAGGCCAGCACACCGTACGGCATCGTTTTAAGTGAACGTCTGAGCAAATCTTTTAAAATTATTCCACTGCCACCTGCGCCAGAAAATTGTCTGATGCGTCCAGATGATCGCGGCCCAGTCGATGCCTGCGAAGCCTTAATTTTCGTGTTAAGTGATGGTTCAGGATTACATCAAACCATCTTCCCGTCGAAACCATCATCGAATCCGATTCAACCTGAAACCTACTATTACCTCGGCCTGTTCCTTGCCTGTATCGCCGGACTCGCGCTACTCGTTTCCCGCATGACGATTCGGCCATTACAACAATTGGCGCAGGCGGCAACCGATCTGGGACAAGATATTAATCGCCCGGCCTTAAGAGAAGTGGGCGCAAAGGAAATTCGCCAAGCGATCAGTGCGTTCAACTTTATGCAATTGCGGATTCGAGATCACATTCAACAGCGCACACAAATGTTGGCAGCGATTACCCATGATTTACAAACACCATTGACACGTTTGCGTCTGCGTCTGGAGAAGGTCAACGACAATGAACTACACGACAAACTTGTCGGTGATCTGTCAAATATGCAAATGATGGTAAAAGAAGGTTTGGATTTAGCGCGCAGCATGGATAGCAATGAAAGCTTACAGGCGCTAGACATCGATTCCTTGCTCGATAGTATTTGCACAGACGCCAGCGATGCCGGACATGATGTCAGCCTAATCGACAAATCTAAAGTGACCGTGATGGCACGCCCGCAGGCGTTGCGACGTTGCCTGAATAATTTAGTCGACAACGCGATCAAGTACGGCCATCGTGCGCATATTCACCTACTGCAAACGATGGACGCAAAACAGAAATGGCTACATATTTGTGTGCGAGACGGCGGTACCGGAATTCCGCCCGATCAGCAGAACCGTGTCTTTGAACCTTTTTACCGCATTGAAACTTCGCGCTCGCGTGAGACCGGCGGCACAGGATTGGGTTTAACCATCGCGATGAACATCGCGAGACAGCATAATGGCAAATTGAGTTTATCGAACCTGCCAGAAGGTGGCTTGGAAGTCCGTTTGAGTTTGCCTATTAAGAGTTAATGCAAGCTGCTTATGCTTTGTAGATCCAAGCTTCAAATGAAGCCAAACCAACCCAGTAAAGCACCTGCACCCAATAGCCACAATAAATGAATTTGTGTACGCCAAACCAAGATCGCGGACACAGCAGCGAGCAGATACATCGCCCACTGCCGTGCTGTGTCATGCGGAGCGCTTGCCATAATCCATCCGGTCGCAATCAGTAAGCCAATCACAATTGGTGCCATTCCCAATTTAAAACTGCGAACGAGAATCAAATCGCGATTTTTATGACTCCAATTAGCAAAGGTAAAAGTGAGTGTTGCACTTGGCAAAATAATGCCGACCATCGCAATTAACACCCCCAATAAAGCTGCCCATAAACTCCCGGTGTTAGCGCCTACATGCCAGCCCATTAAGGCGACAAATAAAACATTCGGGCCAGGCGCCGCCTGCGCTAAGGCAACTGAAGCATTAAATTGCGCATCGCTCATCCAATGTTGTTGATCAACCAGATAACGATGCATGTCGGGTAGAGTCGAGACAGCACCGCCGACCGACAACAACGATAGCAACATAAAATGCAAAAAGAAATTCAGCCAGTCTAGCCAATCCATACTAATCAGGGGCATCGCTGAAAACGTGCTCACGATTGACGCTCCGCAATTTGTTTCAGCTGGCGATACACCAGGCCCATAGAAAGCGTCCCTAGCAGCAGTAGCACATAGGCCAAGGGGACACGAAAAATAGCAATCGCGATAAAACTCAAGCATGCAACCATGGCTGTGAACGGTGCGCCTAATGGATGGGTTTTTAATGTGGGCAATAAGCGCAAGCCTGCGGCGATGATCATACCTGCCGCGACCGCGCTCATACCGCGTAGCGCACCTGCTACGCCAGGGTGCTGCGCAATTTGCGCGTACAAAAGCACCACTAACAATAACAAAATTAGGGGAAAGCACAACATGCCGGCTAAAGCGCTCAGGGCACCAGCCAAACCAAAGAAACGGTTACCGATGATCATCGCCAGATTCACCACATTCGGTCCGGGCATCACTTGCGCTACGGCCCATTCCTCTACAAATTCTTCACGTGTCATCCAACGTTTTTTATCAACCAACTCACGCTGCACGATCGCCACCACACCACCAAATCCTTGCAAAGCTAAGATAGTGAATGACCAAAACAGATCGGCTAGTGAGCGCGGCTGTGAAGCGACGGGGGTTATGTGTGGATCTGACATTGTCTAAAGAAGAACGATGACATCATCATGAGGGTATGACTGCGGAGAGCAACACGATCACTAAAAAGGCAGGAGCAGTATCTGCTGCCCCATCAGCGAAAAAGCCCAGCGGCCTTTAGTTTAGTTTGTTTTGTGATGTTGCCGGATTCGTGCACGCCATTCACCAATCGCGGCCAATGCGGCCTGAAATTCACGTTCAATCAAGTCGGCTTCCATGCTGGTAATCACTCTATCCATCATGGCTTCTGAAACCGCTTCTGCTGCATTCCCCACTTGACTCATGACACGGCAAACCGTTTGCGATAAATCATCGTCGGTAAATTCCTGAGGCTCTGGCACAATAAAACCTGCCATACCGTGTCGCGCCAACATCGCATGCAAAGGCAATAAGGCATCTTTTACGCCAGCTTCGTGGCAAAGACTGATGATGACCGACGTTTCTTCAAAAGAAGGGTAATGGGTTTCAATACCCGGCGCTAATTTATTCCGCAAAACATTCACCGACATCTGCATACGTGCCGCCAATGCATCCAAACCACCTGGATAAGCGCGGGCAACTTTATACAATGCGTCGTGTTGATTCATGTCGGAATAGCGGCGTGTCATAATTTAATTTCTTTCGAGATACATGGGCTACGTCTTGCGATCTTCACAATCCCAAGCAAAGCAGCGAGTTGAAGCAAATTGACATTGTACCGAATCAATATCGAAATAACTATGCACCATTTGCCACAATCAAGATAATCGTTCGCTCAACAACCGCAACCAGCGATCACTTCCTTCGCCATCGCTGACCACCAATGCGAAGTCTGTCACCGTTCTGGCCGCACGTTCTAATAACTGAATATCGGCTTCGTGCTGGCGCGCAACATGCGGGTCTTCCAGAAAAACAATACGGCGTATTTTTCTTTCCAGCACCAATTCCGCAATTTGCGCATCACCGCCCATAGGGCCTGATAAAAATGGCTGCACCCAATGGCGGCCAGCCTCTTCACCTTTGCGCTTTTGCGCTAGTTGATTCAATAACGATCCGGTTGTACCGGTCGCGTAACGATGCGCGAATTGATCCAATAATGCAAAATGCTTTTCTGCGATCTGCAGCATATTAGGTTTCAAGGCATCATGGGCGATCAAAGCAATGCTCTCGTGCTGCAAATCCAAACCAAGCGTGTCGGTAAAATGGGTACGGCTACCGATGGCGAGCGCTTCCAGTTCCAACCATTCACAAGCCGCTGCCAAGGTGGATAAAAAAGGTTTGCGATGAATCACACATTGACGCTTGAGCGCTAATGCCTCGGGGAAAATTGATGAGTGATCAACCGGATCAATCAGATAAATAACTGCATCAATCGAATTATGCGGATCGCTATTCACCACATGCGCAACCAACTTCATCAATCCGCCATCACGGCCATAGGGGAAGCGCACATGTGGGCTACATTGTTCGAGCAAACCGTGCGCCTGAATGGCATCCAAGGTGCGTCCCACCACCACCCATTCAATGTCCAGCGCTTGAATCGATTTCGCGGCCCGTTGAAATAGCTTTACCAGTGCGGAATCTGGCGCATCTTGGTGGGCACGATTGGCGATCAATCCAATACGCAAACGTGGCTTATCAACAGTCAAAGAATCATTCGTCATCATGTGCTTCTGCTATCCATACTTTGAGGAAAAAATAACTAAAGGCGTTCCATACTGTGACGATGAAACTCTTCACACCAACTGATTAAATCCTTGCCAGGCATCGCCTGAGCAAAATAAAAACCTTGAATTTCATCACAGCCCATTAATCGCAAAGTGTTTAATGTAGATTCATGCTCAACACCTTCAGCGACCACAGACAATCCAAAATTGTGCGCCAAGCCGATGATACTTTGTACGATTTGTTTATCTTGTTGCGAGCTGAACATTCCCTGCACAAAGACTCGGTCGATTTTCAATTCATCTATCGGAAAACGGCGCAAATAGGCAAGCGACGAATAACCTGTGCCGAAGTCATCGATGGATAAACGAAATCCCAAATTCTTTAGCTCAAATAATAAGGCAGTGGTGTGTTCAATGTCGTGAATAAATGCACTTTCCGTGACCTCTAAGCCAATCGCGGAAGCCGGGAGATTCCAGACCTGTAAAAGCCGCTCCAAAACTTTGGGCAACTGCTCTAGGGCTAACAGTCGTGCCGATAAATTAATCCAGACCACCACGTGCAAACCCTGCTTTTCCCAGTCCGCGGCTTCTTGCAAAACCTTATTGAAAACTTGGATCGTTAATTGCTCAATCAAGCCAAATTGCTCTGCCGTATCAATCAGTAAATTCGTTGTCACACTTTGTGCGTGGTCAGTAGGCCAACGCACCAGTGCCTCGACCGACTTAATGCTTTTAGAACGCAAATCAACTTTTGGTTGATAACGCACTTCTAAAGCATTTTCATCCAAAACTTGCTTAATCGCGCGCGGCAAATCATCTGGGCTATGTCGTTGATCACGCTTGGCACTTGCTAATTCGATTCGCAAATTATTTGATTGCGCATTCTTCAATGCTAAATCTGCGACACGCAGCACTTCTACAGCAGACTGCGCATGCAATGGCGCACAAGCGATACCAATACTGGGATGGAAGAATATCGTCTGCGACTCAATCTTCAATGGTGCACTTAAGGCATTTAATAGACGGT
>DLGN01000145.1 GCA_002482715.1 Oxalobacteraceae bacterium UBA7693
GGATTTTGCGAGTGCATTAATTGCCGTTGAATACGTGTGTCGGCGATTGCCAAATGTAAGTATCGCAGCGATTTTGCGCGCACAAATTCTGCAACGCTGTCAGCCTGAGTTGGCATCAAAGGCTTGGTACTTTGCTTGGTGCATTGACCCGCAAGATATTTTTTTGCAGGACTCTATGCTTGACGCGTGGAGAAGTGCTGGTGCTATACAAAGTGTGCGTGATTTAGCACCTTTGTTTCTCCCTGCGCGTTGTCAGAGTGACCGATATCTCTCTTTAATTGATCAAATAAAGAACGCTGAGTTGCAACGCTTCGGCGTTTGTTGGAGAGACGGTGCGTCAATTGCTGGAAGAATTTTCGCACCCTTGCTCGCGAACGGAAAGCACGAGACGGTTCATTTGCTTGTGGCAAATGAACATCGACAATTTGTCTATGCTTTAACGGCAGATGGTCAGATTTTCAACATAGATTGTCCGCAAACGAATGATGTGTGGTCACTGGCGTTTATCGATTCAGAGCATCTTACAGTTCCAGAGTTGTTTCATGGATCACCCTTAAATTTTTCTGCTGATAACAATGAGCTTCTATTAAAGAATAAGTTCGATGAGGTAGCGACCTCATTGCCAGATGCTCGCACATCGAATATGAATCAAGTCTGCATACTGATCCCTGTGTATCGCGGATTAAGTCAAGTACAAGCATGTTTGAATAGCGTGTTACAGAGCTTGCCATACAATCAGACTCGTGCACGAGTGATGGTCATAGACGACGCAAGTCCAGAGCCTGCAATTTCTACATGGTTGGATTCACTGGTAGCAGAAAAAAAAATCACATTAATTCGTAATACTTACAACCTCGGTTTTATTGAGACGGTTAATCGCGGTTTGCGTCAAGCGAGAGACTTGAGCGAGGATGTATTGTTGCTTAATGCGGATACATTGGTGCATGCAAATTGGATAGATCGTATGGTCCGTGCATTGTATAGCGCCGTCGATATTGCTTCCGTCACCCCTTGGTCAAATAATGGCGAAATCAGTAGCTTTCCAAAGATTGCAAATAACAATCCAGCCCCCAGTTTTCAGCAATTAAAAAGTATCGACGCCTGTGTAGCAGCATTGCATGAATCAGGGCAAATGTCTGACATAGAAGTGCCAGCTTGCTGTGGTTTCGCGATGCTTATGAAGTCAGAAGTTATTTGCCAGATTGGTTTGTTGGATGGCTACCATTTAATCAGAGGGTATAGCGAGGAGGTTGATTGGTGCCTTCGTGCCAGTTCCCACGGATATCGTCATTTAGTTGCGACCAGCGTATTCCTTGCCCATGCTGGCGGTGTTTCGTTTGGTGCTGAAAAGACCTATAGAGTAGCTCAAAATCGCCGCGTCATCGCATCGCGTTACCCTGATTATTATGAGACTTACCACCGCTTTATAAAGGAAGATCCTTTGCAGCAAGCACGCAAGCTTATTCATGAAGGTTTAGTGAATCAGCATTGTTCTTGGTTAAGTCGTCTCGAAAAAAATGCGGATACGCGCAAGACCCCAAACGCATGTGTATTGCCTTCAGCCTTGCATGATCGTTGGGAGCGAATTGCTGTTTGGGAAAATAGAATGAGTTCTGCTTTTTCTCATAAGATCTTACAGTTAGCTCGTCATCTGGCGACGCTCGCCGCAACTTGCGATGCCGACAATCGACTTTCAAAGTTGCGACTTCTCATTATTGGTGAAGTTAGCGAAGCCTTGTGGCATACCGGGGTTGTCGATGTATTGCCCTCTATCGCTACGCAAAAGTCCTCACTTTTGAGCGATACTGTTATTCTAGGTTTTGCAGGGTGTAAAGAAGTATTAACTGAGAGTAGCCAGTTAATTGCGTTAAACATAAAGCAAGTGCAGATCGACGAGAGTTTCGATCCTGTGACTTATTTAAATCATTGGATTAAGGGCTGATGGACAATTCGATTTCTCATTGGCACGGTGCTATAGATGGATTGCATAATAATTTGTTGTATGGGTGGGCACTGAATGTGCTTGATCCAAGTGCCCGTGTCGTTTTGGAGGTATGCATTAATTCTGAGGTAATCGGTAGTGTCACTGCGGATGTTATGCGCAGTGACATGGCTGCGGAGTTTAAGGAGCTTTTTTCAGAGTCATCCTTACAAAACTCGCCTGTTGATTTTTGCCATGGGTTTGTCGCAGATTTGGGCAGTAGCTTTCAAGCAAAAAATGGAAGCTTGTTAGTTCGTGTTGCTAACACAAGTGTTGTGCTCTCGGGAACTATCGATTTGAAGGCGCCATGTCTGCCACCAATTGCCGTAACTAGTAAAGTATTTTCGGATAATGCGCTGTGCTTGTTAGGCTGGTGCATTGATCCCCGCGATGCAGCAGCGCATAAAGAAGTAAAAGCCTATTTAGGACAGAGGCTTATTGCTCAAGCAAAGGCAAATCTTTTACATCCCGCTTTACGCTCATACGACGTTGGTTCACATGGCTTTGAATTAAACTTGCCGCTTGATTTAGCCAATGGACAGGAGCATCGCGTTCGAGTTACGGATGCGCTTGGCAATGAATTAAATGGTAGTCCTGTGTCTGTGTGCTGCTACGCTTCAGGTGGCAAGACTTTAATTGATTCAAGTCGAGAGCCAGTGCTCGCACAATTGATCGAATCGTATGAACGCTATTTGCCACGTAGTTTGGGAATGAATTCCTACGGGGAGTGGTCATCGTTATTTGAAGTGCCCCCGATATCTGATCGTTTGCCGAAGAGATCAAATCCTCAGCTAAGACTTGGGGTCGTAGTTTGTGCGGGAAGTTTTGGGTGTGACAACGTTGACGAAATCGATTTCGCACAGGCTCTACAGAACACAATGTTCAGCCTAGAACAGCAAGATTTTAAGCCGCAAATTTATATCCCAAATGCGCTGCAAAATAGGGGGGCGGGGAAACGTCAACAGCGAGTATCTCGATCCTTCGCCGAAATGCTGCAAAGCGCTCTCGATGATCAATGCGATGTGATTGCTTGTATCCGTGTTGGCGATACTTTGCTGCCGCACGCACTATCTTGTGCGCTGGATGGGTTTATAAATCCTTGTACGCAAATCGTTTACACCGATAGTGAACGTGCTGGGGAGCCATGGTTTAAGCCAGCTTGGAATCCTGAGTATGCACTCGCTAGCGATTATCCTTTAGATTTTATGTTGGTACGTCGTGCGGTGCTTGATACCTATTTGAATAAAAACTCTATGCCTTTAGATCAGGCACAGTTTTCGTGGGGGATGTTATCTCTTGTTTGGAATCAGGGCGAGAGCGCAATTGTGCACGTGCCAAGAGTGCTGTATCACTTTAATTCAGCCTTAAGTGAATCCGAGAAAATTAAGCGTACAGACGCAGCGCAACGAGCCTTAGAAGTGCTGGAGCCTGAATCCCAACTTTTGCCACACAGTCCAAATTCAGGCAATTTTTCAGCCCGTCGAATTTGTCGAAATTTAAATCAAAAAAAACGAAATACCGCCGTCACATTCATTATTCCAACGCGCGATAGAGTTAATTTACTGAGTCGCTGCATTAGTACATTGCAAGCCCATACCGATTGGCCAAATCTCGAAATTATTGTTGTTGATAACGATTCGGTTGAGGCCAAGACCAAAACCTATTTTCGGCGTATTGAAAAACAAGGTATAAAAATTCTTTCAATACCTGGGGCATTTAATTTTGCCACTTTAAATAATCAAGCGGTCGAAGTCGCCAAAGGCGAGGTTATCGGTTTGATTAATAATGATATTGAAGCTTTGCATGATGGTTGGCTCGACGAGATCATGAGTCATTTACTACAGCCTGGAGTGGGTGCTGTTGGCGCTAAATTGCTTTGGCCAAACGGCATGGTGCAGCATGGTGGTGTGCTCCTAGGAGTAGGAAATGTTGCCGCGCATTTTGGTAATCGGCTCGCTGACAGGGACTGGGGTGATCACGGTCGCAATCAATTACTGCAACAGGTAAGTAGTGTCACCGCGGCTTGCTTATTTTTACGCAAAGATGATTACCTTGCTGTGGGCGGCATGGACGGTGATGCATTCCCTGTTGCGTTTAATGATGTCGATCTATGCCTGAAGTTACGTCAGCTAGGTAAGTCGATTATTTGGACTCCTTATGCTCGCCTACTGCATGCAGAATCCGCCAGTCGCGGACATGAAGACACGCCACAGAAGAGAGCACGAGCCGAACGTGAAATCGAGATTTTTCGCCAACGCTGGGGAGCATGTTTGCTGCGCGATCCAGCATACCATCCTAGCCTTAATCTCGATTCACATCGGAATGCCTTCGCGGGATTAGCATTGCCACCGCGAGATCGATCACCGCGAGATGCCGCCTTGTTTAAATATGACTAATCAGCGTTTGGAATAATTCGCTTATGCAAATTCAATCACAAAGTATCGCGGAGATAAAGAGTTCCGACACGAAGGGAAACAATCTTCAATTACTTCATGTTGGCTGTGGTCAGTCTAGACGTGAATCTTTACCGCACTTTTTTCAGTCTGCACAATGGAATGAAATTCGTTTAGACATCGACCCGCAGGTGAATCCAGATATTCTTGGTAGTATCCTTGATTTGAGTGCTGTGCCAGATGCAAGTGTTGATGCGATTTGGTCATCGCATAACCTCGAGCATGTTAATTCGTTTGAAGTGCCGATTGCTTTGGCGGAATTTCGAAGGGTTTTAAAACTGAGAGGATTTGTTTTAATTACTGTTCCAGATCTTCGTGTCATCACCAAATATGTTGCCAACAATGATTTAGATCAGCCTCTATATCAATCCGCTGCCGGACCAATTACTGCGATGGATGTCATGTTTGGGCATCAGGCATCGATAGCAAATGGGAATCATTATATGGCGCATCGTACTGGATTTACTTCTAATTTGTTAGGGAAAGTTTTGCTCGACGCAGGCTTTAGTGAAGTGCGTGTGCATGAAGGGCAGCGATGGGACTTGTGGGCCTTAGCGACCTTGCCAGAGACGAGTTCAACGATATTTCAGGAATTAGAGAGTGTGTTGCGATGAAGATTCTTTTCATACACCAAAATTTCCCCAGTCAGTTCGTGCACCTTGCCGCGCATTTGGCACAAAACAAAAAAAATAAAATTGTTGCGCTAACAGTGTCTCAGCCACAGCCCATTTCGGGTGTAATGTTGCGTCCCTATACTTTGCTACGACCAGCCGCCCCAGAAACACATCCGCTTTTAAAGGATCAAGAGTCAAAAATTCTGCTGGCGGAAGCATGTGCAGCAGCAGCTTTACAGTTAAAGCGCGAAGGGTTTGTTCCGGACATCATTATTGCGCATCCCGGATCAGGCGAAGCACTATTTATGAAGGATGTATTTCCGCAAGCAAAATTAATTATCTATTGTGAATTTTATTATAATTTAGAGGGGCAAGACGTCGGATTTGACCCCGAGATTCCCCCGCTGAATTTTCAGCAACGTTGTCGCTTACGTTTAAAAAACACGAACAATTTATTAAGTATGGAAATTGCCGATGCGGCGATCTCGCCGACGAAGTGGCAGAAAAGTACTTATCCATCTTGGGCGCAAGAGAAAATTACCGTTATTCATGATGGGATCGATGTAGAGCGATTGACATTTAATCCCCATGCACGTATCGAGGTCGCCGCAAATCAACATCATGGCGCCTTGAGTTTTAATCCCGGAGACGAGGTATTAAGCTATGTGGCGCGCAACCTCGAGCCAGTGCGAGGCTTTCAATGCTTAATGCGCGCTTTACCGAATATTCTAAGAAAGCGCACGAATGCACATGCCTTGATTGTTGGAGGTGACGGTTTAGGCTATGGGCACTGTGCGCCAAATTCACTGAGTTGGCGTGAGTATTTAACGGCTGAAGTGGGAGGCGAATTAGACTTGCGTCGAGTTCACTTTTTAGGGAAAGTGCCTTACCAGACTTATTTGGATTTACTTAGCGTTAGTAAAGTGCATTCCTATTGGACGACACCATTTGTGCTGTCGTGGTCTTTTTTGGAGGCTGCATTTAGTGGTTTGCCTGTGATTGCATCGAATACCCAGCCTGTCACAGAATTCGCAACGAAATTAGGTGTCGAAACTTTTGATTTTTTTGATGTTGACGCATTTGCGGAAAAGGCAGATCGGCTGTTGCAAACAAAAATGAATTTGAGGCGCAAGGTAAATTTCCCCGAGCTCTATTTGGAGAACAGCTTGAAGCAGCAAGTGAAATTGATTAACGATATTTAACGCAATACGTGAAAAAGTTAGGCTAGCTTGTATTGCAAGCTGGCTTACACCTTAATTGTATTAGGCGAATAGAAGCCAGATAGAACTTAATTCGATGGCGGCGTGATGCCACAATAATTGAAGTCTACGTACGGCTTCTATTTACTTTTCATAAAATGAGTTAACCAGCCAACTTCTTCTTTAACAATTCATTCACTTGAGCAGGGTTTCCTTTGCCTTTGGTCGCTTTCATTGCTTGACCAACTAAGGCGTTAAATGCCTTTTCTTTGCCCGCGCGATATTCGTCAACTGACTGCTGATTTGCTGCCATCACTTCGTCGATAATCTTTTCTAAAGCGCCGACATCAGAAATCTGTTTAAGGCCTTTTGCATCAATGACTTTGTCTGCCAGATCGACATCGCTTGAAGGTGTTTGCCACATCGCAGCGAAAACTTCTTTGGCGATTTTGTTAGAGATGGTGCCATCGGTGATGCGCTGTAACAGTGTTGCGAGTTGAGCTGCGTTGACGGGGATCGCTGTGATGTCTATGCCTTCACGGTTGAGTGTGGAGGAAACATCGCCCATTAGCCAATTCGCGATTTGCTTTGCTTGTGCGGCCTTGTCGCCAGCTGGACAAGCGGCAATTGCTGCTTCAAAGTACGCCGCCATCGCTTTTGATTGCGTGACGATCATGGCGTCGTAATCCGATAAGTCGAATTGCGTGATGAAGCGTTCGCGCATTGCGGTCGGGAGTTCTGGCATGGTGCTGCGAACTTGTTCAACCCATTCACGACTGATGCGTAATGGTGGCAAATCTGGATCAGGGAAATAGCGATAATCTTGTGAATCTTCTTTGCTACGCATAGAACGTGTTTCTTTGCGATCTGGATCGTAGAGGCGAGTTTCTTGCACCACGGTGCCGCCGTCTTCGATCAATTCGATTTGACGACGCACTTCGATATTGATCGCTTCTTCCAGAAAGCGGAAAGAGTTCAGATTTTTGATTTCGCAACGTGTGCCGAATTCTTTTTGACCGACAGGGCGCACAGAAACGTTGGCATCGCAGCGGAATGAACCTTCTTGCATATTGCCATCGCAAATATCTAACCAAACAACTAGCGAGTGTAAGGCTTTGGCATAGGCGACTGCTTCGGCAGCACTGCGCATCACGGGTTCCGTCACGATTTCTAATAGTGGTGTGCCAGCGCGATTGAGATCGATGCCGGTCATGCCTTGATAATCTTCGTGTAGCGATTTACCCGCATCTTCTTCCAGATGTGCGCGGGTTAATTCAATTACCTTCACTTCCGATTTGCCATCTTTCTCAACGACACAAGTGACCGTACCACCTTGCACTACGGGGATTTCAAATTGACTAATTTGATAGCCTTTTGGCAGATCCGGATAGAAGTAATTTTTACGCGCAAAGATCGATTCCGGTGCGATAGTCGCACCAACGGCTAAGCCAAATTGGATGGCTTTTTCTACCGCGCCTTTATTCATTACTGGCAAGACGCCGGGTAAGGCCAGATCAACTGGGCTGGCTTGTGTATTTGGTTCCGCGCCAAATTGTATGGATGAACCGCTGAAAATTTTGGAGTTGGTTTTGAGCTGTGCATGTGTCTCAAATCCGATAACGACTTCCCATTGCATAATAAATCCTTAAAATCATATTTTTTTGTGAGACAGATGCAACCTACCGTTACCTACTGCTGCGTTCCCTCCCCTTCAAGGGGAGGGCTAGGGTGGGGATGGGTTTCGGTCGTGCAAACTTAGAACAACTCATGTCACTAAAACCCATCACCATCCCAACCTTCCACATACAATTTGATAGGGGGAGGGGTAATTTGGTCGCGTCGAATAATTCGGTACTTAAATTGGCGTCTTCGTATGCCAATCGGTCGCTTGCTGATACTGATGCGCGACATTCAACAACTTCGCTTCTGCAAAATAATTACCAATAATCTGCAAACCAACCGGGCGTTTACTATTCTTTTCACCTTGACCAAAACCACAAGGAATCGACATGCCAGGCAAGCCCGCTAAGCTGGTCGACAAAGTAAAAATATCGGCTAAGTAATTCGCAACGGGATCGTCGGATTTGTCGCCGAGATCCCAGGCAACTGTTGGGGCAACTGGGCCCATAATCACATCGCATTGTTCAAATGCAGCTTGGAAATCCTGCGCAATTAAGCGGCGGATTTTTTGCGCTTGCAAATAGTAAGCATCGTAATAACCATGCGATAAAACATAGGCGCCGGTCAAGATACGGCGCTTGACTTCTTCGCCAAAACCTTCAGTGCGGGTCTTGCGATACATATCGTTCAAATCTTTGTACTCAGCTGCGCGATGGCCATAGCGCACGCCATCGAAGCGACTCAAATTTGATGAAGCTTCGGCTGGGGCGATGATGTAATACACGGGGATCGATAACTCAGTTTTTGGCAATGAAATATCGACCAAAATTGCGCCCATTTTTTCGTATTCTGCTAAGGCGGCGCGCACTGCTTGTTCTACATCTTTGGCGAGACCCTCACCGAAAAATTCACGTGGTACGCCGATGCGTAAACCCTTGATGTCTTGATTCAAATTTCGTGAAAAATCTTCTTTGTCGCGTTGCACGCTAGTTGAATCTTTTTCGTCGAAACCCGTCATCGCATTGAGCAGCCAACTGCAATCCTCCGCAGTCTGGGCAATCGGGCCGCCCTGATCGAGCGAGGATGCAAATGCGATCATGCCGAAACGTGAAACGCTGCCGTATGTTGGCTTAATGCCAGTCACGCCGCAGAATGCAGCGGGTTGGCGTATCGAGCCACCAGTGTCGGTGCCAGTCGCTGCTGGTGCGAGGCGTGCAGCAATTGCTGCGGCAGAGCCACCAGACGAACCACCTGGAACTGCGCTGAGATCCCACGGATTTTTTACCGGGCCAAAATAAGAATTTTCATTGCCAGAACCCATGGCAAATTCATCGCAATTGAGTTTGCCCAAGGTGACTGTGCCAGCTTGATTAAAGAGTTCAACGACGGTTGCATTAAACGGGCTGACGTAATTTTTCAGCATGCGTGAACCTGCCGTCGAGCGCCAGTCGCGTGTGACGAAAATATCTTTGTGCGCGATCGGAATGCCCGTTAATACGGTGGTGTTGCCTTGTGCAAAACGCAGATCGGCAGCGGCAGCTTGTGTCAATGTCAAAGTGCGATCAACGTGGGTAAAGGCATTGAGATTGCTGGCTTCAATACGGCTTAAATAATGTGCCGCTAATTCACTTGCGGAGACTTGTTTACTCTGCAGCATGGCAGAGAGTTGTTTCAATGAGTGCGTGTGCATGGATTTTCTCAGCGTATTCTTTGATTCGTAGCTTCATGCCAGCATCTTTTTGTGTAGTGCTGGCATGCTTAAATGACTGAACGAGGGCGTTCTATTCTATGACTTTTGGTACTAGATAGAGGCCATCTTGGGTCGCGGGTGCGACTTGTTGATATTCTTCGCGATGATTACTCTCGGTAACTTGATCTTCACGCAAACGCAAGCAAATTTCAGGCATCAGTGCTGCAATCGGATGGCTTAAAGGCGCGACACCGGTGGTATCGACAGCCTTCAACTGCTCGGCGATCGAAAAAAAGCCATTGAGCTTCTCTAAACTGCTGTTGGCTTGTGCCTCGGTTAATTCGAGTCGTGCCAGATTGGCGATACGTTTTACATCGTTCAATTCTAAAGACATGGTTTACCACGCCGCTTGGCGCGCCAAAATGATGTTAATAACAATAAATAGTTGCGTGAAACTTGTGCTTTCAACCATCCGCGATGACGCTGGATTATGAATTTTTTATGCTTTTCAAGCCTTGTAAAAAGCGCCAAAAAAAGTGTCAATTCTATTTGGTTGATTGCCTATGATTTCTAGGATTATAAGGTAGAATGTCGGGTTAATACTCTTAAAATCGCCGAAGATATCGAGTTTGATGATGAAATTTGCGGTTTTGATGTTGAGATGCGAGAGGTGCTTGATGACGGCCTTAATGCGAATGAGTTTGTTGATTTGCGCTCTTTTGTTGTTAAGTTCATTGAAAACATCTTATTTTCATTCCGGTAGAACGTGGTTTTTACCGTGCTTTTTGTGAAAATATGAACTTATTTGGCATTTATTCGGCATTTAAGCAGCGTAAAGAGTGAACAAGTTTTCGTACCGCTAAGTAGCGGTACATGCTGGCATGAAGTGTGACATTACGTTGCACAACACTGGCACCACATCGACAATACAGAATACACAGGAATTTACATGTTTGGTTTTTTTCGTAGTAATGATTTGGCAATCGACCTCGGTACTGCCAATACGCTAATTTATGTACGCGGCCAAGGGATCGTTTTGGATGAACCTTCGGTGGTTGCGATTCGCCAGGAAGGCGGTCCAAATGGTAAGAAAACTATCCAGGCCGTAGGTAAAGAAGCGAAGCAAATGTTGGGTAAAGTACCTGGCAATATCGAAGCAATTCGCCCGATGAAAGATGGTGTCATTGCCGACTTCACGGTCACTGAGCAAATGCTCAAGCAGTTTATTCGTATGGTGCATGATACCAAGTTCTTCAAACCTTCCCCGCGCATCATTATTTGCGTTCCTTGTGGTTCCACTCAAGTTGAGCGTCGTGCGATTCGTGAATCTGCATTAGGCGCAGGTGCGTCACAAGTGTATTTGATCGAGGAGCCAATGGCTGCAGCGATTGGTGCTGGTTTGCCAGTTTCTGATGCGACCGGTTCTATGGTCGTTGATATCGGTGGCGGTACAACCGAAGTTGGCGTGATTTCACTCGGCGGTATGGTGTATAAAGGTTCTGTGCGCGTCGGTGGTGACAAATTTGATGAAGCGATTGTCAATTACATTCGCCGTAACTATGGCATGTTGATCGGCGAGCAAACTGCTGAAGCGATTAAGAAAACCATAGGCTCTGCTTTCCCTGGTTCTGAAATCAAGGAAATGGAAGTGAAAGGTCGCAATTTGTCAGAAGGTATTCCACGTTCATTCACTATCTCTAGTAACGAGATTTTGGAAGCTTTGACAGATCCTCTGAATAACATCGTTTCTGCAGTAAAAAATGCTTTGGAACAGACGCCACCAGAACTCGGTGCAGACATTGCCGAGAAAGGTATGATGTTGACAGGTGGCGGAGCTTTATTGCGCGATCTGGATCGTTTGTTGATGGAAGAAACTGGTTTGCCTGTATTGGTCGCAGAAGAGCCTTTGACTTGTGTGGTACGCGGTTCTGGAATGGCATTAGAACGTATGGATAAATTAGGTTCTTTGTTCTCTTACGAATAATCTGTCCGCTGATCGTGCGCAGATTGTGCGCGGAATCAGCGTCGAAGTACTCATCGTCATTCACGTTGATTTCGAGTGAATTGCCAGATCCAGTTTTGGTCTGGCGATAATCACAGATATTTTAAAGTCAGATCTGGCAGATGTAGGATGCCAGATCTTTTTTTAAGTTTTTATTGCTTGTTCGCTGGCGCTCATCTATGCAACATAGTCCACCACCACTTTTTAAACAGGGCGCATCGGCGCGCGTTAAAGTGGTGTTCTTCGCAGTCTTCGCTATCGCCCTCTTGGTGGTTGATTCGCGCTTGAATTCGTTGGTGCGGGTACGTCAGGTCGTGGCGACCGCACTCTATCCTTTGCAAATGCTTGTGTTAATGCCGCGCGATGCGGTCAAATCCCTTGGCGACTATTTTGCGTCTACCACCCGTTTGCAGAGTGAGCTCGGGGCTTTAAAGCAGCAGCAAATCTTGCAAGCACAAACCCTGCAAAAGAGTACTTTGTTAGAAAGTGAAAACGCGCACCTGCGTCGTTTATTGGAATTGAAAGAACGTACTCCAATCAAATCGCTGTTAGCAGAAATCTTATACGACGCGCGCGATGAGTATGCGCGCAAAATTATTCTGAATAAAGGCTCGCAACAAGGGGTGGCGATCGGGCAGCCAGTGATCGATGAGCGCGGTGTGATTGGTCAGGTGACGCGAATTTTTCCACTGACCGCAGAAGTGACTTTGTTGACGGATAAAAATCAGGCTATTCCCGTGCAGGTCGAGCGCAGCGGCATGCGCAGTGTGATTAACGGGCGAGGTCGTTCCGCTCATCTGGAAATGCGCGTCACTAGTAATGCCGATGTGAAGCTCGGAGATATTTTGATTACCTCGGGGTTAGATGGTGTATATCCCGCAGGATTGCAAGTCGCTAAAGTGACCCAAGTGGAGAGCAAAGCAAGTACGACATTTGAAGTCGTTTTGTGTACACCAGTTGCTGGTATTGAACAGCATAAGCAATTATTGATTTTGTTAGTCGACACCAGTCAGTTAGCTCCGCCAGAATCAGAAGAAGAGCGGACGAAGAAGGAAAAGATTAATCGTCGTGTTACGCGCGATTCGGTAAAAGACGATGACAAGACGCTGCCTAAGGAAGCGATTCCATTAAGCGCTGATGTCGTACCTGCAAATCCTATAGTTTCAACGCCTGTCACGCAAAATCCAAACCCGCCGAAAACCGAGGTGCGTGGTGTGACAGCAAGTGCCGCCAAAGAGGATAAAAAATGAGCCATCCTCATTACATTTTATTGCCCGCAAATTCATTTTTCATCGCGATCAGCCTTATGGCTGCGTTCATGTTGAACTTGTTTCCTTGGGGTGTGCATGTCGGTATGCCAGATTTCGTCGCATTAGTGCTGGTGTTCTGGAGTATCCATCAACCACGTAAAGTGGGAATCGGCGTGGCTTTCCTGATGGGCTTACTGATGGATGTACATGACGCTGTTTATCTGGGTGAGAATGCTTTGGCATTCACCTTGTTATCTTACTTTGCAATTTCTATTCATCGCCGCGTCTTGTGGTTTCCGCCGGTCACTCAGAGCTTGCATGTCTTTCCATTATTTCTTGGCGTTCAATTAGTTCAGTTGACCGTGCGATTACTGTCTTCTGATTCGCATTTTCCTGGCTGGCTATTTTTCTTAGAATGCGCAGTGACCACCGCCTTGTGGCCTGTGGCTTCCTGGCTACTTCTCGCTCCGCAGCGTCGCGCAGTCAACAAAGACAATACGCGTCCGATTTAAGTCAATCTCAGTCTGGAGTGAAGTAGGTATGACGGAACTAAAAAATACTGAGCGTGAGCTATATTTATTTCGGGTGCGCCTGCTGGTGATTGGTGTGCTGGCTTTCGTTTGTTTTAGTATTTTATTGGGGCGTTATGTTTGGTTGCAGATTATCAAACATGAAGCCTATGCGACCAAAGCGAATGAAAATCGGATTTCGGTGGTGCCTATCGTACCGAATCGCGGCTTGATTTTAGATAGAAACGGCGTCATTTTGGCGCGCAATTATTCTGCCTATACGCTGGAAATTACACCTTCCAAGATTACGCAAGATCTCGATAGCTTGATTGATGAGCTCGCGGCATTAGTCGACATCCAGCCTAAACATCGCAAGCGCCTGCGCAAACTGATGGAAGAGTCGAAAAGTTTTGGAAGCCTGCCAATCCGCACCCGATTATCGGATGAAGAAGTAGCACGCTTTACGGCGCAGCGCTTTCGTTTTCCTGGGGTGGATGTACAGGCGCGATTATTTCGGCAATATCCTTTGGGGGATGTCGCTTCGCATGTCATTGGCTACATCGGACGGATCAATAAACGTGATGCTGACTTGATTGAGAACAGCGAAGACGCGCCAAATTACAAAGGCACCAGTTATATCGGTAAAGAAGGACTGGAAAAAAGCTACGAGAAAATCTTGCATGGCACGACTGGATTTGAAGAAGTTGAGGTATCTGCGGGTGGTCGTCCGGTACGTACCTTGTCACGCAATTTGCCGACCTCTGGTAAAAATCTGATTCTGTCAGTGGACATTGAATTACAAAAAGTGGTGGAAGAGGCTTTCGGTGATCGCCGTGGTGCATTTGTGGCGATAGAGCCAGAAACAGGCGATGTCTTATCTTTTGTTTCTATGCCGACTTTTGATCCAAATTTGTTCGTCGAAGGAATTGATCAACAAAGTTGGAATGAGCTAAATACTTCAGAAGATATTCCTTTGTTAAACCGCCCACTGACTGGTGCTTATCCACCGGGCTCCACTTTCAAACCATTCATGGCCTTGGCCGCTTTGGAGTTGGGCAAGCGCACCATGACGCAGGCGATTTCTGATCCTGGCTATTTCGCTTTTGGGAATAAAATTTTCCGTGATGATAAACCGGGTGGGCATGGATTAGTCGATATGTACCGCGCAGTTGCTTTGTCTTGTGATACCTATTTTTATCAATTGGCGAATGAAATGGGCGTCGATACCATGCACGATTTCATGGCGCAATTTGGAATGGGACAAATTACCGGCATCGATTTGGATAATGAACGTAAAGGATTATTGCCGTCGACGGCGTGGAAGCGCGCGGCATTCAAGAAACCAGCAAATCAACGTTGGATTCCCGGCGATACCATTTCTCTTGGGATTGGTCAGGGGCAAAATACGTTCACTCCTTTACAAATGGCACATGCCACCGCCACCTTGGTGAACAATGGCATCGTGATGAAACCGCACCTTGTGAAGCAAGTTGAAGATCCGCAATCAAAGCAACGCAGCTTAACCGTTCCGAAAGAAAGTTATCGGATTCCATTAAAAATCGAGAATATCGAATTTATTAAAAATGCGATGGGCGGCGTAGTTCGTGAAGGTACAGGTATGCGCGCGTTTTCTGGTGCAGCCTACACCTCTGGTGGTAAAACAGGGACAGCGCAAGTAATCGCGATGAAGAAAACTGAAAAGCATGGCACTAAGCATGCAGTAGAGCGCTTCCGTGATCATTCATGGTACATCGCCTTTGCGCCAATTGATAAACCTAGAATTGCGGTCGCTATTATTGTTGAGAATGGTGGCTATGGTTCTGAGTCTGCTGCACCGATTGTACGTAAAGCCTTTGATTATTATTTGCTAGGTAAACGACCTACAGAAAAAGCGGTGCCTGTGCAGCCAGCAGTTGGCGACGAGGTTGAAGATCTTGCGCATATCCATGAAGAAGAAAATGCGGCGACTGTCGCACCAACCATCGGCGCGCCTGCACCTGCAATCGTCAAGCTGCCAGCGGTTCCTGCCACGACCTCGGTAACGTCTCCTGTCACATCACCGGCAAGCCCGAAATTACCAACAGTGTCGCCAGCAAAGGTATCGCCTGAAGCGAATCCAGCAGGAGTGAAAAAATAGTATGGACAATAAATCGGTCTATTGGAATCGCTTCCGTTCGCTCTTTATGGTGTTTGATGCGCCGCTGGCGATCTTATTATTTTTGATCGTCTCGACAGGGATCATTACGATGTACTCTGCCGGTTTAGATTGGCCTGGCCGGGTTGAACATCATTTGCGTAATATCGTGATTGCCTTTTTTGTGATGTGGATCGTGGCGAATGTACCGCCACAAACGCTGATGCGTTTCGCTGTGCCTTTGTATGTGCTTGGCGTTACTTTGTTGGTCGGTGTGGCAATGTTCGGCATCGTCAAAAATGGCTCGCGGCGTTGGCTCAATGTTGGCACTATCGTACAGCCCTCCGAGATACTAAAGATTGCGCTACCATTAATGCTGGCTTGGTACTTTCAGAAACGAGAAGGATCTTTGCGTTGGAAAGACTTTGGTATCGCCACGGTGATCTTGGTAATTCCCGCTGGCTTGATCGCCAAACAGCCCGATTTGGGAACGACGATTCTGGTGTTTGTGGCGGGCTTTTCTGTGATCTTTTTTGCCGGATTATCTTGGCGTTTGTTAGCTGGCTTAGTGTTGGCCGGGCTAGCCTGTTTGCCATTGGTTTGGAAATTTTTGCTGCATGATTATCAGCGACATCGGGTGGAAATCATGTTTGATCCGACGGTCGATGCGCTGGGTAAAGGCTTTCATATTATTCAATCCATGATTGCCGTCGGTTCTGGCGGCTTAACTGGCAAAGGCTGGCAAAGCGGTACGCAATCGCATCTGGAATTTATTCCTGAGCACACCACGGATTTTATTTCTGCTGTGTATTTGGAAGAGTTTGGCTTTATGGGCGCGGCCTTTTTGGTCACGCTTTACTTTTTGTTTGTGTTGCGTGGACTCACGATCGCGGCAAACGCGCCGACTTTATTTTCGCGTTTGATGGCGGGCGCGATTACGATGATTTTCTTCACCTACGCTTTCGTGAATATGGGCATGGTCGTTGGCATCTTGCCGGTAGTTGGTGTTCCATTACCCTTCGTTAGTTTTGGTGGTACTGCGATGGTGACGCTGGGCATGGGTGCGGGTATCTTGATGAGCGTGCAGCATCATCGTAAGTTAATGAAATCTTAGGACGAATCCATGGCTCTATTACAGCGCGGTTTATACATTGGATGTCTGCTAAGTGTCTTGCTGGTGAGTGCTTGTTCAAGCCCGCCTAAAGTCAAACCTGTTATACAGGAGCAAAGTAAATCGGCACCTGCGTCGACGGCTTCTGCGCCAGTTACTAAGCCTGCAACAAGTACTGTGCCTGCATTACCAAAAGCAAATTCTGGACGCGGTGGTTACTATTTGGATGATGGCCCAGGTGATGAAATTCCCGAAGGTTTAGAGTCCACAGTTGATCCGATTCCTGTGGTGGAACCATATTCGCGCACTGGCAATAAACCATATAAGGTATTCGGTAAAACCTATACGCCGATTAACGATAGCACCACGCCATTCAAGCAAAAAGGACACGCCAGTTGGTACGGCAAGAAATTCCACGGCAAGCGTACTTCCTCAGGTGAGCCTTATGACATGTATAAAGTGACGGCCGCGCATCCGACTTTGCCTATTCCTTCTTACGCGCGCGTGACTAATTTAAGTAATGGCAAGCAAATTATTGTGCGGATTAATGATCGGGGGCCATTTCATTCGAATCGAATTATGGATTTGTCCTACACTGCGGCCCTAAAGCTCGGTTATCTGAGTAAGGGAAGTAGCGAAGTTGAGTTAGAGCGATTGCTGCCGGAAGACATCGCCAAAATGGCTGAGAATAGTCAGAATCAGCAAGCGCAAACGCCAACGCAAAATACAAGCTCAGGTTTAGCGGTGGTGAAAAACGAAGCGAAGCCAGTATCCGATAAGAGCAAAGACAAGAGCACAGACAAAGATGAAAAAGAGGGCGTCAGTCTGGAGGCCTTGATCGCGTCGCAAGAACGTATCATCAAAACTGAATTGCCACGCAGCGAAGAAAAGCTAAGCGCGGTAGTGGATCAGTCCAAATCCCAGAATCTATTCTATTTACAGTTTGCAGCATTTGCGATTCGTGCTAACGCTGAGGCGGGAAAAACACAGTTGATGCAGGTACTAAAAGATAAGCAAAGTAAGCTAGGTACGGAGCACGAGATTAATTTAGAAATTGTTCAGCAAGGAAGTCTGTATCGTTTGCAAGGCGGCCCCTATGCGCAACGCGAAGCTGCGCAAAAAGCGGCACTAGATTTAGCAATCGGTAGCGCTAAACCCATTGTGATCCAGCGATAAGCAGTTTGTGATCCGACGGAATTTAGCCCTCCGACCCTTTCATGTCTAGTGCGATTTGATACAAGGCATTTTTCTTGTGTCCAGTAATCTGTGCTGCGAGCGCGGCAGCTTGTTTGACCGATAGTTCGGACAGTAAGATGCTCAGGACGCGCCGCGCTTCCAGATCGTCTTGATCGCTGTCGGCATTTGCACCCTCAACGATCACGACGTATTCGCCTTTTTCGCGATGGCTGTCTTGCTGTAACCATGCGGCTGCTTCGGCCAGCGAACAACGATGTATTTCCTCAAAAAGTTTGCTGAGTTCACGCGCAAAAACCACCTGTCGCGTATCACCGAAGGCTTGGTGTAAAGCTTGGGTGGATTCAACTATTCGATGTGGCGCTTCATAAAAAATCAAACTCGCTGGAATTTGCGCTAAGTCTTGTAAAACACTGTCGCGTTGCCCAGCTTTGGATGGTAAGAAACCAACAAAATAGAATTGATCATTGAGCAAGCCGCTCGCCGATAAGGCACTGATCGCGGCAGATGCACCGGGCAAAGGTGAGACACGCAAGCCAGCAGCACGCACTGCATCGACGATAATTGCACCAGGATCAGAAACTGCAGGTGTGCCAGCATCGGAGACCAAAGCAATGCGTTCACCTGCTTGCAGGCGGGTAATAATCTTGGCCGCAACTTCATGCTCATTATGTTGATGTGCTGCGATTAAGGGCTTATGTAAGCCATAACGCGTCATGAGTTGTGCGGTATTGCGTGTGTCTTCGCAGGCGACGGCATCGACCAGTGTCAGCAGGTGTAAGGCGCGTAGTGAAATATCGGCACTGTTACCAATGGGAGTTGCCACTATGTACAGAGTCGCGTTAGGATAGCTTTGCTGTTTCACCGCTTCAAACAGAGCAGCGGGATTGAATGCAGTGTGGTGGTCTTGGTTCATAAGGCTATTCTTCAATGATTTTTGCGCGAATAAAGATTGTACGCTATGACAGAATCAAATTGGTTAGCGCGGCGTCTGGCGGCGCTTCGCACCAGTAAGCAAAGAATTGGTGACGCGGCCGAGCAGCAAGCTTTACTGCATTTGCAGACGCAGGGTTTGCAATTGGTGCAGCGAAGTTTTCTGTGCAAAGGTGGCGAGATTGATTTGATTATGCGAGATGGCAGGCATTTGGTGTTTGTTGAGGTTCGCAAACGCAGTAGCAAAAAGTTTGGCGGTGCCTTAGCGAGCGTCACGTCGAGCAAGCAAAAACGACTAGTACATGCTGCCCAAGTTTACTTGCAGAACATGAAACCTGTGCCCGCTTGTAGATTCGATTTGGTGGCAATCGAAGGAGAGGAATTAATCTGGTTAAAGAACGTGATCTCAGGCTGAGCTAAAATAGCGCTATTCTCATGGCTGCCCTTAATAAAGCAGTCTCTGAAAATCAGTTGATTCGGATTCAAGATTAATACTCGGTGCAGATGGATTCATGGCACATTAAGCTTCTTGCGCCTTGTTGACCTTGTTGAGCTTATTTCGCTGAGCGGTAATAAAAACCTTTTTTTACCTGCAAAGCAGGTATCTACTTATTCATGACTCACCTATAATCCTAGAAACCTCAGTTGACCGCTTAATTCTCTCTTGGAAGCCGCATGAACATTAACTTTTTCGGAGCTTTTCCTGTTCACCATTTTGGTGATCGCGCTACGAATTCGATTGCACACTTTTCCGCGTCTCTGGACTTCGTTACTCCTCCTATCAACTTGGAGGTTGCGTCGTCGTCGCGCCTCGCCAGAAACACGGAAAAATGTACACTCGAACTCGTCCAACCGAGGTTTCTAGGATAATCCCCCACTATGAAAAATCAACGCATACTTTCGCACTTTCAGGAAAGTGCAGAACTGAAAATGATTTCGGCTGAATTGCTGGCCGAACCGATCGAGCAAGCGATTGAGCTGATGTTCACTGCTTTATCGAATGGTAACAAGATACTTGCCTGTGGCAACGGTGGATCTGCGGCAGACTGTCAGCATTTTGCCGCCGAATTGGTTGGCCGTTTCGAACGCGAGCGTTTGCCTTTGCCCGCATTAGCATTAACGACCGACAGCTCGATTATGACGGCCATCGCAAATGACTATAGTTTTCAAGAAGTGTTTTCCAAGCAAGTGCAAGCTTTTGGACAGGCAGGAGACATTTTATTAGCGATTACGACTTCTGGTAATTCACAAGGTGTGCTTAATGCGGTCGATGCAGCTTTGGAGCGTGATATGCGCGTGATTGCCTTAACTGGTAAAGGCGGTGGTGAGATGCGCAGCAAACTGACCGACGCCGACGTGCATATCTGCGTGCCGCATGATCGGACGGCAAGGATACAAGAAGTACATTTATTAACCATACATTGCATGTGTGACGGCATTGATGCCGCTTTATTTGGAGGTGATTCGGATGAGTAATTCTTTATGGAATCCTGTAGTAAAAAGTTTTGCCCGCCCCTTGTTGGCAATTAGCTTATCTTGCGCAGCTTTAGTTAGTTTGCAAGGATGTGTGGCAGTGGTTGTCGGTGGTGCAGTAATGGGAACTTTGGCGGCGACCGACCGACGCACCTTCGGTGCGCAGACCGAAGACAAAGCAATTGTTTTGAAGGGTGAAATGGCAGTCAAGCGCGCCTTAGGTGATGCTGCACATGTCAACGTGAATAGTTTTAACCGGGTTGCATTGTTGACCGGTGAAGTTGCTGATGCACAAGCGCGAGCGACGGCTGAGAAAGAAGTAAAAGCGATACAAGGTGTGTTAGCTGTGCAAAATGAGTTGTTGGTTTCTGGCTTGTCGAATTACTCTGCCCGTTCATCGGATGTGGTGATTACGACCAAGGTCAAAGCTTCTATCGTTGATACCAAAGATCTGTACAGCAGTGCGTTTAAGGTCGTCACGGAAGCTGGCACTGTATTTTTGATGGGACGTGTGACGCATCGCGAAGGTGATTTAGCTGCGCGTGTTGCGGCGGGTGTGAATGGCGTGCGTAAGGTGGTCAAGGTATTTGAATACATTACAGAAGATGAATTAAAAACGATGCTCGCAACACCAAGCAAAGTTGATTTAAACGAAGAATCTAAGTAAGAACGTTGTCAATATTACAGAGCTGCAGAATAATTTTGCAGCTCTTTTTTTCAGGAGAAAGATATGGGATTCATTATTTTTTTAATTATCATCGGTGCGTTGATTTTCTGGGCAATCAGTACCTACAATAATTTAGTCAGCTTCCGTAATCGGTTCAAAAATGGATTTGCGCAAATTGATGTGCAACTCAAGCGCCGTTACGACTTAATCCCTAATTTGGTGGAAGTCGCCAAAGGCTACATGAAGCACGAGCGCGAAACCTTGGAAGCCGTGATCGCAGCGCGCAATCAGGCAGTCACTGCGAATGCGAAAGTTGCGATGGATCCTTCGGATGCGGCGGCTGTGCATCAGTTATCTAATGCGGAAGGTGCATTGGCTTCTTCATTGGGAAAAATGTTCGCATTGTCTGAGGCTTATCCAGATTTAAAAGCCAATGAAAATATGCTGCAGTTAACCGAAGAGCTGACCAGCACAGAAAATAAAATCTCATTTGCCCGTCAAGCGTATAACGATAGTGTGATGCAATACAACACGGCTTGTGAACAGTTCCCTGGCAATATCTTTGCAGGCATGTTTGGCTTTAAAGTCGCAGAATTGTTGGAATCGACAGAAGCTCCAGAAGAGCGTAAGGCGATCAAAGTTTCCTTTTGATTGAGACCTGATTTAACCCTCAACATCGATATCCCAGCTTGAGCGAACAGCCATGAATTTTTTTGAACATCAAGCGCAAGCGCATAGAGAAAGTAAAAAATTACTGTTCTTGTTTTTGCTTGCAGTGATCGCTATCGTGCTGGCAGTAAATGGCACTTTAGCATTGCTATGGATTTGGATGAAGGGACAATACGGAACCGGCATTTACACTTATCCACGCGGCTTCTTTTTGACCAATACAGCGGTCACTCTGTTGTTCATTGGTGGTGGCATGTTATTTGAAATGTCCCGTTTGAAAGATGGTGGTGATGCTGTTGCACGTATGGCTGGCGGTCGATTAGTACAGCCAGATTCACGCGATATTCAAGAGCGTCGTTTACTGAATATCGTCGAAGAAATGGCCTTGGCTGCGGGCATGGCATGTCCACGCGTTTATGTGATGGATGAAGAGGATGCCATTAATGCTTTTGCTGCTGGCTATCACCAAAACGAAGCGGTGGTCGCGGTCACACGTGGCACTTTAACGCGTTTAAGTAGGGATGAGTTGCAAGGAGTGGTTGCGCATGAATTTAGTCATATTCTGAATGGCGATATGCGTATGAATATCAAGTTAATTGGTGTTCTGTATGGCATACAAATGCTTGCGGGATTCGGTCAAACTTTGCTCGATATCGGCATGCGTATGGGTCTTTCACGTAACCGAGACGAAAAGTCGCTACCTTGGCAATTCATTTTTATCGTATTTGGTCTAACACTTTTTGTTATTGGTTATATAGGTATTTTTTTTGGTCGTTTGATTAAATCGGCGATATCTCGTCAACGCGAATTTTTGGCCGATGCAAGCGCCGTACAATTCACCCGCAACCCCGATGGCATTGGCGGTGCTCTGCGTAAAATTGGTGGTCTCACACGCAGTAATAAATGCGGTTCGCGCATTAAGAATCCGAATGCCGAGCAGTTGTCTCACATGTTTCTGGGGGCCGCACGTCCCAATCTATTATCAGGATTATTCGCTACACATCCGCCGCTAAGTGAGCGATTGCAACGCCTGTATGGGCGTAATGTTGAGCTATTAGATGCTAGTGAATTACCGCCAGAAATGGAGGTTGATGCGCAATCCGCGATGATGGGTTTCGCCGGTGGTGCTGGGGCTGGCTCAACACCATCGTCGAGCGCGAGCTTGACTTTGTCACCCTTGGCATTTCATCCAGAATTTGGTTATCAGGCGTCAGGGACTACTAGTGCCGCGAATGTTTTGCCACAATCTCCAGTGGTGAAGCCGACTGAATCAAACGTTAAAATCCCTACGGAGATAGTACAAGCTGCACGCGATTCCAAAGCGGCCAGCGCTTTGGTGTATGCGCTTTTATTAGATCGTAAAGACCCCGCTAGCTTTCAAATTCAATTATCTATTTTGCGGCAGGCGGTTGCACAGCAATGTGCATTGGTGAGTTTGTTGCACGAAGCAACAGAAGAAATGGCGGGCAGTATGCGTTTGCCGGTGTTAGATTTGGCGATGCCTGCTTTGAAATTATTAGATAGTGATCAGCGTCAGCAGTTGCTTGGGATCAGTGCGCGATTAATTGCCGCCGATCAGAAAGTATCGCAAGCCGAGTTTGTATTGCAAACGGTTTTGCAGCGCCGTTTAAGTCCACACGCTGGTCGCGATGTGGGTGTGAAATATCAGGGATTGATTCACCTGCAAAAAGAGACCGCTTTGTTGATTTCTTTGATGGCGACGACAGAATTTTCTGCCGAGCTTGCACCACAAGCCTTTATGAAATCTGTGAATAGTATGCCGGAGTTGGGTTTGCAAGCGACACAATTTTCGAGCCGTGATCAGTTCGACTTTTTTGAAGTGAAGCAAGCTTTAGATAAGTTCCAGCAACTGGCACCGCTAGCAAAACCATTTTTAATCCGCTTGATGTTAAAAGCAAGTGATCTAACATTGAGTGCCGATGGTGCGGATTTATTGCGCAGCGTTTGTGCTGCGCTAGATGCGCCAGTACCCGATATTGTCAGCGCCAGTTACACCGATTTGCCGCTGCATTGAGTGTCACTGAATCGGCGCTTAAGAGCGTCCGACGATAGCTGCTGTTGCCATGAGCTCTTCGATTAAAGCCAGTGACATTTTTCCCGACATACGATGTGGATTGAGTTCAGGTAAGGCCGAATATTTCAATAAAATCGATGGATTGATTTTCCCTAAATTCGCTTGCCCCATCGTCCAGCCCGCATAGCGGCGTTGGCTGATCTCTTCATAGTCGAGCAAAATCACATTGGTATGACGAGGATCGCGCAAGATATGCGAGTACAAAGTATTGATCGCTTCGCGACCGCCTTCTAAGACTTGCATAAATACCTGATCGCTGTGGCAGAGGATGCCTGTGATGCCGTGTTGAGGATTATGATCGCGCGATTGTTGCATGATGCTTTGGACGATGTCACTCAGATTTCCATCGACAGCGCGGCTGGCGTATAAAAGACGAACTAACATGCTGGTTTCCCTATCACGGTTGGTGTTGTGTGCACTTATATTCAAAAGCAGATCCGCTTAAACGGTTTCGGTAGGGTGCGCCATGCGCACCATGATCACTACTGCCGACATTGACGCTAATAATGTGAATACACCTGTCTATTGGAGCGGTGCGCATGGCGCACCCTACATTTAAACTATCATCACTTCTTAATCAGCGATAAAAATTCACGGCGCAAATTCGGATCTTTTAAGAAGGAACCATGCATTACGCTATTAATCATTTTTGAATCCATATCTTTGACACCGCGCCAATGCATACAGAAGTGATCCGCTTCCATCACCACCGCTAGCCCATCGGGCTGCATTTTTTCTTGCAGTGTATCTGCCAATTGCACCACGGCTTCTTCTTGAATTTGTGGGCGGCTCATAATCCAATCAGCGATGCGTGCATATTTGGACAAGCCAATCAGGTTGGAATGTTCATTCGGCATCACACCGATCCAGACTTTGCCGATGATAGGGCAGAGGTGATGTGAACATGCTGAGCGTACGGTAATTGGACCGATGATCATCAGTTCGTTTAAGTGCGACGCATTCGGAAATTCTGTTACTGGCGGCATCGGCAAATAGCGGCCTTTGAAGATCTCATTTAAATACATCTTGGCGACACGTCGTCCGGTATCTAAAGTGTTGTGATCGCTGGCAGTGTCGATCACCAAGCTTTCTAATACGCCACGCAATTTGCCTTCAACTTCTGCTAATAGCTGGTCTAGTTCACCAGGTTCGATGAAGTCAGCGATGTTGTCATTGGCGTGGTAACGTACTTTGGCTTTAACGATGCGTTCGCGTATGCGTTGCGAGACAGGTATGGCGGGGACTGCTTGGTAATGGGAATCGGTCGGCATTATGTATCCAATCGGCGTAGGCGCCAAAATGCAAGAAGGTAATATGGTAACTGAAACGCTGGCCTTGCGTTTTTTGCTCCGATGTTTTTAACGGTTCAATCCTGATCCGAGGACTGTCCT
>DLGN01000084.1:0-6800 GCA_002482715.1 Oxalobacteraceae bacterium UBA7693
AAAGAAATCGATACAGGAAGTGAAAACTGCTGAAGGTACGCGCCGCATTGGTGTAATCGCCTTGCCGACTTTTTATCAAGACTTTGACGCGCGTCGTCGTGGCGACAAAAACTTTAAGAGTGCAACCCGTGATGTAGCCAAACTCTTGGGTGAATTGAAGAAAGAAAAAGTTGATAGCGTATTGATTGATTTGCGTGATAACGGTGGCGGTTCTTTGAACGAAGCGGTCGAACTGACCAGTTTGTTTATCGGCAAAGGCCCAGTCGTGCAGCAACGTAATTCGCAGGGCAGAGTGCATGTGGAAAGTGATAGTGCTGGTGTGGTTGCTTGGGATGGCCCACTGGGTGTGATGATTAATCGCGGTTCTGCATCTGCATCAGAAATTTTCGCTGCAGCGATTCAAGATTATGGCCGTGGTTTGATTATTGGTGAAAACAGTTTTGGTAAGGGGACTGTGCAAACTGTGATTAGTTTGGATCAGATGGCGCGTAGCGAGAAGCAGCAATATGGCGATCTCAAAATGACGATAGCGCAATTCTTCCGCGTGAATGGCGGCACCACCCAATTAAGGGGTGTGACACCTGATATCGCTTATCCTAGTTTTACCGATGCCGATAGTTATGGTGAATCTAGCTACGACAATGCACTTCCTTGGGTGCAAATTAAACCAGCCAATTATCAAGCATTAGGTAATTTGAAAGACGTACAGGCGATGTTGCAAGTGCGCCATGAAATGCGCATCGCTAAAGACAAAGAATTTCAATTTATCAAAGAAGATATCGCTGAGTTTAAAAAGCAAAAAGAAAAGAAGGTCATTTCTTTGAACGAAGAGGAACGTCGTGCGGAACGTGATGCGCGTGAGAAAAAAACCAAAGAGCGTGAAGTCATTCGCGCTGCTTTAGAAGGCAAAACCAAGGTCGCTGGTAAAACAGATGCCAAAGATGGCACTAAGGCAGAAGCGAATAAATTACCAACACAAGACGATGGATTGCAAGGAAGTGAACGCAGTTTGGCAGCGGAGTTGGCTGCTGAAAAAGCGAGCAAAGAAGCGAAAGATGTTTATTTGATTGAAGCAGCGCATATTCTGAGTGATGAAATTGAATTGCTGAAATCGAGTAAGCGCTTGGCAGACAAGACCATTTCTCGTGCGAGTGTGAAAAGTAAAGAAACCAATTGAGTTGACTTCAGTTTGAATTGCATCAATACCTGATGCAGGTTGTGCAGAGGTCTCTTTAAAAGACGCTTGATAGATGTCGTCACCAATTGATTGCCGGTGGCGTACAAATATCAAGCGTTTTTGATTTATGGATATAGAAAATGATGATGGAACAAAGACGGTATGACGCTGATTCTGTATTGGTCAGGCAGTCGGAACGTGCTAGGAATGTCGCAGGTCGATTCGGATCACAAATCGGATTAGGGTTCGGCCTTAGCTTGATTTTGCTAATGGGCTTAATAACGGACTTAAGTAAGCAGGCTTACGCACAAACGCTTGTCGCCGCAGATAGTTTGCAGCAAAGAGTCAAGGCTTGCGTCGCTTGTCATGGTCAAGAAGGGCGAGCGACCACAGATGGTTTCTACCCTCGAATTGCCGGCAAACCAGCGGGTTATTTGTTCAATCAATTACGCCATTTTCGGGATGGTAAGCGCGTTTATCCAATGATGACTTACATGGTCACGCATATGAACGATGCTTATTTGCAGGAAATCGCAGACTATTTCGCTGAATTAAATCCACCTTATGCCGCACCACAAACCAGTCAAGCCAAACCTACTGAAATGGAGCGCGGTCGTATTCTGGTGAAGGATGGTGATGCAAGTCGCAAGTTGCCAGCTTGTGTTGCCTGTCATGGTGACAAAATGACTGGCGTAGCGCCGTTTGTTCCTGGGCTATTAGGTCTTCCACGAGATTATCTCGTAGCACAGTTAGGTGCCTGGAAAACGGGTAGCCGACATGCGGCTTCGCCAGATTGTATGCAAACAGTTGCGCAACAGCTTGATGCTAGCGATATCGCTGCCGTATCTGCATGGCTTGCCGCGCAGACCCTGCCAGCCGACACCAAGGCGATTAAAGTGACAGAGGCAAGAAAAGATTTCAGCTTGCCGATTGCCTGTGGGAGTATGAAACCATGAGCATTTCTATACAACGTATAGCCAAAATCGTCGCACTGTTTTTCTTGATTGTGCTTGGTCTGTTAGCCTTGAGCGCATGGTATGGCTATCGCTTAGGTCATGGCTATGCGGATCTTCCCGTCGAAGCCAGTCAGTCCAGCAATAGTATGCATCAAGCGAATATGTCAAGTACGAAAGAGGCAGTATTAGAACGAGGTGCATATTTGACCAAAATCGCAGATTGCATGGCTTGTCATACCGCACGAGGTGGTGCAGCGTTTGCTGGCGGACGAGTGATGGAATCTGAATTTGGTCAGTTTGTTACACCCAACATTACACCCGACAAACAAACGGGTATTGGAAGCTGGACCGCCGAAGATTTTTGGAATGCCTTACACAATGGTCGCGGTAAACAGGGCGAGTTATTGTATCCAGCTTTCCCTTTTGTGAATTACACCCACATTACTCGTTCAGATGCCGATGCGATGTTCGCCTACTTGCAAAGTCAGCCTGCAGTCTCACAAAAAAACACCGAGCATCGTTTGGCTTTTCCTTACAATCAACGTGCAGGCTTAGCTTTTTGGCGTGCCGCGTATTTTCAGCCGGGCGAGTTAGCTTACCAGCCGCAACAAAGCCAAGAGTGGAATCGTGGTGCCTATTTAGTGCGCGGCCTGGCACATTGCAGTGCTTGTCATAGTAGCCGTAACCAATTCGGTGCCAACATGGGCAGTGATGATTTTTCTGGTGGTGAAATGGCTGGTATCAGTTGGTATGCACCTTCTTTAGTGGCCAAGCATGAACTGAATCTTTCTGCTTGGAGCACGGCTGATTTAAGTCAATTGCTGCAGCATGGTGTGAATCGTCAAACTAGCGTGAACGGCCCGATGGCAGAAGTGGTCAAAGAAAGTTTGCAATATTTGACGGATCAAGATGCAGCAGCAATGGCAAATTACTTACGCGCTTTGCCGCAACAAGTGAAAACCGCGCCTGATTTTTTGGACAGAGCAATTGCCAGACCAACAGTGTCCAAAGAGCAAATGCTGCAGCTGATGGAAGCGGGCGAAGTAATTTATCGTGCTCAATGCATCGATTGTCATGGTAAAAATGGTGAAGGACAAACAGGGATTTATCCTGCACTCAAAGGAAATCCATCTGTGCAAATGCATTCACTCAGTAATCCTATTCGGGTTATTTTGGCGGGTGGATTTTCACCTGTCACAAAAGCCAATCCACGCCCGTATAGTATGCCGCCATTTGCCCCGTTTTTGAACGACACCGAAGTTGCGCTAGTGCTCACATATATTCGTAACTCTTGGGGCAATCAAGCTAGTGTGGTTGGTGCGGCTGAGGTGAATCCGTATCGCACAGCGAGTCTTGATTAAGCACAGCGAGTCTTGATTAAGCACAGCGATTTGGGACGAAGTTGATCAAGTAGATCAAGCGTATAAAAGAAAAATACAATATTGAGATAGATGAGAAAAATGAGGAAAAAATGAAACTAAATTTGATTTCACTGGCAGTTTGCAGCTTGATAGGTTTCGCTGGCACACCAGTTTTTGCTGCGCCTTTAGCCGCTCTTGGAGCCGCAAGCGAAACAGCAACAGCCAAAATTGATTACCGCAAAGTCACCACGCAGTTGCCGCGAGAGGCGCGACCGATTCATTATGATGTATCGATTACGCCTTACCCTAAAGACGCACGCTTTTCTGCAAAGGTGGGTATCAAACTTTCGCTCCTTTCTGCTAGTCGCAGTATCACTTTACATGCGACCGACCTGACATTTAAGAAAATGCGTTTGCTTGATGCGGCAGGAAAAGCCATTAGTGAAGACATCAAACTCACTGTAGATGCAGAGGCACAAACTGCGACATTCACATTTCCTCAGCGCTTAAAACCTGGACAATATCGACTAGATCTGGAATACGATGGTTTGATTGGCACCCAGGCGGTTGGTTTGTTTTCACTTGATTACGATAGTCCGCAAGGTCAACAACGCGCGTTGTATACCCAGTTTGAAAATTCCGATGCGCGACGTGTGATTCCATCTTGGGATGAGCCCGTGCATAAGGCCACATTCACTGTCGAGATGATCGTACCGCGTGAACATATGGCGGTGAGTAATATGCCAGTATTATCCAGAACCGATATTAGTGATGGTCTTAGCCTAGTTAAGTTCGCTAAGACTCCCAAGATGTCGACTTATTTATTGTTTTTGAGCGTGGGTGATTTTGAACGAGCAACGGTGATGGCCGACGGCACTGAAATTGGTGTGATTGCCAAACGTGGCAGCCTCGATCAGGCCCGTTATGTCCTTGAAGAGTCTAAAGGTATTTTGCGCGAATTTAATGATTACTTCGGCACGCGTTATCCTTTACCAAAATTAGATAATATTGCTGCACCTGGACAAAGCCAGTTTTTTAGTGCGATGGAAAACTGGGGTGCGATTTTTACCTTTGAAAGTTCTATCCTGCTCGATCCGACGATCTCGACGCAGGCCGATAAGCAACTTGCCTTCGTGACTGCCGCGCATGAAGCAGCACATCAATGGTTTGGTAATTTGGTGACGATGCAGTGGTGGGATGATTTGTGGTTAAACGAAGGTTTTGCGTCGTGGATGGAAAATCGCACCATGATGCGTCTGCATCCTGAATGGCAGCCAGAATTTAATGCGATTTCCGTACGCGAACAAGCAATCGCACTTGATGCTTTGGCTAGTACGCATCCAGTCGTACAAAAAATTGAAACGGTCGATCAAGCCAGTCAGGCATTCGATAGCATTACCTACCAAAAAGGTGAGGCAGTGATTCGCATGCTGGAAAATTATGTGGGCGAAGATGCGTGGCGCCAAGCCGTGCGCTCCTACATGCGCACCCATGCTTATAGCAATACACAATCTCGTGATTTATGGAAGCAAGTGGAGAAAGCCGCACGCAAACCTATCGTTGCGATTGCTAAAGATTTTACCGAACAAGCTGGTGTACCTCTCATTTATGTTGATGACATCACTTGCAAAAATGGGAAGTCGATTATCAGCTTGCGTCAGGGCGAATTTTCTAAAGATGTTCCAAATAAAAAACCGCTGCATTGGCGTGTACCCGTTGTCGCACAAATCGCGGGCACCAAGGTGGTCGGCAATACTTTAGTGATCAACGGCAAAGCCAGTCTGCAATTACCTGCCTGTGGAACAGTCGTTGTAAATGCTGGTCAAATGGGCTATTACCGAACGCTATACGCTCCGAAAGTATTTGCTCAATTAAAGAATCACTTCACCGACATTGCGACCATTGATCAAGTTGGTATTTTGTCGGACAGTTGGGCGATGGGCTTAGCGGGACAACAGCCTGTTGCAGATTATCTTGATTTGGCGAAAGCGACCTCATCGAATGCAAGTCCGCATGTTTGGGATCATATTGCGAATGTTTTTTCGACGATGAATAACTATCTAAAAGATGATCCAACACGTCAAAAAATGTTCCAAGAATTTGCATTCAAACGTCTGTCACCATTGATGCAAGAATTAGGCTGGCAGGCAAAAGAAAACGAAGCTGAGCATGTGGCTAATACCCGCGCAGCGATGATTACTGTACTTGGCAGCATGGGGGAATCAAGCGTATTAGCGGAAGCGCGTCGGCGTTTTGCGGTAATGGATAGTGATCCGAATGCAGCACCTGCCGCCTTACGTTTATTAATTTTGGCAATCGTGGCAGAGAATGCTGATAGTACAACTTGGGACAAGTTGTATGCGAAAGCGAAGTCTGAGAAATCTGCCTTGGTGAGACAAAATCTCTACGAATTATTAGCAGCAAGTGAAGACCCAACTTTGGCAAAGCGTGCCTTAGATTTGGCCTTAAGCGATGAGCCAGGTCTAACCACCAGCGCAGCAATGATTCGCCAAGTAGCATCAAATCACCCAGACATGGCGTTTGATTTTGCGATGGCGAATATGGCGAAAGTGAATGAAAGAGTCGATGCAACATCACGCAGCCGCTTCTTCCCATCATTGGCAAGTACTTCATCTAATCCGCAAATGATTAGCAAATTAAATGCCTACGCCAACGCCCATCTCGACCCGAGCGCACGCGGAGAACTAGAAACTGTGATCGCTGCGATTGAATACAGAATTAAACTAAAACGTGAACGCGTGCCTGAGATTCGGGCTTGGTTGGATCAATAATCAAGGCAAGCTGATAAGCAAATCATTTAGTAACAAAGTCCAGATGAGGTTTTATGGCTGGACTTTGTCTATGTGAACTGATTATTTTAAATAGCTGTTGCGATATGACGAGTGTTTTTGTACAGAGTCATTTTGCGCACGGCGAACATCTTGATGACGTAATTTAAAGATGCTGACCGCGTTCGCTAAGCTGCCAGCTTGATCTTGCAAACTTTGCGCGGCCGCTGCGGCTTCTTCAACTAACGCCGCATTTTGTTGTGTTACCCCATCCATTTGAATAATCGCTTGATTGACTTGTTCAATGCCAGCGGATTGTTCATTGCTGGCATGGTTAATTTCCGTCATGATGTCGTTCGCCTGTTTCACGCGTTCAACGATTTCTGTCATTGCAGTTCCAGCTTGATCTACCAACTGTGTACCTTGATTCACTTTGCTGACCGAGTCGTCGATGAGTGTTTTAATTTCTTTTGCGGCACTGGCTGAGCGTTGCGCTAGACTACGAACTTCAGACGCG
>DLGN01000084.1:6813-14901 GCA_002482715.1 Oxalobacteraceae bacterium UBA7693
GGCGACCACGGCAAAACCACGACCTTGCTCGCCAGCGCGAGCGGCTTCGACCGCGGCATTGAGGGCGAGAATATTTGTTTGGAAAGCAATGCCATCGATGACAGCGATGATGTCAACAATTTTTTTCGATGAATCGCTGATTGAATTCATTGTGTCGACAACTTGTGTAACGACAGCACCACCTTTAATTGCGGCAGCGGATGCTGATTGCACGACTTGATTTGCTTCTTTAGCATTTTGTGAATTTTGTTGCATCGTACTGTTTAGTTCCTCCATCGAAGATGCTGTCTCTTCGAGTGACCCTGCCTGAGATTCTGTGCGCGCAGATAAATCCATGTTTCCAGTTGCAATTTCTGTTGATGCTGTGACGATAAGATCAGTGCTTTCTCTGACATTATTGACAATGTCTCCTAGATTGCGATTCATTTCATCTAGAGCTGAAACGAGTTGCCCAATTTCGTCATTCGAGCTGGCATGAATTTCTCCAGAGAGATCGCCTGCTGCTACCCGTCTGGCAAATTGCACTGCATTGTTTAGTGGTTGTGTAATGCCCCTTGTTAATGACCACGCAAATAATCCACCGATCAACAATGAACCAGCAATTAAGGCAAAAATTAGACGTCGACTATTCACCGCGATCACATCAACTTCTTGGCTCAAGTTGTCCACGGCTTTCTGTTGGAACTCAAGAAAATTTAACTCGCTTTGTTGATAGGCTTCAGATAGGGGAATAAATTTTTCAAATAATTTTGTTACCTCGTCAGCATTGCCTTCCTTCTTTGCTTGCGTTAATTTTGTTCTTACATCGATGTATTCTTTTCTAACGCTGATGATGCTATCCAGTAGTTTTTTTTCTTCTGAATTGCCAACATGCTCTTCCATATATTTTTGAATTTCATTGTTTCTGGTGGTCGACTCTTTAGCATCTTTTGCGAAAAAATCTGTCAATGAATCATCGCTACTTTTGACGATGGCGAGCGTACGTCGAAGACCTGCCGTTGTAATGCGGTACCATTCGGCTGTCATCCGTTCTTTTTTTAATGGCGCTTCCATCATCGCGTGGGTGCTGTTGGCGATGGTGTTCAAGCGCCATAGACCGATTCCTGAGGAGACTGTGGTGAGTAATAATACAATCCCAAAACCTAAGGCCAATCTTCGACCAATTGGTAAATTCTTTATCTGCATTTTTGAGTCTCTTTCTTAATCCAAAATACGGTAATTTTTTTATTCCTTGGCAAAATTAAAAAAGGAAGCCGAGAACGTCGTTGCCCCTGTTGTTGCTATGCGGAAAGTACAGCATCTTGAGATTGGTTCATCTGTTTAGCAAGTGAACAATTGTTAAATTGCTTGTATCTTCTATATTCAGGATTTGTTTTTTTTAAGTCTGTTTTGTCGAAAACAGTGATGCCTTGTGCCGCGAGATCATGAATTTGATTCCAAAAATCACGACGCGCGCGTGGATCAACACCAGCGGTTGGTTCGTCCGGTAACAACAAACTTGGTCGATGAATGAGGCAGACTGCTAACGCTAACCGTCGCTTCCGACCTCCAGAGAGAACCTGCTAATTGCGATTGACGTGTTGTTAGGCGCAAGCTTTGGCACTCAGCAATCGGCTGGAAATTACGATAGCACTGCTAGAACAGAAGCCAGAATCAACTCAGCGTTCTGCTCAACATTTAGAATCGAATATCGCTAGCGTGAAACCTCGCGCACGTGACTGAGTAAGGAGATCTGCTCGAACAGAAATCAGCGGCGCAAAGATTCTTTATAAGGCACAACTTTGACCGCATTGAGTCGATAGCCTGCGGTTCCCAGTTCGGTCTGACTACGCACGCTATCTAGTTGACCGCTGACCCAGACGGGTTCCATGGTCTTAATCGCTTGCGCTTGTTCTAATTGAACCTCGATGATCTGATTCGCAGGTGGGGGCGGGGTGTGTAGGCAACCACCAAAATAAGGAACTAGCAAAAAAGTACCGACCTTGCTGTTTTCGATATCGAGCGGCACGACAAAGCCAGGAATCCGAACATACTTCTGATTGAACAGAGGGTTGGTTGGCGCGTTATCCCATGCCGTTCTGAGTTTCTTAAGAGCAGAAATCGCGCGTGGATCAGCATCGTTAAAGTTACCTAGATCCATATCTTTAAAGTCGGCGCTAGGGTCCCAGCTAGCGGGAATCAGCTCTTCCCAAGAAATCGTCTTAAAGCTAATTGGCTTTCCTGTCGCGTCTTTTGGGCTGTCTTTGCTCGCACTCTGGACTGCGCTGTTTGCTGATTTGTTTGGCTTGTTTGGCTTGTTTGGATTTAATCGCTCCCCAATTTTGTATTCGCCATGTGGATCGGCTTTCGCGGCCGAGCTTTTTGTTTTTTCTGCTTCTTTACTTTGCGCAGCGCTGGGTTTGCTTGCAAGCATGTTGACGCTGATCAGTAGGGTGATCGCGATAGTAGCAATGCTTAAGAGTTTCATTTTTTTTAGTGTCATAGTCATGGCTTGGTAGATTTGTTTTATGTTTTTTTGAGAATTGCTAATTTATAAGCGCGTCGATAAACCGTCGCTGAGGGTGTACCGATAGGCACGCCAAGCGGGGATCAAGCCTGCTAAAAGGCCCGCTAACAATAGCCCTCCAATAGCGGGTAATTCACTGCTGCGTATCAAACTCATTTGCAAGCTAATGCCGAAATGATCTTGTAGATGGCTAGCGCCGATCAGACTCATCAAATCGACGATGGCAATGCCAAAGAACAGTCCCAGCAAACTCAGCATGGCGCTTTCAAGTAACAATAAACTCGCGATATACATCGGGCTAGCGCCGACTGCGCGCAGAATCGCGAGTTCGCGTCGTCGTTCGTTCAAGCTGGCGGAAATGACCGCGATCAAACTACAAAAACTAATCAATGCAACCAAAGCAGCGATACCAAAGAGCAGTTGTTCTACTTGGCTTAGCATTTGCCAGAGTTCGTCCAGCGCTACACCAGGAATCACTGCGAGCAGTGCTTCATCTGCAAAACTATTGACGGAGCGTTGCACTCGAAAAACCGCGCTACGATTCTTTAAGCCGATTAAGGCAGCCGTAATTTGTTGTGGCTGTAAGTCAAACTTACGCACATGTTCTGGGGCGATGGAAAACTGTGGGATGGGCGCGCCTGCTTGCCAGTCCAAGTGCAGCGCTTCGATCGCTTGTAAATTGACATGCACGGTGCGATCCACTGGCGTTCCCGTGCGTGCCAAAATGCCGATCACTTGAAAGGGTTTGTCGGCGTGTTCTTGCGTCAGTTGCGCTTTCTGCGCTTGCTGCGTGGGCATACCATGACTCAGAACAATCTTGTCGCCCACTTGATAATTTAATTGCGCCGCGACCTCTGCACCAATCACTGCACCAAACACATGATCTGCGCCGTCTTCAAAGAAGCGACCTTCACGCAAGCGCAAGGCTTGCTTTTGCCCATAACGTAAATGTTGGAAGTAGGCGGCACTGGTACCAAGTACCGGAAATCCTTTGTGCGAATCACCTAAAGAAATCGGTACTGACCATGCAATTGCAGGGTGGCGCGTGATGGCTTCATAGCTTTCCCAGCGAATGTTGTTGCTGGCATCACCGATGCGAAAAACCGAGTACAGCATTAATTGAATTGGGCTGGTTCTGGCACCGATGATCAAGTCAGTTCCTGCGATCGATTGTGCAAAACTACTGCGCGCATCTTGGCGCACTCGTTCTACTGTGAGTAAGAGCGCGCAAGAAATCGCAATCACGAATACCACTAATCCCAAAGTGTAGCGCCGATTTAAAGCGCTCTTAAGGGCGATCTGCAAGATCAAACTCATGCGCAAGCTTGCGCCTATTTTCGATAAGGCTTTCATGTTGTCACCTGCCATTGTTGGCAATCGACTTGGCGGTCAAAATGGCGAGCTAAGCGTTGATCATGACTGACAAAAATCAAGCCAGCCATCGAGGTTTCGCATTGAGAAATGAGTCGCTCCATAAAACTTTGTTGATGCATTTCGTCGAGCGCAGAGGTCGGCTCATCAGCAATGATGAGTTGCGGGCTACCGATTAAGGCACGTGCTGCCGCGACACGTTGCTGTTGGCCTATGCTGAGATTCGCAGCAGGCTTGTTCCAGTTGGTTTCGGCGATGCCGAGTTGCGTCAATAACTGTTTGGCAGCCTGCTGTGCAATCGATGGTTTGACTTGATCACTCCCCGTGCTGGCACAGGCCGCTTGTAAGCGTCGTGTTGAAAACTGGCAAGGCAGCATGACATTGCTAATCAAATCGAGATAAGGAATGAGATTGAATTGCTGAAAAATGATGCCGAGATGGTCAACTCGAAACTGATCGCGTTGCGATGCTTTCAGTTGCTTGAGATCTTGTCCTAAGAGTTGGATATGACCCTTAGTCGGTTCATTGATGCCGGAGCACAAACTCAGCAAGGTACTTTTGCCGCAACCACTTGGTCCGTGTATGAATACTCGCTCGCCCGCCTTCATGCTGAAAGCAGCGATATGCAGTTGTGCGGATGTGGTGTTGGGATCGGTGTTTTTCCACGCAAATTGCACATCCTGCATTTGTAATAAAGGAGTGTCCGTATTGTTGTTGTATTTATTCATGGCATACATGGCATAGTCTGAAAACTATCTTTTTTTGTTTTGAACAAAGTCTTTGGCACTACCAAGTCATGCTGATTTCGTCTGCCTGTAAGGTTTTGGTATGCTGTCCTCCTGCGTGTACGACTTCTACTTTGAGACGATCTATGCCTTTGTACTGTTGCAATAGCTTGGCTTTTAGGCTGCGCAAGTGCTGTGGGTTCTTGCATTGCAGTTCCACGTCAAAGCGCATATCACCATGCTTTTTCTCGTCGTTCGTCTTTTGCTTACCCGTGATTACAGGAGAGTCGAGTTCGATCTGACCAACTTGGCATTGCGCTGCCGCGCTTAATTCAATCCAAAGAAGCGGATTTTGTAATTGCAGGAGCAGTTGCTTTACTTTTTCTCGTTCGGCTTCATCCTTAGGCGCACGCTCAAAGCCCAAGAAATTATCGAGTGGGCTGGAAAAACTCAACACCGCTTGAGATTCATCGATCGCTAGTTGTAACTGTGCTTGTCCGTGCACGTGGGCGTGCAAGGAACTCTTTTGTTGTGCAAAACTTGTTACATGAGTTAGTCCGAGGATGCTAACAATCAGCGTCAGGAAGATTTTTTTCATATTTATTAGGAAGTCATTTTGTTGTTTCTTGCATTTTGCTTTGTGGTAGTTGAAATTGCATCTTCAGTCCTGCCAGTCGAATTCTCGATGAAAGCTTGAGGTGCTGATTTGGGCGGGGCTGTCTTCTATTGGCACATCAACGACCAAGAGTAGACAATTTTGCTCCTCGTTGAGTAGCATTTCGCGCACTGGATAACGTCCAGTGGGGCGTGGATAGCGACGCCATATTCCCTTGCGATGTTGTACAAAATAATGCGCAACACCAGTGCTAATCGTGCGTTCAAAAGCGCGTCTATCCATCCATTCAAATCGCAAAACCTGCTTGGTTTTCGCATCTTGAGCGACGCAGGGAATTAGACCCCTGTCATCAAATAGTGGATTGAGTGCGCGTCCAGTAATCGGTTGAGGAGTGTTGGTGTATTCGGCAAAATTAAGCATTGCTGATTTCTTTCATCGCTTGTTTCTCTTGTTCGATTTCGTCGTATTGAAACAACTCATGGTTGAGTGACGTAGCTGATGGCGTCGCTGCACCTGTCATAGCAGGTGTCAATGCGCATGCCTTGCAGTAGTCGCGATTTTTGATGTGCGCAATGATCAAATTGACGCCACCTATGCTAGCCAGAATGAGTTCCGCAATTTCGCCATAGCGCGGTCCAACCCAAAAAATTGAAACCAGAAAACAGACGAAACCAGTGAAACCGAACAGCAATACGATGGCTTTGCGATGCTGCGCGAAGCCAGGGATTAAAGAAAAAATAATCGGTAAGGCGACCACGGCGATCATCCAATAATGGAAGTCATCGTGAGGAGGAATTTGCGTGAAGAAGGGGATCAATAAAGCGACGGGCGTCAGTGCGCAATGCAGCAGGCAAAGTGCCGATGCAAATACACCGAGATAGTCGCCGAGTTTAATCATGATCTTCAACGTGAATTCCTTGCGTTTAAATTTGCCTGCCGATCGCTTGATCGGACGAGAAAAACAGCATTGTTGTGGTCACTGTTTTCTAAGCAAGTAAAATNNAAAATATCTGCAACACAGTTGCAATTGAGTGATTCTAGTGGAGCGCAAGAATAAATGCAACTGTGTTGCACAAACAAATTTTTTACCCTATTATGCAACCCTGTTGCAAGTTGGTGCTGCAAATTAGTCTAGCAATAAAGATGTTTATTGGAGGGATTTAGTGGCTTGTTTTGGTTTCTCAATAATCGCTAGATTCGATCAATATCTTGAAATGTGACGACTTCATCTGTTTTCTACGGTTTATTTATAAGAATAAAAAGTTTGAGTAATCGTTGAAAGCATAGTCAAGCACCATGCTCAACACAAAGTATTCCAAGCAAATTCGTTTTACCTACTATTGAAATAAAGACAAAAGGCCNNCGATTCATGAAACAGAAAAATAAGTACCAACCGGTAAAAACACTGCTGGCATTGAGCTTGGCAAGTCTGTTGGCGGCGTGCGGTGGTAGTGATACTGCAACGACAGAAAAGAAGGATGACACGACTGTCACCATCGATACCGCAGGCCGCCTCGCGATCGCTGAAAAAGATAGTAAAAATCTTATCTTGCGCGACTTGGATAGTCACGTGACCGAAGCGACGCATCAATTAGACAATGCAGGCGCTGGTTTGTACGCCAGCCCGAACGGTCGCTATGTCGTCGCAACACAGCGCGCGCAAGATCTGGTGCAGTTTGTTGATGGCGGCATTTGGCAAGAAGATCATGTGAATCACTTACATGATTACAAGCAGGGATCAAAGCTGATGACTTGGAAATTAGCTGGTTCTCGTCCAACCCATTATGACGTTCAAGTTGGCAAGCAAGCTGCGATATTTTTTGATGGTGATAGCGCCGTTACCCCAATTAAGAATTCTAGCGTTCGATTAATTACTGATGCGTCGATCGCTAGCGGTGCGGTTGCAGCAGGTTTTGATTTGAATTTCTCTATCCACGGTTTTGCAGAGCCTATCGACAATAAAATTCTTAGCGTAAGTCGTGCCGCCGATGCGAGTGACACTCTGCCGACACATGTCCAACTGTATCAGCGTAATGGTAATACTTACACTTCAGATCGCCAACTGGCAACGCGCTGCAATGGCATGCACGGCAGTTTTACAGCGGGTAAATTCACTGCAGTGGGTTGTATGGATGGCGTTATGCTCATCGAACATACAGGCCCTAACACGGTTAGTGATAAGAAAATTCCGACGCCAATTCGCATCGGCACCTTGATGGGACATGTCAAAGCACCAGAGCAATTCATCGCCATCGGATCAGAAGGTGCTGCGCCAGCGCCAGTGACTACGCGTTTCTACGCCATCGCTGGAAGTAATGCGAGCGCAACAGCAATCACGGTCACCGGTTGGGAAAACGGTACGGTACAGCGCGCTTCCGGCTTTGACCGCAGTGGCAACCGTTTCTATATTTTGGATAACAAAGGGAATCTCAGTATTCTCCAGCGCCAAGGCACGACTTGGAGCAATGTATCGCGCATTGTTGGTTTGATTCCTAGCATGCCAACAGCCGCGCCTTGGCCTGCAATTAGTGCAAATGGGGCGAAAGACGAAATCTACTTTACTGATCCGGTTGCGCGTCAACTGGTTCATTTCAATACAGCGACCGCCAGCGTATCGGCGCGCCGCGATCTGAGTTTTGTTCCAGCAACGGCATTATGGGTGGGGATTAGTCGATGAAAAAAATGTTGATCTGCGCTGGCATGATGCTGAGTGCACCAGTGATGGCACAAGTAAAGGATTGGAAACTCGGTGCGGTACTTGATGTCGCCTACACTTCCAAAGAATTGGGCTTGGGCCAACGTCAATCAGGCTTGGCTCTGGGTCATAGTGATGTGATGGCGCAAGGGCCATTAGGCGATTATTTCAGCGC
>DLGN01000152.1:0-7534 GCA_002482715.1 Oxalobacteraceae bacterium UBA7693
CGACAAATGCACCTGGCGGCATCATCAATTTCATTACGCGTAACGGTAAAGAGAAAGGTGGAAGCATCGGTCTCACTAAAGGTTTAGATTTTAATCAAACGCGCTATGACTTCGACTACGGTGCTGCGATTTCTGAGAAAACCCGTTTCTTCATCGGTGGACATTATCGCGTCGGTGATAGCTCTCGTCCAGCAGGTGTGACCGCAGAAGATGGTGGACAATTGCGTGCGAATATTACCCATGAGTTAGATCAGGGTTATGTGCGTTTAAGCTTTAAGCATCTCGATGATAAAACACCGATGAATATGCCAGTGCCGGTGAAAACTACGAATGGTGTAATCGCAGAATTACCTGGCATCGATCCACGTACCGCTAGTTTTTATTCGCCATACTGGGTCAAAGATATTGTCCTAGACAAAAATAATCAACGCATCGCTACCAACATCAATGATGGTTTGCAGGTAAAGAATAATGCTTTCGGCGCTGAGGCATCTTTGAATTTAGGCCAAGGTTGGAAGTTGGATGAAAAATTCCGTAAGTCGAGCAATAGTGGGCGCTTCATTTCCATCTTCCCTGCTGATAATGCTAATCCGCAAAAGAACATGAGCTACGCTACCGGGCCGAATGCTGGTAAGGCATATACGGGTGCAGCGGTGACTGCTGCGGTCTTCAATACGTCGATCGACGATTTGGGAAGTACAGTCAATGATCTGCGTGTGTCGAATAGCTTCCAAATGGGCGATGGCAAGCTTGCGTTCACGGGCGGCTTGTTCACCTCTTTGCAAAATGTTTCATTGACGTGGAATTTTAATCACTATTTGCTGCAAGCGAGTGGTGATAAACCTGCCTTGTTAAATTCAGCAGCGACGATTGCTGGCTCATCTGGTTTGTTAGCGCAGGGTACGGATGTCTGGGGTGGTTGCTGTAACCGCGCTATTGATGCGCAATACAAAACGACTTCACCTTATGCAACACTAGGATATGAAATCGGTGATTGGAATGTGGACGCTAGCGTCCGACGCGACAGCCAAGATGCTTCTGGCACGTACAATCAAGCAGTCAACCAAAGCTATCAGCAAAAGAATTCTAAGACGATCGATTACTCAGTGAATCATACATCGTACTCAGCCGGCGTGAATTACAGCTTCGATAAAAATCTGGCGTTCTTCGCTCGTACTAGTGAGGGCATCGCATTTAATGCAGATCGCATTATGTTTGGTAATCCGCTCGATGGCTCAGTGCCAATCAGCACAAATATCGTCAAGCAGACTGAGGCTGGCTTCAAATGGAAATCCGGCGGATTCAATAGCTTCGTCACATTCTTCCAAGCGAAAACCGACGAGTCGAATTTCGAAGCAACCACACAGAAATTTACTGCCAATAGCTACGATGCGAAGGGCACTGAAATTGAAGCAAGCTATCGCATGGGTGCATTTAACTTGAGTGGTGGTGCGACGTTCACCGATGCTGAAATTGTGAATGCCAATGACAAATCCGTAATTGGCAAAACGCCGCGCCGTCAGGCACGTACGGTTTATCAATTGACGCCAACATGGACCGCTGGTGATCTGGTGCTTGGTGCGAGTGTGATCGGTACGTCTAAATCATGGGGCGATGATAACAACACGATTACGATGCCGGGATTTAAGGTCGTGAACGCTTTTGTTAATTATCAAATCAACGAGCGTTTAAAAGCCTCTCTGAATGCGAACAATCTTTTCAACGCGATCGGCTATACCGAAGTGGAGGGCGATGGTCACGCAGCACGATCAGTCAATGGGAGATCTGTACGCGCTACTCTGACGTATAGCTTCTAATCGATCTTCAAACTATTAGGACATACGCAAAACAGACGCTAGCGTCGTTGCAGTCGCCTCGCCGTACACATTTACTGTCTTCGGCAACGCGCCTAGCTAGCGCAATTTTGCGTAAGTCCTAACTATTTGCTTTTTCAGTTGTTATGTTGAAGTGCAAGCAAAGTGCTCATCTCGCTTTGCTTACAATAACTTCGCGTTTTCTTTGAGTCATTTGCCATGAGTCTTACACCTTCCCTAAACCAGTCGAACGCGTCGCAGGCGGCACAGTTGCAACAGCGCTTGCTGCGGTTCTCACCGGCTTTGCGTCAAAAGCTGGCGCAGGTTTATGGACAACACGAAAATTTCGACGCTTGGATCACGCAGTTGATCGGCGAAATCAGTGGATTAGCACAGCAACGTAGCGCCGATTTAGTCGAGCTAGACACCGAGCGCTTACAAAATCCGAATTGGTTTTTGCAGCAAGATATGCTGGGCTATTGCACCTATGTCGATCGTTTCGCTGGAGACCTGCAAGGAGTCAAAAAGCAGATTCCGCATTTGGTTAAATTAGGCGTGCGCTACTTGCATTTGCTTCCTTTTTTTCAGGCTCGGAAGGGTGAAAATGATGGTGGCTTTGCTGTCTCAAGTTTCGATAAGATCCAAGATGGTTTGGGAGATATCGAAGATCTGCGCGAGCTAACTTTGGCATTGCGTCAAAAGAAAATTTCTCTTTGTGCGGACTTTGTTTTAAATCATGTTGCAGATGATCATCCTTGGGCGCTTGCTGCGAAGGGTGGTGATCCTCGTTATCAAGCCTATTTCCATACTTTTGCCGATCGCGATTTACCTGTCCAATATGAGCAAACGGTAGGACAGATTTTTCCCCAAGCTGCGCCAGGTAACTTTACGTTCCATCCCGAATTGCAGAAATGGGTATGGACCACGTTTTACCCTTATCAGTGGGATCTGAATTACAGTAATCCCGATGTGTTTGCACAGATAGCATTAGCGATGTTGCGCATGGCGAATTTGGGGATTGAGGCTTTTCGTTTAGATTCGACCGCTTTTTTATGGAAGCGGCTCGGCACCAACTGCATGAATCAACCCGAAGCACATCTCTTGCTACAAGCGCTGCGGGATATCATCGAGATCGCGGCGCCAGGTGTGCTCCTAAAAGCAGAAGCGATTGTCGCTACCGCCGACTTGCCTGCCTATTTGGGTAATCAAGCTCAGGGAATCAAAGAATGCCATATCGCATACCACAGTAGTTTGATGGCGTCGTCTTGGGTTGCACTGGCTGAACAAAAGGTCGATTTAATCGAAGCGGTGATTGCCGCGACGCCAGATTTGCCTGCGCAGGCAAGCTGGCTTAATTATGTGCGTTGCCATGATGATATCGGGTGGAATGTTTTACGTGCTGAGGCGGCTGGTGTGAATGGCGATACACAGTTAGCAAAACAACGCTTGAAACATGCCGCGCAATTTTTCTCTGATGAGAGCAGTAGCTATGCCGATGGCTTGCGATTCCAAGCGAGTGATCCCGACGCTGTGCATGGCACTGTCGGTATGGCAGCTTCGCTTTGCGGTATTGCGCATTCATCGGAGTTGCAAGATCCGATCGCAGCCGAATTGGCGATCCGTCGTTTGCTTCTGATGTATGGCTTGAGCTTAAGTTTCGGTGGGATTCCATTGATCTATATGGGCGATGAATTTGCGCAGACTAATGATCGTTCTTATCTAAATGATCTTGCTCGGAGCATAGATGGCAGATGGCTGCAACGGCCATATTTCGATCAAGATGCACAAATAAATTTGCATGATATGTCCCGTCCTTCGAGTAAAGTGTTTACTCAGCTTTGTGGATTGATCCGGCAGCGACAACACTTGCCAGCTCTGGCGGCGACTGCGGCGCGGCAATTGTTGACGACACAATGTGCGCAGGTTTTGGGTTTCGTGCGTGGTGATGCGCATAATCATGCGCATCTTATTTATTTATCGAACTTTAGTGAGTTGCCGCAAGCCTTGGTAAGTACTGAAATATTTGAACAAATTCCATTTGCGATATCCAACGATGTCCAATATGTGGATGTGTTGAGTGGAGAAGTGATGGGATCACACATCAATCTGGCTGCGTATTCGCAGCGTTGGTTGCGCGTGATTGGGGGATAATGGCAGACTGTTGCGATTGCAGATTATGCACCTTAAGCGCTAGTTTGCTAATTTCAAATTAACTTATGCATATCCCATGAAAGTGAAACGCTAATGAGCCAGACAACGATAGATAAAAAGCCTAACTTGTTGATTTACGGCGAGGCTTTAATTGACGAATTTCCACAAGAAAAAGTGATCGGTGGCGCACCGTTTAATGTTGCGCGTAGCTTGTCCTTGTTGGGTGCTAGGCCATTAATGTTGAGTCGGCTTGGGCAAGATGCTAATGCGGATTTGATCCGTTCCGAGGCTGCGCGTACTGGATTACTCTTAGATGGTTTGCAGCTTGATGAAGAGCATCCTACCGGTCGCGTTGTCGTGCATATGGACGAGCAAGGGAATAATAGTTCGCATCGTTTTGAGATTTTGCCAGATCAAGCCTATGACTATATCGATGCCTCATTAGTTGAAGATGTATTGCGCAAGGTTTTTCAAGAGACGCCGCCGGATTTGATTTATTACGGTTCCCTAATTCAAAGAACAGCGATTTCGCAACAGACATTAATCACGATTTTGGAATCGGATTTGACCGAAGGTGCGAGTAAGTTTTTGGATTTGAATTTGCGAGATGGGCAAGCCACCGTTGAGACTATCAGTTCTTCTCTGAACTATTGCGATATGGTGAAGTTGAATGAAGATGAACTGCAATTCGTGATTCAACATTGTTGCCCCGCAGCCTCAGACATGAAGATTGAGCACGAGCCAGTCAGTTTACGACAAGCATGTGAAGCGCTGATGGCGGAGTTTTATATGCAAGCCGTGATCGTGACTTTAGGTGAGAAAGGCTATTTCTATTTGGATGTGAATGACGAATGCTTGCATAGCCTTGAACAAACGCCAGCTGCAGTGCAGGTGGTAGATACAGTTGGTGCTGGTGATGCCTTTACTGCGATGTTCATCTATGGTTGGCAAAGTAATTGGCCAATAGAAAAAACTTTAGCCATGGCGAATCATTTTGCTGCGGCGATTTGTACTGTGCGCGGCGCCGTTGCTGAGCATCTTGATTTTTACAAAGACATTCTGGCGCATTCTGCGAGCTAAATTTAGCGCGCGACGGAATGACAATCATTGGAGACAAAGAAATGCAAATAAAAAAACCACATCTGTCCTTCTGGCAGATCGTGAATATGAATTTTGGATTTTTTGGTATCCAATTTAGTTTTGGCTTGCAGCAAAGCAGCATGAGCCCGATTTATAGTTATCTCGGTGCAGATGAAGCAAGCTTGCCTTACTTGTGGCTGGCTGGCCCAGTGACGGGTTTGCTGGTGCAGCCGATTGTCGGCGCGATGAGTGATCGCACCACTAGCCGTTGGGGCAGACGCACGCCGTATTTCCTGATCGGTGCGATACTTTGTAGTCTCGGCTTATTGGCGATGCCTTTTAGCCCAACGCTATGGATGGCGGCGAGTTTGCTGTGGATTTTGGATGCGGCAAACAATGTGACGATGGAACCCTACCGTGCTTATGTCAGTGATCGTTTGGATAAGAGTCAGCATTCAATCGGCTTTCTGACACAAAGCGCGTTCACGGGTTTGGGGCAAACACTGGCTTATCTCACGCCATCGATACTGGTGTTCGCGGGGATGAATAAAAATGCCGTCAATTCCAGCAACATTCCGCATATTGTGATTGCCGCCTTTTTGATTGGTGCAGTGTTTTCTTTGGGCTCAGTATTGTGGACTTTGAAAACTACGCCAGAGTTGCCGATGACGGAAGAGGAAGTCGCCGTAATTCGCAGTCAGCCACATGGCTTTCAACACACTTTGGGTGAAATTTTTTCAGCGATCAAAGACATGCCGACGACCATGAAGCAGTTGGCTTGGATGAAGTTATTTCAATGGTATGCGATGTTTTGCTACTGGCAGTACATTATGTTGTGTCTAGCGAAGACGATATTCGCCACCAATGATCCGGCTTCTGAGGGATTTCGTGATGCGGGACTATTGAATGGTCAACTCGGCGCTTTTTACAACTTCATTGCCTTTATTGCGGCCTTTGCTTTGGTGCCATTCGCAAAACGTTTAGGGCCAAAAATTGTGCATAGTGTTTGCTTGGTGTTGGCTGGTATAGGCATGTTATTGATTCCCGAAATTCAGAACAAACATTGGCTGTGGTTGCCTATGTTAGGTATCGGTTTGGCGTGGGCAAGTATTATGGGGAATCCTTACATCATGTTGGCGGGCAGTATTCCGAAAGAGCGTACCGGTGTGTATATGGGGATCTTCAATATGTTTATTGTGATTCCGATGATTATTCAGATTTTCACGTTACCCCTGTTTTATCGTAGTCTGCTTGGTGGCAATCCAGAGAATGTGATCCGTCTCGCTGGCATACTTTTGTTGTTTGCTGCGGCGAGTGTTGGGCTTGTGAAATTGCAAAAATCGAACGCTAACGAGAATTGATTTGCTGGCGGTGAAGTATCGAGGCGATGAAGTGAATTCATCGCCTTTTTTGTTTTGGGCACATGCATCAAGTAAAATAGAGGCTTACGCAAGATCAGCGCAGTCTCCGCCGCATAAGGTTCCAGCATGAAATCCACATCCCCGAAAAAAAATATCGACAGCAACGACAAACACGAAATTCGTCCGGGGCAATCATTGGAGTTGCTGAAAGAATTACACATTTTGACCCGTGATGGCAAAATGAATCAGGATAGCCGCCGTAAGCTCAAGCAGGTTTATCACCTATATCAATTTATTGAACCATTGATGCAGCAAGTCTTGGAGCAAAAAGGACAAGTCAGTTTGGTCGATCACGGTGCGGGTAAATCGTATTTGGGATTTATCTTGTACGACTTGTTTTTTAAGGCTCTGGGTAACGAGAATGCCTCCTGCATTTATGGCATAGAGACGCGTGATGAGTTGGTTGCCAAATCGACCGAATTGGCGCAGCGACTTGGGTTTGGTGGAATGCAGTTTTTGAACTTGTCCGTCGCTGAATCGACTAAATCTGCGGCTTTGCCGGAGCAAATTGACATCGTCACCGCACTACATGCCTGCAATACCGCGACCGACGATGCGATTGATTTTGCCTTAAAAAAGAAAGCGAAATTCATGGTTTTAGTGCCATGTTGTCAGGCGGAAGTCGCGGCGGAGTTGCGCAAGACCAAAGGCGATGCAGTCAAAAACAATCCGCTCTCTGAAATGTGGCGTCATCCAATACATACGCGTGAATTTGGCAGCCAAATCACCAACGTCCTGCGTTGTCTGCAATTAGAATCTCATGGCTATCAAGTGCGCGTGACCGAACTCGTTGGCTGGGAGCATTCAATGAAAAACGAGTTGATCATTGCTGAATATAAAGGTGGTCGTAACAGCAAATCTGCTCAACGTCTGACCGAGATTCTGAATTCCACTGGCTTGGATAATTTGCGCCCACGTTTCTTCTTGCCCGCACTGGAAGCAGTTAGCTAAGCGGTAAATTCCCGGTATAGAAACTGTCACATCCGCGTCACAATTAATCATTAATATCATTTATCCGATTGCTTGGGCGCTAGTCAGCGTCCGGCTGTGCGATATGATGACTCATTT
>DLGN01000152.1:7546-7804 GCA_002482715.1 Oxalobacteraceae bacterium UBA7693
GTGGTCAGAGGATCTGTGACCGCATCGTATTCACTATTAGAAGGAAAATGCGCATGTTTGCTGCGGTAGATCTTGGTTCCAATAGTTTTCGCTTACACATAGGTAGTCATGAAGGTACAGCGATTCGCGTGATCCGTAGTGCGCGCGATCCCATCCGTTTGGCTGCAGGACTTGATGCAAATGGCAATTTGACGCCGGAAGCGATGCAGCGAGCCATTGCTTGCTTAGCACGCTTCAAAGAAATATTGGCAGACTATG
>DLGN01000153.1 GCA_002482715.1 Oxalobacteraceae bacterium UBA7693
GACCATTGCCGATACGATGTTGTAGCGGAATGCGCCATTGCCAGCCTGCTTTATGTGCAGTCGAGCGGGTGTAAGGCGTCAATACGGGTGCTGACTCACAAGGCACCGCTAAAGCACGATCACAAGGCAAGAAATGTGTCCAATCTTCGTAGCCAGTCTTCAATGTTTGTTCGATCAATAAGCCACGGAAGCCTGAGCAATCGATGAATAGTTCACCAGCGATCACCTCACCGTTTTCCAATACAACCGACTCAATAAAACCATCCGCTTCACGTTGTTTGACTTGGGTGATTTTTCCTTCGGTACGCACCACGCCTAATTTCTCGGCGTACTTACGCAAAAATTTCGCATACAAACTTGCATCAAAATGATAGGCATGCGCGATTTGGTTTAGCGGAGAATTTTCTACTTCATGATTCGCAGGCATGAATTTGTTCGCTTTCGCTGCCATTCTCGTAATTGAATATTCTTCGAGCGGTGCAACCTTGCCTTGCTGATGAAACTTTTGCCAATACTGATCAAAGCGCACGGTATAGGTATCTTGTCCTATGGTGCCAAAGCCATGCATGTAGCGATCACCGAGCTTGCCCCAATTCACAAATTCAATACCTAGTTTAAAAGTGCCTTGGGTCTCACGCAAGAACTCATTTTCATCGATGCCTAACACATGATTGAAGCGCTGTATCATTGGAATTGTTGCTTCGCCCACGCCAACGATACCGATTTCATCGGACTCAATAACACGAATCTTAACTTGTCCTTGTAAGGTTCTAGCCAACGCAGCGGCGGTCATCCATCCTGAAGTACCGCCACCAACAATCACCACATCTTGAATTAATGCATTATTCATCTTGAGCTCTCGCGCTAAAAAGAATTGATGGAAAATCGCTTTCTTGCAATTTCATAGGAACCTCAGTGTACTGCAGAGTATTCCGCGAAATGCATTGATAAAGCACTTTTTCATCAAGTCTCTTATTCGAGTCATGCTGATTAATAGACCAGCAAAACCGAAGGGTAAAAAAAAGACCCCTGCCATGCCGCGCAGGGGTCCTTATTCAGTTCAAATTAGAACTTGTAGTTTGCGCCGAACAAGTACGTTCTACCGTAAGTCACTTTATTGGTGATCACGTTAGGATCTGTGTTGTATTCCTGGAATGGTGTGTTATTCCAGTTATTCGCTTGCACCAACAAAGACAAACCTTTCAACCAGCCAGATTGGAACTCATAGGATGCTTGCAAATCAACTAGCGTTTCACCCTTGACCATCGTCAACTGCATATTGTCTTGATAGTCGCTAACTTGACCCAAGAAATCAGAACGCTTACGTGCTGCCCAAGCAACTTGGAAGCCGTTTTTCTCATAGTACAAACGTAAGTTGCTGACTTTCTTCGACAAACCTGGCAATGGAATATTCAAAGATGTCACTGCAACATTACCGAAACCAAAACCTGGCAAAGTAATTTTGCTAGATGTATCAGAATGATTCAACATCGCGCCAAAACCATCCAAGTAGGAGCTAAACATATTGAACGGAACGTTCACTGCCATTTCAAAACCAGAGATGCTACCGCCTTCGCCATTACGCGGCGAAGTCAACAGACCAACAGTTGAACCTTTATAAGCACGTATTAAAGGCAACGGTGTTTTCGCGCTGACAAATGGTGCGAAATCGAATGTTGTTGGTGAACGATAGATATAGGTATCTAAAGATTTGTAGAAACCAGCAAAGCTGAAGTAACCTTTGTTACCAAAATATTTTTCATAAGACAAATCCAAGGCTTTTGCCAAGAACGGCTTCAAGTTTGGATTACCACCACTACCAGTCAAAATCGGATTAGTGCCTTGTGTAGTCACGCCAAATGCCTGGCTAGCACGCATATCGTCCATATTGGCACGCGACATAATTTTGCCAGCACCCACGCGGAAGAACTGATCATTACCCAAATTGAACGAAACATTCAAACTTGGCAAAATGTTGGAGTAAGAAGTACCGCCACCAACGACGCTAGATGGGCAAGTTGCGGCAGTAATGCCTGTGCAATTTGCCAAGTCAACTTGATTACCGGTTGAAGACTGGTTGGTATGTACAAACTGCACGCCAACATTACCGCGATAGTTCAAGCCCATCAATTCGCCGTCCAAGTCACCCATTGCATAGGCTGTCGTGACCTTTTCGTGCACAGACCAATCTTTCGCTAACACAGACGCATCAACCCAGCGTGCCAAATCATAAATTGGGCCTAAAGAACCTTCTGGGTCAAATGAGACGATCGGCAAACCAGTTGTGCCAGCAATACCGACTTCAGAACCTGGTACGGTCGCAGTCGCATAACCGCTCGTGCCTTTTACAACGAGGCGACCTTCTTGACCAGAGCGAATCTTCTCACGATCCGTGCCATTCACACCAAAACGTGCAGTGACGATAGGGCCAAAATCCACCTCACGACTAGCTGTCAAACGGAAGCTAGTAACTTTATCATCGACTGTAGGCAAAGCAACATAACCAGCTTGCGGTGAGTTCACGCCACCGCCCCAACCATTCACGTCAGTCAATTTAGCGACATTACGATCACCAAAATTCAAACTTGTTGTGTACTTCACGTCATTAAAATTGCCACCGTTAAAACCCGTGTAACTGATTGTGGACAAGCCAGTCGCATTACCCGGTTGGCCTGCTGTAGTTTCGTAGCGTGACGCGTCTTTTTTCGCTTTGGAGTAAGCTAAATCTGCGTTTAAATTCCACTCATCCATTTTCAGATCACTATTCCAACCAATGGATGTGAACTTATCTTTTGCAGATTCTTTGTGGTTACGAACAACACCTTTATAGTTGCTGAAAGTACCCGCTGTAGCAACACCGTTGACGATAGTTGCATTGCTCAACACGCCATCAGGATCATAGCCACCAGCAGAACCAGAAATCGCACCTTCCAAACCAGTTTTCTTCAAGCTAGAACTACCAGCAGAGTAGAAAAAGTCCACTGTCGACTTAAAGTTTTTGTTCGGCTTAAATTGCAAAGTTGCTGACGCGCCATCGCGGTCGCTCTTGCTAGTTTCAGTATCCGCACCGAAACCACCAATCGTCTTTACCTTCGCGCCGTTGTAATCAACTTCTGGAGACCAACCACCCCAAGTATTGAAACGTTGCTGTGCGCCGCCATCTTCTTTAAATTTCGTAAAGCCTAAAGACAAACCGATAGTACGATCTGCAAACTGGTCAACATACGAAAATGAAATGCGGTCGCCACTGCCTTCAGATGCGGTTTGCACGCCAGTACGTTGTTTGCGGTATGCAGCGGATACGACTTGTTTACCGAAATCGAGTGGTTTCAAAGTATTCAAATCAATCGTTGCGGCTAAGCCTTGACCGATCAAAGACGCATCTGGTGTTTTGTAGATCAATACTGAACCCATCAATTCAGCCGGGAACAAATCGAATTCTGGGGCACGTGCATTACCTGTAGAGGCTTGTTCACGACCATTCAATAAAGAACCATTGAAAGACGGTGACAAACCGCGCACGCTGATGTCGGCTGCTTTACCAGAGGAACGACTACGTTGAGCAGTGACACCTGGCAAACGGGAAATTGATTCAGCGACGCTAGAATCTGGCAATTTACCGATATCTTCTGCGGAAATCGCTTCCACGATAGAAGATGAATTTTTCTTCAAGGAAATCGCTGCTTCAATGCCGCGACGAATACCTGTAACGACAACTGTTTCTGTAACGGCTTGACCTTCTACTTTCGCTGCTTCTTTTGCAGGCTCAGCCTGTTGCGCGTAGACAGCGCCTGAACTCAACGCCAGCATCACCGCACATCCAGCGGCAATTGGGGTTAATTTGACCATCGCACGGTTCAGATTCGAACTCTGCTGGCGTTTGCTTAAATTCAGTTCCATTTAAATCTCCAAATATTTTTATGACTGCAATCTAGGGGGGGAGGAAATTAACAATACATCTTGTTTTTCAGCATCGAATTCGAATCAACAAACTTTTGGTCTAAATTCAAATCTTGGCTCAAGTTTGTACCAAAACTAAATTTAGTGTCAATCATAAAAAGCGAAGATTTAAGTAAGTTTTTATCCCTCACTATGAGGATATTTACTACTACGTGGCTTGAAAACCACAATTATGAGCAAATAAGTTATGTAGTCAAACTACATTTTTACACTTTCATTGCAAAGATTTTACCAAAAAATTCAAAGCGCTTTGTATTTTTCCGTCGATTTTATTCAAAGCGCTTTAAGTATTGCATGCAATAATTCGCAAACGGCCTTAGATCAAATGAAAATCAACACAATATTTGTTTAATAGAGAAATGCAGCGGAGTACATAGAAACAGTCTAGAAGCATTTTTTTGTTTCGCCCATAAAAAAACCGCGAACTTTCGTCGCGGTTTTCAAAGAGATACAAAACACTCAACAGGTTTTATCCCAATTTAGGACGTCCAGCTTTCAAAGGTGGCAATTCCTCCACCAAAGTTTTAAGCGCACTGACAGGCGTTTTCTTTAGTAATACCAAGCCAACACGCAGCAATTGACTCTTCTTCACTTCAATACCAGCCGCAATACAGGCTTTTTTAACTTCACTCAGCACCGCATATTCGGCTTCAGGCATCGTAAAACTATCACGAACCAATTTTGGCTTTTTGACTTTTTCTTTCGCTGAAGCTGTTACGACAACAGGCTTATTCGCAGCCGCAGGCTTCTTGGCAGAGGACTTCGCAACGTTAGTAGATTTTGCAGCAAGCTTGACTGGCGCCTTAGTAGCCACTTTAGCAGCTGGTTTTGCTGGCGCCTTTGCTACTACCTTAGCTGCAGACTTAGTTGCAACCTTGACTGGCACCTTAATCGCCGATTCAGTCGCAGACTTAATTGCCTTGGTTACAGCAACTGGCGCTTTCGAGTCTTCTACAGATCGAATCGCGACCGCTTTTGCCGCAGTATTTGCAATTGTCTTGGCGGGAACAACCGGGGCTTTCGCTTTTACCGGTGCTTTTTTCTTAGCTGTAGTAGCCATCATGAACTCCTTCTAAATTATTACTGAAAATGTTAATCAAACTAAAAAACTATTCACTTCAAAACAAAATAAATAATATAAACAATTTACATCAATAATTAGAAAAAGGCAATTTATTCAAGATGAATATCAGACTCGTGCCCGCACCACGAAATCGACACCGATCTCATGCCAGCATTCGATTTCTTTACGCAACCAAAACGCCACCGTTGGATGCAAGCTAACCCAATCCGGTTTCAATTCTAGCTCGATCTTACTTTTCATCTTGAGACTGAAATCCATGTAATCAAGCTCAACGCGAGAATGCATAAAGCTCACAGCCAATCGCAACGCTAAAACGGCTTTGGCAAAATCGAGATCGGCGAAAGCGTCGCCAACTTTGCGCAAATTCCCCTTTTGACTCAACACCAAACGACTCATCAGCTTTTGTTCACGCGTCGTAAAGCCAGGAATATCCGCATTCTCAACTAGATAACTACCATGTTTGTGATAACCCGTATGCGAAACCACCATACCCACTTCGTGCAACAAAGCACTCCAATAAACGTAGTTACTCAGATCTTCATTGACGGGTTTCAGCTGATTGAACAGAGAACGTGACATATCCGCCACTAACTTAGCCCTACCCAGATCGGCGCGAAACAAACTCAAGATATCGTGCACTGCTTGCTCACGACGATCGCGCTTAGTCGAGCGCAAATACAAGTCCCACATCACCCCCATACGCAAACCCGCTTCAATCGGTTGCAAGACCTTGATATTCAATTCTTGAAACAAACCAATCAAAATCGCCAGGCCGCCAATCACCATCGCAACACGTTCTGGTTTGATCCCTTGCAAATTAAGTTCATCTATTTGACTGCGTTGTATGCAGTAAGCGCGTAAGGCTTGCAATTTATCCAATGTAACTTCAGCATCGCCAAAACCATTCTTATATAAAGCATCAGAAATAGCCCTAACAGTCCCCGAAGACCCATACGCATTGCGCCAAAACTCAGGCTGATAGGCAGGCGTTGCATCTTCTAATAAGGACCGTACAGTGAGCACTGCTGCATCGAAACCTTCTTCAGTAATAACGCCTTGCGGGAAAAAACTTGAGCTATGCTTAACCGTGCCCATCGCAAAAGATTCAACCTTCATGATTTCATGGCCGCGGCCCAAAATGATTTCAGTTGATCCGCCACCAATATCAATAACCAAGCGGCGCTCGGCTGGAATCGCCAAAGCGTTCGACACACCTAAATAAATTAAGCGGCCTTCTTCTTCACCTGAAATCACTTCGATTGGCAATCCTATTGCAGCCTCTGCCGCTGGTAAAAAATCAGCTGCATTTTTTGCGATTCGTATTGTGTTAGTTGCCACCACGCGCACTGAATCAATCGCATAGTCTGCCAATATTTCTTTGAAGCGTGCTAAGCAAGCAATGGCTCGCTGCATCGCTTCCGGCGTCAAATTGCCATTTGCATCAAGTCCTGCAGCCAAA
>DLGN01000340.1 GCA_002482715.1 Oxalobacteraceae bacterium UBA7693
AACGTAGACAATAATGAACTAACTGAACGTAAAATGATAAGATCATCTTCAAAATTCTGTAAATCTATTTTCTGATCAAACAAATCCACCATTTTACTACTTTGTCCCAAACTATCGACACAATGCTGTAATCTTTCATTCCATTTAATAAACTGTTCTTCATCTGATCCATACATGACAATATGATTAGCTAAACTCGTATTTTTAACTGAAAACAACACCATAAAATCTCTAATTTCTTCTAGTGTAGTATTTAAGAGATCCATAGATTGTAATAAATTGATATCTCTTGTATCATTCGTGTCATTTTTGATTAAATCTACCACGGTTTGGACGCGTTTGGTTAATGTAGCAAATCTTTGTTTATGGTATATTAAACCAGTGTTGTTTAATGAGAAGATTTCGGTTACTATTGTTTGGAGACGGTCTGTTTGTGACATAATTTCAGATTCTGTCTGGGTATGACTTTTTTTCTGGCTAAAGCGTGTTGTCCTACGATCGAACACGGACATTTGGCGCGAGTTTGATGTTGACTTTAGAAAAAATATATCATTGGATTAGTTTTATTAGAATTTATATATATACAAGCTAAAGCTAGCATTAAGGCCTTTGAAGGTAACCAAAAATCGGACAAAGGTAAAGGTAGAAAAGGTACCTTCAGTTTTAGCGAAAAGGCGGAAAAGGTAGTGCTTGTAATTTGTGGCAAAAGGAAAGGTAACAGGTTTCCTGACATTTCCTGACCATGATCTCTGATAAGTATCAATCATCCTTCGTCATAAAATACTTTAAAACACGTAACTCATTACCACCAAAACATTTTAATTTAAATCTAGCACAAGACCAATTCCCTGCAACTGCAACTCCATCAGCAATCAGGTAACCCTACGTCACAGATTAAAAAAATACCATAGAAACGACATTTCAAAACCCCCAAAACCAATAATGTTTTTCATCTTGCCACTCGTAATAGCTTTACCAATTCCTGGACAAGTAGGCCAACAAGTCGGTTCTCAGATCGGACTAAACATTGGTGATGCAGTTGGAACTTTTCTCGGACAAAGTATAGGTGTATAAAGTGGTAGCGAATATGTTGGAAGAAGCTGGTGTTGGTCGTGTTTTGATTATGGATTTGCATGCAGATCAAATCCAGGGTTTCTTCGATATCCCAGTTGATAATATCTATGCATCGCCGATTTTGTTGGGTGATTTGGTAGCGAAAAATTACGAAGATTTATTAGTTGTTTCTCCTGACGTTGGTGGCGTAGTACGTGCCCGTGCTTTGGCAAAACGTTTAGGATGCGATTTGGCCATTATCGACAAGCGTCGTCCAAAAGCCAATGTATCTGAAGTGATGAATATTATTGGTGAAGTTGAAGGCCGTAACTGCGTGATCATGGATGACATGGTTGATACAGCAGGCACTTTGACCAAGGCGGCGGAAGTATTGAAAGAGCGCGGCGCGAAAAAAGTATTAGCGTATTGTACGCATGCTGTTTTGTCTGGCCCGGCGATTGATCGTATCAATAATTCTCCGCTCGATGAGTTAGTGGTGACAGATACGATTCCTTTGTCAGCCGCTGCACAGGCATGTTCCAAGATTCGTCAATTGTCTTGTGATAGTTTGCTGGCGGAGACCTTCCGTCGTATTACTAAAGGCGAATCGGTTATTTCTTTGTTTTCAGATTAATCAATCGCGAACAAAGAATCGGTATTGTTTTCGGCTGATGCGTACAAAGTACGTATCGGTCATTTTCACTTTCCTGGTCGCGGGAAAGTCAACGCAAACTAGCTCGTGATGATCATGAATAGTTTGCTTATTTTGGAGTATTAAAATGAAAGTAGTCGCATTTGCACGTAAAGAACAGGGCACCGGAGCGAGCCGCCGCCTGCGTAATGCTGGTCAAACACCTGGCATCATCTACGGTGGTACAGAGCCAGCAGTGAACATCTCATTGGATCACAATGCTTTGTTCCATGCATTGAAAAAAGAAGTATTCCACTCTTCCATTCTCGACATGGATGTTGATGGTAAAGTAGAAAAAGTATTGTTGCGTGATTTCCAGATGCACGCGTTTAAACAATTAGTTTTGCACGCTGATTTCCAACGCGTCGATGCAAACAAAAAGATCCACGTTAAAGTGCCTTTGCATTTCGTAAACGCTGACATTTCTCCAGCGGTGAAATTGTCTGCTGCAGTGATCAGCCACGTTGCAGTTGAATTGGACGTAGAATGCTTGCCAGCAGACTTGCCAGAATTCATCGAAGTTGATTTGTCTAAAGTTGAAGCTGGTCAATCCGTACACGTATCTGCATTGAAATTGCCAAAAGGCGTTTCTGCTGTAGTACACGGTGATGACGCAACTGTTGCTATCGCTGTTAAACCAGCTGGCGCAACTTCTGCAGAAGCTGACGCAAAATAATTTAAAAGAGTTTTCTCTTCTAAATTGAAAGCCACCCTCGCAGGTGGCTTTTTTTATAGTCTGCATTCACAAAATGCTTTTTTAGTTTTAAAAAGTCTTATCTTACAATAATCTTTTCAATCTTCCAGCGACAATTTTTCAAAGCAATTCTCGACTTATCTCGCTGAGTTAGCGACAATCAAGCCTCAATCAAAAAATTTACTGACAAATCAGATTGATTTGTAGTGTCTGTCTTCGCTTAAGGAATTTCGTTGTGCTTTCATTCAAAAAAATTCGCCTCGTATTATTTGCAGCGCTTTTCACTGCCTCACAAATTGGTGTTATTCATCTTAGTCACGCTCAAGGCACCGGTGCGCAGATTCAGTATGACACTAGCTATGACATTCTTAGTCCGGTTCGTGCCAAAAATGGGATTGTCTCAAGCGAGCAAGGTTTAGCGAGCCAAGTTGGTTTAGATGTATTAAAGCGCGGCGGGAATGCGGTCGATGCTGCCGTTGCGGTTGGCTTTGCACTCGCGGTTGTTTTGCCTCATGCTGGAAATATCGGCGGCGGTGGCTTCATGTTAATACATGATGCAAAGAGTGGAAAAAATATCGCTTTAGATTTTCGTGAGTTAGCCCCATCCTTAGCGCACCGCGATATGTTCCTTGATGCCAACGGAAAAATCATTCCTGGTAGTTCCACTTCATCACATCTCGCTGTTGGCGTTCCAGGAACCGTGGCGGGACTTGATCTGGCTTTACGCCAATATGGCACGATGTCATTAAAGGAATTAATTACCCCGTCGATCAAGCTCGCGGAACAAGGCTTTGAAGTGACGCCACACTTGGCTCAACTACTGGAAGCTAGTCGCAATCAACTCGGCAAGTGGGAATCTAGTCGAGCCATCTTTTTTAACGGTGATCGACCTTTACGTGCGGGTGAAAAACTAGTGCAGAAAGACTTGGCCAACTCCTTACGTTTGATCGCACAGCAAGGGCCGAAAGCTTTTTATGAGGGTAGCATCGCACAAAAAATTGTCGCCGAAATGAAAAAGCATGGCGGCATGATTAGTGCCGACGACATGAAAAATTACAAAGCCATTGAACGCTTGCCTGTAAGCGGAAATTATCGTGGCTATCAAGTCGTTTCGATGCCACCACCGAGCTCTGGCGGTGTACATGTCATACAGATGCTGAATATGTTGGAACACTTTCCAATCGCTAAACAAGGTTTGAATAGCGCTCAAAACATCCATACGTTAACCGAAGTAATGAAGCTAGCGTACGCTGATCGTGCTGAATATTTAGGCGATCCAGATTTTGTCAAAGTACCTGTAACTGGTCTCACTTCAAAAAAATATGCCGATGAACTAGTTCGCAATATTAGTCCCGATCGCGCAACACCATCTACACAAATCAAACCTGGCAAACCCTTGCCATATGAAAGTGATCAAACTACGCATTACTCAGTAGCAGACAAGTTTGGCAATGTGGTAGCGACTACCTATACACTCAATTTGCTATTTGGTAGCGGAATCGTCGCCACAGGAACTGGCATTACCTTGAACAATGAAATGGATGATTTTTCAGTGAAAGCAGGTGTTCCAAATGCATTTGGTTTGGTTGGCGGCGAGGCGAACTCGGTGGCCGCAAAGAAAAGACCTCTTAGCTCGATGACACCAACCATGGTATTGAAAGACGGCAAACCATTCTTAGTCACTGGCAGTCCTGGCGGTAGCCGCATCATTACCACTACTTTGCAAATTATTCTGAATGTTATCGATCATCAATTAAATCCAGCAGAAGCGACTATCGCGCCGCGTTTACACCACCAATGGGAACCCGATGTGATTCGTATGGAACGCGGTTTTAACGCCGACACATTAGAAATCTTAAAACAGAAAGGCCATAAATTTTCAATTGGTCGCTCAATGGGCCGCACTCAAACCATCAAAATCACAGCCGAAGGCTTAGAAGCTTTTGCTGATCCACGCAATCCAGATGGACGCGCATTAGCTTACTAAGTTTTATGTCGCTAACGCAGATACAGTGCAAGCACGAAGCTCGATACTTGCACTGTATCTTTGTCCACTACATACGATTGCAATAACTTTGTCATATCGTCACTAACTGTCTGTTTTTACAGACTTTTTTTGTGCAATCGCAGCGCAAACTTAATCCATATCAAATTTCCCTTTATTGCTTGATCTAAAATAAGTTTTTAGTGACCAATAACAGGAGTCTTCGTGGCAATTGAACTATTCAATAATGGCAAACATAGTTGCATCATGTTCAATGATCTGGTCACAGGCTCTGCCGAAGATGCGGTACAGGCTAACCAATTTCTGATCGTCTCGCATGGACAAGGCGCTTTGATCGACCCTTCGGGCAATATCACTTACAACGCACTAACCTTAGCGATGCAAAAATATCTGCCAAAAAAGAATCTGGAATTTTTGTTCGCATCACATCAAGATCCAGACATTATCGGTGCTCTGGATAAATGGCTGTACAGCACAGAATGTCATCTGTATGTATCGCAACTATGGGCACGCTTTGTGCCGCATTTTTGCAATCTCAATCGCGCTGATGGTCGCATTATCGGCATTCCCGATGAAGGTATGCCCATCCCTATGCTCGGTTCAACACTGTATGCGGTGCCTGCGCACTTTCTGCATGCAGAAGGCAATTTTCAATTTTATGACAGCACCTCTAAGATTTTGTTTTCTGGTGATATGGGTGCATCTCTGGTTGAGGCGCAAAGCATCACTAAACCAATCACGACCAAAGCCGAATTCTATGAACAACTTCATACCATGAGCGGTTTTCATAAGCGCTATATGGTGTCCAATAAAGTTTGTCGGTTCTGGGTCAATATGGTGCGGCAAATGGATGTCGCCATGCTCGTTCCTCAGCATGGTCGTTACTTAACCGGAGAAGCGATTCCTGCATTTCTCGATTGGATAGAAAATCTCCAATGTGGCATCGATTTATTCTCGCAAGAACATTATCGTTTTCGGGCTTTGCCAAGGTAAGTTAAGTCGATACCCGCGACTCCATTTCAACATCAATGGAGTCCTATTTAACCGCTGGTGTAGGGGCCAAAGCCAGGCAATGCCCATAGCAATCCGCGCCCGAGCAGATTGCTAAAGACCGTGAAATGATCTTCATCGGCAAGAATCTTTGCGCCGATTTCCAATCCAGGATACTTGCGTGCTTTTAATTGTTTCTCAAACTTCAGGACATCCCCGGTTAAGTCGGTATCCTTATAGTAGCGTTCACCGCTCCCTGTCGTTTCATAACTTCCAGCAAACATCATCACTCGTGCTTTCAAATCTTGATGATTTTTTGCGTATTGCTCTTCTATCTTAAAAATAACATGGCGATCAAACCAGAAAGATGGACTCCCTAAAATATAGCTTTCAAACAGGCTCGGCTTCGTCAATAAAGTATAGGCGGCAAACAGGCTCCCGTACGAATGACCTATCAAGACTTTGCGCTGCATATCCGCCCGATAATTTTTGGCGATAAATGGCAAAACTTCAGATTCAATGTAGTTGCGATATGTCTCCGCCTGACCATATNNTATTGATCAGCAGCATAAGTCTTGGGATCACGTTTGCTTTTATCTTTCGGCAGCGGATTGGTCGGCGTGTAATCTCGACTTCTACCAGCCGCAATATCTTCGTCTTGCGGCATCGACAGACCAACCAAAATGAAGTCTTCAATATTTTGCCCACGACGTCCCAGCAGATGACGTACGCCGTGTGCCAAGGTAAATGCGTACTGCGGATCGGTCACAAATACCACAGGAAATTTCTTATTCGACTTCGCGTACGATTCCGGGAAATCTACCCACACCTGGTACGGTCGTTTAGCCGGCTTGGATGGAATGATGTGAACTTCGGTATTGGGAATTTGATACCCGTTTTTACTTTCCGCAAAAGTATTTGCGCCAATAACGATTAACGCTAATGCGATTACTTGTAGCGTACTACGTTTGTTAAATAAAGCCATACTGCCTTTCTGAAAAATACTAAAAAATCCAAGGGTGCAAACCCTAAGTGTGGCCCGCTATCTCATACTCAAAAAGCCATTGCGATATCATATCTTTGTCTTCTTCACTGAACAGCAATAGTGTTTACCTGCCATTTTTTCCAATTCGATTTCATCGCTTGGACTTCATTCAAAATCGCATCAACGCTACAGACCACACATCTTAAAACCTTGAGAAAACTAGTCAAACTGAATGAGAACTAGCGATACCCGCTGATATTCTGAAATTCGCCTTCGTCCAACTTGAATTTTGTTGAAGCATCACTTCTTCAACAAGGGATACACTTGCTCCATCAATACTTTGTATTCCATCGCGACGCTGGCAAGGTTCGGATTATGTCCGGCTTTGGATACCAAAAAATAGCCCTTTTTTGGCGCTTGAATTTGTTCGAAATAGGCTTTACTTACCTCAGGAACTGTCACCAGATCCTCCTCGCCTTGTACGAAAAACATAGGGATCGCAAAGTTGAATCCCATTGCCGGAAAATCGATAGTCGAATACATGCCATTGTTTTTGAAACCGACAAATTGCAAAAATGCATATTCTTCGGCAGCTTCATATTGTGCTTCAAATTCTTCCATCCGATAAGAACTCGCTGGAATCCACCACTGTTTAGGAGCTGCGATGCTGCTCTTGGCCTCAAGTACCTTGGTGGCACGACGCAAGATACCGGTATTACGTGGATTCATCCAAGGTGGACTTCCGATTTCTTCCAAAGCCTTGATCATCGTTTGATCCCCTGCGGTTCGCGCCTTGGCTAAGGTAGTGACATAGCTAGCTTTCTGATTCGCCACTTGGGAAACAATCTGCGCTGTACCAATGTAAGCAACAAACAACTCGGGGCGAGTCTTAACAATGTGAATTCCTAAGGCTGATCCCCAGGAACTTCCCATCAATATCACTTTATCTTTACGTAGTTGCTGACGTAGGTACTCAGTAACGGCGATGCCGTCATCCGCCATTTGTGCGATGCTCAATGCAGACTCGGCCGTTGATGGATTGCGGATAAAGGTTTTTCCACTACCGCGCTGATCCCATTGCACCAAGGTAAAATCTTTCTTCCATGATCCATAGATGGCGTCTGCATACGGACTCATCGGATTTGCGGGGCCGCCATGCAAAAACAAAATGACTGGATTATCACAGCGATCACCCTTGATCGTGATCCAATGTTCAATCCCGTTGAGCTGCACGAATTTTTCTTCATCAATTTTTTCCGCGCCACTTTTGCACAACTGATGCTGCTGGCTGGAGGCTTTTGCTTGCTTCACTTTTTCTGCTTGTGCAACACAGCTCAAGGAAAGCAGACATACAAAAACAGAAGTAAGGAGACGCATAAATAATTATCCAATAGAAAAGTAACAAGTTTTGAGCAAGCAAATTGTCGATCAACTTGCGGAACTCAGCAGTCAACACTGATGCGATCGGAGCACGAACGACGAATTGTTGAAGAGAAAAACAGCATCAATGACAGAAACAACAATCATCAAAACGTTTGATCGCGATCTGATTTTCAAACACATTTTCGGACAAATACACCCAAGATTCGACCGAAAACGCGTTTGAGGATGCCCAAAAGCGATCCAACTCACAGTAGATGCTCACTACATAATGAAAATAACTAGATTATTTTTACTTTAATGCGACGATATGCAAAGTGATCATTTGGGAAATTGGTGCGTGGACTGCTATTGGCGATGGCAAGCAAAGGTCGCTCAATACTTCAGAGAGCCTCAATTGCAATCACGCCTGATAACAATGTCTTAATTAGCAGTTTTTTTATGAATCATTTTTCGGCGCCGAAACTCTAGATACTCTTAACTCACGTTCGGAACTAAGAATATGATTGATCTCTGATTCAGGCACCATCAAGGCATTCAGCGCGAAGAAAGACAACTGCAAACCCGCTTCTAGTGTTTCTGGCACGACTGCGGTCGCGCCAGCACTGCGCAACTCTAAGGCGTGAATTTCATCTCGTGAGCGCGCATAAATAGGCAAATGTGGATACTCGCTTCGGGCTGTCAACACCGCGTGCATCGCCGCTGCAGGTTGATCCATGGTGACGATTAACGCGACCGCGTGTTGCATATGCATTTTGCGCAGCAATTCTGGGCGCGCGGCATTTCCATAAAATACCGCACGACCTTGCTTGCGCAAATGTGCCACAACGTGAGCGTCATGTTCCATCGCGACATAACTGACACCTTGCTTCTCTAGGATGTCTGCGAGCAATTGACCTACCCTACCAAATCCTGCGATGACAATATGGGCACTTAAAGTTTCTGGTAATGCGTCTTGGGCTTGCTTGTGTTTAGCATCAAATTTTGCGTCTACCAGCTTGCCTATGTGCTGTCCCAATCGGGCGAATACTGGCGTTAATAGGAGACTTACGCTGACCACTAACAACATAAATTGCGCCAATGTTACAGGCAAGATTTGAGTGGTCGCTGAGACGCCGATAATCACAAAAGCAAACTCACCACCTTGACTCAACAAAAAACCGCCTTCGATGGACTTTCCCCAACTCAAACTTCCTCTACGCATAATCAGACAAATGACGGTAGCTTTGATGATTACCAATCCAAACACTGACAACAAGATCCACAGATAATTCTGCAAGAATGCAGCGAGATTAATTCCCATTCCCACCGACATAAAAAACAGCCCCATCAAGAGCCCCTTGAAAGGCTCTATCGTCACTTCAACTTCATGTCTATACTCGGTTTCCGCCAATAATAATCCGGCTAAAAATGCACCCAGCGCAAGTGACAAACCAGCGGCGGCTGTTGCTGCCGAAATGCCTAATGCCACCAACAAGGTCAAGGCCATAAAGACCTCGGGTTGTCTCTGCTTTGCAAAGAAGCGAAAAATGGGCGCGACGATCCGACGTCCAACTAGAAATATGAACAAGACCGCAGCGATGGATTTCAATAGGGTAATACCCACCACCACACCCAAATTATCGGTCGTCTTTTGTCCAAGCAAATCGACAAAAATGAGCAAAGGAACGACGGCAAAGTCTTGCATCATCAGCATAGAAAAACTAGCCTGCCCCATCGCGCTTGGCAATTCGTGTTTTTGCGTTAACAACTGCATCACGATCGCTGTCGACGACAAAGAAAAAACCAAGCCGAGTAATAGCGCTATTTCTAAACGATTACCAAACAGGTAGGCAATGCTCCCAATCAGCACCGCAGTGAACCCGATTTGCGCACTGCCACCGAGAAAAACCCAGCGTCGCAAACTCCACAGACGTTCGGCAGACAATTCTAAGCCAATCAAGAACATCAAAAACATCACGCCCAATTCCGCCAACGACTGC
>DLGN01000257.1 GCA_002482715.1 Oxalobacteraceae bacterium UBA7693
GCGCGGCGGCACCAGCAAAGGCGTATTTTTCCGCGTACAAGATTTGCCAATAGCTGCCCAGCAGGCCGGCACAGCACGTGATGCCTTGTTATTGCGCGTGATCGGCAGTCCAGATCCTTATGGCAAACAAATTGATGGCATGGGCGGCGCGACCTCGAGCACATCGAAAACAGTTTTGCTCGCCAAAAGCAGCAAGCCTGATCACGATGTTGATTACTTGTTTGGTCAAGTCTCCATCGATAAAGCTTTCGTCGATTGGAGTGGTAACTGCGGTAATTTATCTGCAGCGGTAGGCTCTTGCGCCATCAGCATGGGCTTGGTCGACAACGTGCCGCAAAACGGCATTGCAGTCGTGCGCATCTGGCAAACCAATATCAGCAAAACGATTATTGCGCATGTGCCGATGACGAATGGTGAAGTGCAAGAGACTGGTGACTTTGAACTCGACGGCGTGACCTTTCCCGCTGCCGAAGTGCAACTCGAATTCATGGATCCTGCAGCGGAAGAAGAAGGCGCTGGCGGTTCTATGTTCCCGACTGGAAATCTGGTCGATGATTTAGAAGTACCAGGTATAGGCACGCTGAAAGCGACCATGATCAATGCGGGCATTCCGACTATTTTTGTGAACGCAGAAGAGATAGGCTACACCGGTACTGAATTGCAAGACGTCATTAATAGCGATGCTGCAGCCTTAGCGAAGTTCGAAACTATTCGTGCTTACGGTGCTGTGCGTATGGGTTTGATCAAACACATTGATGAGGCTGCAAAGCGTCAACATACGCCAAAAGTTGCCTTCGTCGCTAAGCCTTTGGATTATGTTTCCTCAAGTGGAAAGCAGGTTCATGCGAATGAAATTGATTTGTGTGTACGTGCTATGTCTATGGGTAAATTGCATCACGCGATGATGGGAACGGCTGCTGTTGCCATTGGTACTGCGGCGGCGATTCCTGGTACTTTGGTGAATATCGCAGCAGGTGGTGGTGCACGTTCTGCGGTGCGGTTTGGACATCCTTCTGGCACCTTGCGGGTTGGGGCTGAGGCGCAGTTGGTTGGTGGTGAGTGGAATGTTACTAAGGCTAGTATGAGTCGTAGTGCTAGGGTTTTAATGGAAGGGTTTGTTCGGGTTCCTGGTGATTGTTTTTGAGTGGTTTGTTTTAGGATGACTTTTGCTGTTGATTTGAGGTCTGTTGGTCGGGGGTAGCCCGACAGCTACTTACTTTTCTTTGCTTCGCCAAAGAAAAAGTAAGCAAAAGAAAGGCGACCGTAGACTCGCCCCTTTGGGGTGCTTACGCTTCGCTTCAGCATAATTTGTGCATCACAAAAAATGGGAAAGTGTTGAAACTCGCTTCGCTCAGACAACAACACTTTCTTATCCATTTTCTGTGACGTACAAATTACATCGTCTCAAACGGGGGGAGGTCAAAAACAAAGTCAAAGACAACGGCAACATCAACATCAAAAGCAACTGCAACTGCAACTGCAACGTCAAAACAATCAGTATCGATGGACGCAATTTTTCTAATAGTAGCTGTAGGTCGTTGTTTTTGAATTGGCTTTTCAGCGCATGTGACACTGCCAATTGTGCGGGACAGAAATGGGAAAAAGAGAGGCAGATGTCTGAGCGTAGCGAGTTTCTGACTCTCCCCATTTTTGTCTTGCACAATTGGGTACCCGAAGGGCAGTGGCGCCTGCGTCGCCTTCTTTTGCTTACTTTTCTTGGCGAAGCAAGAAAAGTGAGTGGCCGCCGGGCCACCCCCGGCCAGAGGTCATGACGAAACCGTAACAGCAATTAAGAAACATAAAAGTAGTTTGATTTAGACCAATGGCTAAAAACGTAAACAGAACAAAAATAAACAAAGCCAAACAGAATTCAACGTAAAAACGCTATAAAAACTGGAGACAAAATGAACTACCAAGATTTTTATCAAGCCTCAATTCAAGACCCCATCAGCTTCTGGGACAAACAAGCCCAACTCATCAGCTGGCACAAACCCTACACCCAAGTGCTAGACCACAGCAAACCACCATTTGCAAAATGGTTTGTCGGTGGCGAAACGAATCTTTGTTACAACGCGATTGATCGTTGGTTGGAGACACAGTCGGATAAGGCGGCATTGATCGCCATTTCGACTGAAACCAATTCCGAGAAAACCTATAGCTTTGCCGAATTGCATGTTGAAGTACAACGCATGGCAGCGATGATGTTGGATCTTGGCGTCAAGCAGGGCGATAGAGTTCTCATCTATATGCCCATGATTGCCGAAGCGGCATTTGCCATGTTGGCGTGTGCTCGCATCGGTGCTGTGCATTCCGTGGTGTTCGGTGGCTTCGCCTCTAAGAGTTTAGCAACGCGTATTGATGATGCTAAACCCGTTTTGGTGGTGTCTGCCGACGCCGGGATGCGTGGCGGTAAGGCAGTGCCTTACAAACCTTTGCTGGATGAAGCGATTCAATTGGCCGAGCATAAGCCAGCAAAAGTTTTGTTGGTGAATCGTGGTCTCGATGCGATGAATTTCGTGGAAGGGCGCGATGTCGATTATGCAGTATTGCGTGAGCAGCATTTACACGCGCAAGTTCCAGTGACCTGGCTGGAATCGAATGAGATATCTTACGTGCTCTACACCTCGGGCACCACAGGCAAACCAAAAGGCGTGCAGCGCGATGTCGGTGGTTATGCGGTGGCACTGGCTTCGTCAATGAAAAATATTTTCTGCGGCAATGCTGGTGAAACCTATTTTGCCACTTCTGATATTGGTTGGGTGGTTGGTCATTCCTACATCGTGTATGGCCCGCTGATCGCTGGTATGGCGACGATTATGTATGAAGGTACGCCAATTCGTCCTGATGCTGGCGTGTGGTGGAGCATCGTTGAAAAATACAAAGTGACGCGCATGTTTTCAGCGCCAACCGCCGTGCGTGTTTTGAAAAAACACCCGGTCGAGTTGATGAAGAAATATGATATTTCTTCGCTCAAAGCACTTTATTTGGCCGGCGAGCCACTCGATGAAACGACTTCAAATTGGATCGCGACTGAGCTTGGCGTGCCGATTATCGATAACTATTGGCAGACCGAAACAGGCTGGCCTATTCTTTCCGTTGCGCGTGGCGTTGAACACAAAGATACGCGTCTCGGTAGCCCGGGAATTGCGATGTACGGTTACAACGTCACCATCATCAACGAAGCGACAGGCGCGGTGTGTGGGCCAAACGAAAAAGGTGTGGTGGCGATTAAAGGGCCATTGCCGCCGGGTTGCATGCAAACGATTTACGGTGACGACGCACGTTTTGTACAAACCTATTGGGCTAACTTCGCGCACGAACAATTGTATTCAACTTTCGATTGGGGCATACGTGATGAAGATGGGTATTTCTTCATTTTAGGACGCACCGATGATGTGATCAATGTCGCTGGACATCGCCTTGGCACCCGTGAGATCGAAGAAAGTATCTCCAGTCATCCGCAAATTTCAGAGGTCGCGGTGGTCGGTATTGAAGATAAATTGAAAGGCCAGGTTGCGGTAGCGTTTGCGATTATTAAAAATCCAGAACGTGCAGCGACACCTGACTTAGCAAAAGCTTTGGAAGCCGAAGTGATGGCCGTGGTCGATAAGCAACTAGGCGCCGTGGCGCGTCCTGCGCGTGTTTACTTTGTAGCGATGTTACCGAAAACCCGTTCTGGAAAATTATTACGTCGCTCGATACAAGCCGTTTGCGAGGGGCGTGATGCAGGTGATTTGACGACCATTGAAGATCCTATGTCCTTACAACAGATTAAAAACGCTGTGCAAACTTAAAAGACATTTTTAATACCAATAAAAAAGGGTTTCGATTTTGATGTCGAAACCCTTTTTACTGTTTGATGTCGGACTTTTTATATGATCAATGCCGCAGATAATGTGATCACTTCGTCTTCGGACTCTTCCAAAATACTCAAGAGACTTCCTTCCCCCACCACAAAATCAATTTCAGATTCGCAACGATTGGTTTCAGAATCAGTTCTCGTGTCTAAAGGGGAGACTGTCTTTGCGAGATCATTGGCTAGGAGTAATGTATCGCCCAAGGTTTCCGGAGGCATTGCGTGCAATCCATACCACATCGCTTCGACGGCTTCGTTGACCTCGGTTGGTAAGTTCAGATTTTTCAATACTGCGCGACCGATGATAGCGTCTTGTGATTCTTCTTTCGCAGCAGTTTCACTGAATTCATCAAAGTTCTCATCGTCATTTGCGCCAGATAAATCATCAGGCTCAAGCAAGCAAGGAAATTCCTCTGCGCGTGAGAGCAAATAAAATCCACCAACTTCGTGCACAATGCCGGCGAACATTGCCGTATCAGGATTCAATTTCGTCACGCGTCTTGCGATGACTTGCGACAACGCAGCTACTTGCGCTGAGTGTTCCCATAATTGATTGATTTTTGCACGAATAACCGGATTTCTACTGGCGCCAGCAATTTGCCGCATGACGACCGAAGCGACTAATCCACGGAGTGTGTTAAAGCCTAGTCGGGCAATCGCGGAACGAACGTTGGTTACTTCAGAACCTCGGGAATACGCCGCACTGTTGGCGACGGCAACAACTTTCGCGGCGAGCAAAGGTTCGTTTAAAATAATTTTGGTGGCTGTATCAAGGCTGCAATCTGCGACATCGATCGCTTCTTGCACTTTGAGGGAGGTGGCGACACTCGCAGAGAAAATTAATTCACCTTGACGCGCTTGTTGCACCAGTAATGCTAGGGCTTCGGGTTTATTCATGACACAGTGTCGCTCCACGTAGAGAAAAACGCACTTCATCTCGCTTCAATTTACCCAGAAATACCACCTGAGCGTTCAGCACTTATTTGTCGATAAGTGAATCAGTCAAATTCTGTGCTTGATTATGCATTTCGTCAAATTACAATGTAGCAGATAAGCTTGCCTCTTGGAAATTTTATTTAAACTGTTGTATTTAAAGATAAGGTTTCTCAGTAATTTCTAATCAGTTTCGATTGCTTAACAATAATTTTCACAAAATTTATTGCTCATCCTTGAGAGCTTAGAATTTTATCTTTTAACAGTAAACCTTGGATCAGAGCGATGATGCAAACTGCGATAGCGGCGCTTGCTGCACTGTATAACAGATGAGCGGGCTCTGGGTTGCCAAAATAGAATAGGTGTCTAATTTTAGGTACGCTCAGAATGAGTAGTAGGGTGAACCCAGTGGCACCACAGACCCACCAGAGTATGGGATTCGGCGAACGAATAGCATGTTGCAAATTGCCGCTCATTGAGCGATTTAGAAAAATGAATCCCAGATTGCCCATTACGATTGCGGTAAATGTGATTGCTCGCGCTTCGTCGGTTGCGATGCCATGTTGGATAGTGAACCAGTAAATCGCCAGTATCATCAGAAAAACACTACTACCTTGCCAGAATCCTCGCCACATCACGTCGGATTGGAAAATGCTTGATTGCATAGAGCGCGGCGCCCGTTGCATGATATTTTCTTCCTCTTCTTCGGCTTCAAACACAAGTGAACAGCTGGGATCGATAATTAATTCCAGAATGAGGATATGAACTGGCATGAGCAAGACCGGCCATCCAAACATCACAGGCAGGAAGGAGAGCGCTACGATAGGAACATGTGCCGCAATAATAAAACTTAAAGTTTTGCGTAAATTATCAAAAATACGTCGTCCCAAACGTACTGCGGCAACTATCGCAGAGAATGCATCATCAAGCAGAACCAAGTCGGCCGATTCGCGTGCAACTTCGGTGCCTCTTTTGCCCATGGCGATCCCGATATGTGCAGCTTTCAACGCTGGTGCGTCATTGACTCCATCTCCGGTCATTCCAACGATCGCACCATTTTGTTTCAGTAGTTTTACGATGCGTAATTTCTGTTCCGGCATGACACGACAGTAAATATGTACATGTTTCAATTGTTCTTGTAACTGTTCATCTGATAGCGCTTGCATTGCACTTCCACTTAAAGTGCCAGCACTGGTGTCGATGCCACATTGATTCGCGATATTCAATGCGGTTGCTGGGTAGTCGCCTGTAATCATCATCACACGTATGCCAGCACTACGACATTCTTGAATGGCTTCGGGCACACCGTCCCGGATCGGGTCGGCGAAGGCAACCAAGCCTGCAAGTTGAAAATTGAAATCATGTTGTTGCTTCGGCAGATTTTCGACAGCAAGCTGATGATCGAACTTGGCTTGAGCGACCGCCAAAACGCGCAAACCTTTTTCTGCCATTGCATTGACTTGCGCCATTAATGTAGCGGTTTTAGCAGAATCAAGATGACAGAGATCGGCTATGGCTTCCGGTGCGCCTTTACTTGCGACCACAGTGCGCGCCTGTTGTGGGTGTTTACTTTGCCAGACGCGTGATACTGCGAGTAATTGTTTTGAGAGAGGATATTCTTCGACGAGTTGCCAATCCTGATGCAGATGCTCGGTATCGATCAGCCATGTTTGTCCTGCCGTTTGAAGTGCCTGATCCATCGGCTCGCTGCCTTGCCTTTGGCTGGCCAAGATCGCGATTTCTAACACTTCATGTAATTCATCTGGCAAGCGTGCATCTGAGGCGGCACTGAAATTTAGGCTGCCACTAACAATTTGCGCAAGCGCCATTTTGTTTTGCGTTAAGGTGCCGGTTTTATCCACGCATAAGACATTTGCTGAACCTAAGGTTTCGATGGCGGGAATACGACGTGTCAGTACACGTTTCTGCCCTATGCGCCAGGCACCGATACCTAAGAATATCGTTAACACGACTGGCAATTCTTCAGGAATCATCGCCATCGCAAAAGTCAGTCCCACCAGAATGCCACGAGTCCAATCGTCACGACTCCAGCCATACCAGATTGCTAGCAAGATCGCTAAGCCCAAACTCGCCGAAGCCACATACTTCACCACGCGCTTCGTTTCTTTTTGTACGCGGGTTGGTTCTTCTTGGATTTCTGCAAGAGCGCTGCCGATTTTGCCGATTGCTGTATGGGCGCCAGTTCGTTTGATGATGGCGATTCCTTGTCCTTGTACAACTAGGCTCCCCGAAAAAACAAAGACGGTATCGTCACCGCCGGCGGCTCCCATAGAAATATTGTCGATGAATTTTTCTTCCATCAATTGAGCGTCAGAATTGAATGCACTGGACTTATTGACAGCAAGTGATTCACCCGTGAGCAAAGATTCATCAACTGTCAGATTTAAACAAGAAACCAAGATGCCATCAGCGGCAACTCTATCTCCCTCCCTTAGCACAAGGTAATCGCCAGTGACAACTTGATTGCTGGGGATGCTAATTCTGCTTCCATCACGTATGACCTCGGCATGTGGATGAGACAAGTCGCGTAGTGCTTCGAGTGCACGTTCGGTTTTATGTTCTTGATAGAAGCTGATTAGAACCATGCCCATCACAAAACCAGACAACACGACAGCATCATGCCAATCACCCAAACTAAGATAAATAGTCGCACAGCCAAGCAATAACAAAATCATTGGTTCTGATAGAACATGCCAGGCGATTTGCCATAAGTTTTGCGGCTGCGCGCTTGGTAATTCGTTGAGCCCATCAGCTAATAATCGGGTATGAGCCTCTTGTTCACTGAGTCCACGGAAGTTTTTTGAAGTGGGCATAGAGATTGCGTTTTCAGAGAATTGAGAATTAGATCTATTTTCAATATAGTTTCATGAAAAGCTGGAGAAAGAATGATTTGGAAGTAAGTCTACAAAAGTAAACGTAGTTGATTTCAGTTATTTTGTGCCAGATCAATAAAAAAGCCGACTATCTTTTGCAGTCGGCTTTTGAAGGGGGGGTGTTGAATCGGTGGGGACTAGGCTAAAGTAGCAATCACTGGCGCATGGTCAGATGGTTGCTCCCATTTGCGTGGAACCCGATCAACCACGCAAGAAGTGCAGCGCTCTGCTAAGGGTTTGGATAAAAGCACATGATCAATCCGCACGCCTTTATTTAAGCGGAAGCCAAGCTGACGATAGTCCCACCAGCTAAAGGTTTTTTCTGCTTGTTCAAACTGACGGAAACTATCGCTCAAACCAAGATCAAGCAGTGCCTGAAATGCGGCGCGTTCCGGTGGAGAAACCAGATTCATCCCTTCCCATGCTGCTGGATCATGTACGTCCCGATCATCGGGGGCAATGTTGTAATCGCCCAGCAGAGCCAGCTGTGGATGTTGTTCCATCTCGGCTTTTACCCAGTCACGCAAAGCTGCCAACCAGCTTAGTTTATACGGATATTTTTCAGAATCTAAGGCCTGGCCGTTTGGCACATAGGCGCAAATAATGCGCATGCCTGCAATCGTAGCGGCGATGATGCGTTGCTGTTCATCTTCAAACAAGGGATTATTTTTTTGCACAGCGTCGATAGGATGACGAGAGACGATGGCGACACCGTTATAGGTTTTTTGACCTGTGAACACTACATGATAACCAGCAGCTTCTATCTCGGCTTGTGGAAATTTATCATCGGTTAATTTGGTTTCTTGTATGCACAAGACATCGACGGGATTCATCTCCAGCCACTGTAAGACTTGCGGCAGACGAACCTTCAGAGAGTTAACATTCCAGGTGACTAGTTTCATATTCAATCTCATGCAAAAGCGCTATCCGTTAAAAAACATAGAAGATACGCTAAAAATAAAAACGCGCTCAATGCAAGCAAAGAGCGCGTTGACTGAAACATCCGCAGCTTAGCCTGCGCGGTTCATTAAGAACGTGGTCAGCATCGGTACTGGACGACCAGTAGAACCTTTTGCTGCACCCGATTTCCATGACACACCAGCGATGTCTAAATGCGCCCAAGTATATTTCTTAGTGAAACGCTCCAAGAAGCAAGCGGCAGTAATCGAACCAGCCGCAGGCCCACCGATGTTGGCGATATCAGCAAAATTGGATTTCAACTGCTCGTTATACAGTTCGCCAATTGGCAAGCGCCATGCAACATCATTCGCTTGCTTGCCTGCGCTTAGCAATTCTTCTGCTAACTTGTCATGGGTATCATCGTGACGTGTGAACAAACCAGTAGTGTGATGGCCGAGTGAAGTGATGATGGCGCCAGTTAAGGTCGCAACGTCAATTACCGCTGCTGGCTTGAAGCGCTCGACATAAGTCAATGCGTCGCACAAAATCAAGCGACCTTCAGCGTCGGTATTTAAGACCTCAATCGTTTGACCAGACATTGAGGTAACGATATCACCAGGACGTGTCGCACTGCCAGATGGCATGTTTTCACATGTTGGGATGACGGCGATGACGTTGAGTTTTAATTTCATTTCGCCGATAGCGCGCATGGTGCCCAAAACAGAACCTGCACCACCCATATCGTATTTCATTTCATCCATGCCTGCGCCTGGTTTCAAAGAGATACCACCAGAGTCAAAAGTGATGCCTTTACCAACCAATACGACTGGTGCATCTTTGGCCTTGCCACCCATGTGTTTCAACACGATAAACTTTGGCGGTTCATCGGTGCCGGCAGAAACCGACAAAAAGCTATTCATCTTTAAAGCTTGAATTTGCTTACGTTCCAAGACTTCTACGCCCATTTTGAAGTCGGCTGCGATTTTTTTCGCGGTATTCGCTAAGTGGGTTGGTGTGCAGAAGTTGGCTGGCATATTGCCCAATTCTTTGGTCAATTCCATACCGTTCACCAGAGCGATACTTTGAGCCAGCGCGACTTTAGCGGCGGCTGCTTCGTTTGCTGCAACGTAGATTGCCACTTTTTTGACGTTGGCAGCAATCGTGTCTTTTTTGCTTTTGTGCGCATCAGTACGGAAAATCGCTTCCTTGAAGCCGATCACTGTCTGACGAATCGCCCATGCCAGATCGCGCCCATCCACTTCAGGCAATACTAAACTGACATCAGAACCGCCCAGATTATTCAAGCCACGCGCCGCATTTTGTACCGCGCTGATGTAGGCTTTTTCAGATACTTTGTTGGGATCTTCGCCCAGACCAACCAATAACACGCGCTCGGCACTGACTTCTGCCAGATTGCGCAACATTAATGTGGAGCCGACTTTGCCAGAAATATCGCCAGATTTGAGCGCCGCATCAATCGCGCCTTTTTTGTTTAATTGTGTTGCTGATGTTGATAATTTTTTATTTTCAAATACACCGACAACGATACAGGCGGTCTTGATGGTGCTGGCATTGTCTGCTGCTGTGCTTTTGGCTGCTAGTGTTTTTATGCTAAAGTCCACGTCTTGCTCCTTATTGTCGATCAGCGATGATCTTTTGAATTTCGCTTAAAGCGTAAAACGACTATTATAACCCCCTTGCTTAGTCTCCATAACTACTAATAAGACCAACTCCATTATGATTTTTCAACGTGCGCTCAGACGAGAATTATTTAGTGCTGCCAGCGCTGTATTTACGACATTATTTACCATCACCGTTACCTTTATGCTGATTCGCATTTTGCGCGATGCAGCAGGCGGCAAAATTGCTTCTAGTGATGTGTTGATATTAATTGGCTTTTACGCGCTCGATTATTTCCCAATTCTATTGATTTTGACCGGCTTCATTTCGGTGCTGTTGGTGGTGACGCGTGCCTATCAAGATTCGGAAATGGTGGTGTGGTTTGCTTCTGGTTTAAGTTTGACGCGCTGGATTACGCCTATATTAAGTGTCGCGATACCATTAAGTTTGGTGGTTGGTACGCTCAGTTTGCTAGTCTCACCTTGGGCCAACGAACAAATGCAGGAGGTACGCAATCGCTACGAAAAACGTGAAGATATTGCGAAAGTCTCACCTGGGAAATTTCAAGAATCACGTGGAGGCGGTAGGGTTTCGTTTGTCGAGGAAGTATCGGGTGATTTGAGCAAAGTACAGAATATCTTCACGAGTATGATCAATGACGGACGTTCTAGTGTGATCGTGGCAAAAGAAGGCAAAGTCGAAATTGATGAACATGGCGACCGCTTCTTGGTGATGAGCCAGGGGCGACGCTACGATGGTTTGCCAACCGAAGGTGATTTTCAGATGATGCAGTTTGAAAAATACGCGGTCTTGTTATCAACGCAAAGCACCTTAGATGCAAACAATAAATCTGCGAAAGCCTTGCCTTCAAAAACTTTGATCGATGACCCTAGTCCGGTACGCGACGGAGAATTATTGTGGCGCGTTTCTTTACCATTTATGGGCTTGCTCTTGATGTTGTTGGCGATTCCGCTTGGCTACGTGAATCCGCGAGTTGGTCGTTCAGCGAATATGATTATTGCCTTGATCTTGGTTGCGGTGAATTTGAATATTTTAAATATGTTGCAATTATCGGTAGTGCAGGGACGCATGAGTTTTTGGCGCGCTTCATGGCCTATGCATGTGGTAGTGGGAATATTAATTATGCTGTTTTTTATGTGGCGTTTGAAGGTCAATAGTAGTTGGCATCCAAGTAGTATTTGGGGACGCATTAAGTGCCAGATTTATCGTAAAACAAAACAGCAATGCGTTGATCACAATCAGATGGTGGGTAATTAATGAAGGTACTACAACGCTATTTTGGTAGTGAAATTATTCGCGCCGTTTTCTTCGTACTTTTCGCACTATTGGTGTTGACTTCTTTTTTCGATTTGATGAAAGAACTGGGTGCTATCAATAAAAACGGTTATTTACTTAAGCACGCGATCTTCACCGTTTTGCTGAATATTCCCGGAAATGCGTATGATTTTCTGCCGATCGCAGTCTTAATCGGGACGATTTATGTGATGGCACAATTTGCTAGCAACTCGGAATTTACGATCATGCGAGCCGCCAGCATGTCGTCATGGACCGCGGCAAAAATCTTAGGAAAAATCGCCATCGTATTTATTTTGTTCACCTATTTTTTAGGTGAGATCGTTGCGCCGATGTCGACCAAACTATCCAAGCAAATGATGATGCAGGCAGCTTCTGCGCCTTTGACACAAGGATTTCGAAGTGGTTTATGGACCAAGGATCTGATTCGTGACAGTGATGCGAACGGCACGGTGATCGGAACGCGTTTTCTGAATGTGCGTGAGGTCTCGCCAGCGCGGACTTTACTTGGCGTGAAGATTTATGAGTTTGATTCAAATTTCCAATTGCTTCGTGAAATCAACGCGAAGCAGGCGGTATACGTGCGTTCTCATGTCTGGCAATTGAGCGAAGTCGTGGAAACCAGTTTTCCTCAAAATTTAGCCACCGAGACGGCGATTGCTTCTGATACGCATAAGTTGGATACCAAAGAGTTGATTTCGGAAATTACGCCCAATATTTTGTCTGTCTTATTTACAGAAGTAGATCGTATGTCCGCTTTCGAGCTAGCTTCTTACACCAAACATTTGGCAGAAAATAAGCAATCGACTGATCGTTATGAAATTGCGTTTTGGAAGAAAATAACTTATCCGGTTTCTATTTTGGTGATGATGGCCTTGGCACTGCCATTCGCATATTTGCATGCACGCGATGGCGGCATTAGCCTGCGCATTTTTAGTGGCATTATGCTGGGCATGGTGTTTTATCTGGTGAATAGTTTGTTTGCTTATCTTGGACAAATTAATACTTGGCCAGCTCTGATGACTGCCTTATTCCCTAGTCTGATATTTTCGCTATTAGCTTTTGCAGGCTTGCGATATGTAGAGCGGCATTAGGGCGCATTGCCCAAATATTATGTCAACACGCCCT
>DLGN01000247.1 GCA_002482715.1 Oxalobacteraceae bacterium UBA7693
CTCGCCAGCAAAACCAATACTATCATCGACGATGCGTCAAAAGAAGGACATGGAACGCATGATGAAATCGTATGGTCACCAGATAGCAAAACACTCGCGATGGTACGTGGCAATAGCAGTCAGGGTCGCAATCAAATTGGATTGTATGACTTGGATAGTAAGGAAACGCATTTCGTGACAACCGATCGTTATGTATCTGAATCGCCAAACTTCTCCAGCGATGGTAAATGGTTATATTTCTTATCGAATCGAAATTTTCAACCGGGTGTCGGTGCTCCGTGGGGTGACCGGAACATGGGTACTTATTTCGACAAGCGTGCGGGCATTTTTGCACTGGCTCTGCAACCTGGAAATCGCTTTCCATTCAAGCCCGACGATGAATTAAGCAAAAACAGCGAAAAGCCGAGCGAGAAAGTTGCTGATAAAGTTGCTGATAAGTCAGATGCAAATAATCTGGCGAAAGATGGCAAAAAAGCGGATGCACCTGCAGCTAAAAAACCTGTCAACAGTATTGTCTATCAAGGGCTTGCCGAACGTCTATATGAAGTCCCGATTGCCGCTGGCAACTATCGCCGATTGGTTTCAGATGACAAACGATTGTATTTCCTCGAACGCGATCCAGTCGACCGCAGTCGTAGTCATGTGAAAACACTCGCTATCGCAAAGACCTCACCGCAAGCGGAAGTATTCGCCACTGGGGTTCGTAACTTCGATTTATCTTTAGATAAAAAACGTATATTCCTACACACCGGTGTTGGGAACGGCGATTTCTTCGTAGTCGATGCAGGCGCCAAAGCCCCGCCCGACATGAGTAAAGCCAAACTCAAAATTGATGATTGGACCTTTAGTTCTAACCCACGTCAAGAATGGAAGCAGATGTTCATTGATGCATGGCGTATGCACCGTGATTTCTTATACGATACGAATATGCGTGGTGTCGATTGGGTCAAAGTACGTGAAAAATATGCCCCATTGGTCGATAGAATTACCGACCGTGCAGAACTCAACGATTTGCTGGGCTTAATGGTCAGTGAAGTCAGCTCCTTGCATTCTCAAGTGCGGCCGGGTGATATCCGTCGTGCAGCACCAGATGGTTTAGCCGCTGGGTTAGGTGCAGTATTGAGCAAGACGAATGAAGGCTATCGCATCGATCATATCTATCGTAGTGAACCTGATTTACCTTCACAACGTGCGCCTTTGGATAATCCCGATGTCGATGTCAAAGTTGGCGATGTCATTACCGCCATCAACGGCAAAGATGTTTCAACAGCACGCGACATTTCTGACCTGCTGTTAAATCAAGCGGACAAGCAAGTATTGATGCAAGTGAAACGTGGCACGACGAACAAATCGGTGTTGGTCTCGCCAATCAGTATGGCGAAACAAGCCAATTTACGCTACAGCGATTGGGAGCAAAGTCTGTCTGGCAAAGTTGACCGTGCTTCCAACGGTAAGATCGGCTATCTGCATTTGAGAGCAATGACGCCAGCTGACGTTTCCAGTTTTGCACGCGACTTTTATGCAAATTATGATCGTGATGGCTTAATCATCGACGTGCGCCGGAATAATGGCGGAAATATTGATAGCTGGATTATCGAAAAACTCTTGCGTAAAGCTTGGGCTTTCTGGGCGCCACCTGGACAACAATCCTATGCCAATATGCAGCAAACTTTCCGCGGTCATTTAGTGGTCTTGATCGATGAATTGACTTACTCAGATGGTGAAACATTTGCAGCTGGGGTCAAAGCACTCAATCTGGGCCCATTGGTTGGAAAACGTACAGCGGGCGCGGGCGTATGGCTGTCGGACCGGAATACATTAAGTGATAATGGTATGGTGCGTGCTGCTGAGAATGCGCAATTTGATGCAAGAGATGGGCGTTGGATGGTTGAAGGTATCGGTGTGGTACCCGATATTGAAGTTGATAATCCGCCAAATGCTAGCTATAAGGGTGAAGATAAACAATTAGAAACTGCAATCAATTATTTGCAGAAGAAATTGAAAGAGCAACCGATCAAAGCTTTACGACCACAAACTATTCCACCAATCAAATAATTGACTGGTAGCGATAAATGAAAATGGCGCAGAGATAAAAATCTGCGCCATTTTATTAAGTTCCGATTGTCGTTTTTTAATGTCGCTGATCGGCCGGACCAACCACTTCGCGATACGCATGCCAAGTTGCATGCCCGATGATAGGCATCGCAACGATGAATCCTAAATTCCAGGTCATGAATCCGACGACGACAAAGCCAACAATCGTCAAACCCCAAATCATCGTCAAAGGGACATTCACAAACAAAGCAACAATACTAATAATCATTGCGGTAATCGCATCGGTATCACGATCCAACATCAAGGGAATGGAAACCCAACTAATCGCAAATACGATACTCGCAAAAATAAATCCTATGCACGCATAAACCACCAAAAATTCGACGTTTTCTAAAGAAAATAATTTCGCTAGAAAGCCTTCCATCGTCGGCATACCCTTGTTATAAAACAGGGCAAAAATCACTAGTGATGCGCGAGCCCAAACCATCATAATCACGGCTAACACTACCGCAAACATACCAATATTACTCCAGCGCCCCCGCATTGAAAACGCGCTGCCCAGCATGCCTGAACGTAAGTTTTCGATACGACGGCTAACATCGTACAAACCCAAAGCAAGTAAAGGTCCGACTAATAAAAAACCACAAGTTAGCGCAGACAAATATTGCGGCGCATTCGCAAGCGTGAGCTTTAATATGCCTCCCATCACTGCAAAACACACGCCATAAAATAAGCCCACCATTGGCTCTGCTCGAAAATCCTGCCAACCTAAATACAGCCAATGAAATGCACGGAAAGCACCAAGCCGTGCGACTGGTGGAAATGCACTCTTTTGATCAATCACCATACGGATATCCGGGGCGGCACTATCCCCATCACGACCGCTAGTCGGGTCACTCATATCATCTCCAATTTTTCTATTTATACTAATTCAGTACACTTCGTCCTGATCCTGATCAAATCAGGATTTGTCATCCTAAGCGACTTTATATTCAGGCCGCAAGCACTGGAGTCTGTTAACATTCGAATTGAGCAACACTTTACAAAAAAGATTAAAAGAACCACGCACCAATTTCTAGCAGAAAGTCTTTGACGTTCGTTTTCTGACATTTCGCGTTGTAAAGCACCACTTACGTCGCAGAAAATATCGACTAAGCGACAATTGCCCTACACTAATGCTTGTTGATCTAGTTTTACGCATGAATACCAACGAAAATACCAACGAATTTACACAATACTTCATAGTTTCTCTGAAATGAAAAATCTCTTTTCTTTAAATACCATCAGTCATTTCGTGAAAAACAATATGCGACCGGTGGTCTGGCTCACCATATTCAACACTGGCGTCGCCCTATTCATCACTCTCGTCCTGCCAACGAAACAAAGCTTCGCGGTTAACTGGGTGTTCTCGATGTTAATTGGCTATAGCATCAATATTGTGATCGCCATGATGCGATGGATTATTTGGCGACGTCAAAAACCACACCGGGTTGCTTTTCTGATGATGTGTATGGTTGCCGCACCGCTTGGCTATTTCATTGGCGGAGCAGTTGGCATGATGTTTTATGGTTTTAAAGTGCCAAGCTTTTTGAGCTTCATGAAAAATGGCGAAGGCATCTTAGTCATTATGAGTATCTTCATTAGCTTATTCGGCGGTGTCTTTTTTTGGAATCAATCGAAACTCGCCGAACTAGAAGCCGAGTCAGAAAAGGAAAAGGCCCGCACGGCGGCAATCGAACGTCAAGCGATGCAAGCGCAGTTACAACTTTTACAGGCACAAATCGAGCCGCATATGTTGTTTAACACCCTCGCTAATTTGCAAGGATTAATTGCCATTGATACAGATCGCGCACAGCACATGCTGGATCAATTAATTCGCTATCTGCGTGCAAGTTTAAATTCATCACGCATCGAGAAAACAACGTTACAACATGAGTTTGAATTACTCGAAGCTTACTTAGAATTGCTTGCAATACGCATGGGAAAACGTTTGCAATATCGGACTGCGTTACCTGCAAATTTACAAAAACAAACCATCGCTCCTATGCTTTTACAGCCCTTGGTGGAAAATGCAATCAAGCACGGAGTCGAACCCAAAATGGAAGGTGGCAGCATCGAAGTCACGGCATACACCGACACTGAATTTCTTCACCTCAAAGTGATCGATACCGGCCTCGGCCTACCTGAAAATTATGATGACAATCATCCATCATTAGTGAATCTGCACGATCAACACAGCCACGTCGGCAACGCCAATGTGCGTGAGCGTTTGCAAGCACTATATGGCTCGCAAGCTGCACTAACATTGAGCGATAATAAACCGCAAGGTGTGATCGCCCATCTTTGCATTCCTTTGTCAGCACCATAAAATTCACGACATTTTTCATTCATCAGAATAAACACATCATCATGACTAAACTACGTGCCTTGATCGCTGAGGATGAAAACATTCTCGCCATAACTTTGCAAAAAACATTAGAACGTCTCTGGCCGGAACTCGACATTTGCAGCATCGCAGAAAATGGTGTCGAAGCGGTCAACCAAGCATTTAAGTATTTTCCTGAAATTGTGTTTCTAGATATCAAAATGCCGGGCAAGACCGGGCTGGAAGTAGCAGAAGAACTCACCGAAGAATGGCCTTCAGACAAACCCTTCCCTATGATTGTATTTGTGACGGCCTATGACGAATTCGCACTACAAGCATTTGAACATGAAGCATGCGACTATGTATTGAAACCAATTAGTGATGTACGTGTTGCCAAGACCGTGCAGCGTCTGCAAAATAAAATTGCAGATCGTTCCGCACCATCGAATGAGTTAGAAAAAATGATCGCGCAGTTGAGCAAATTGAACCCGGCGCTATCAGGAAACACACAAATCTCTGGCGAGCGATTAAGTATGATACGCGCTGCCGTTGGTAACCAGATTCGCATGATTCCCATTGAAGATGTTTTGTATTTTGAAGCAACGGATAAATACATCAATGTCGTTACCGCAGACCAAGGCAGTTTAATTCGTATGAGCTTACGAGAATTATTACCACAACTCGATCCACAAGTATTTTGGCAAATTCACCGTAGCTACATCATCAATACGCGCTACCTACAATTTGCGACACGCGATGAAACTGGTAAGCTGACAGCGCAACTGAAAGGCAGCCAACAAAAATTGCAAGTTAGTCGGGTGTATGCGCATTTATTTAAGCAAATGTAGAATAGTAATTTTTTTAGGTAACCGCAATGCAAAATATCAGCTGGCAATGCTGCCGCTTTCAAGATTTGAGCCTAGAACAACTCTATGCAATTTTACGTGCCCGCTCTGAGGTGTTTGTAGTAGAACAGAATTGCCCCTATCTTGATATGGATAATGCTGATCAAAACTCGCTGCATTTAATCGCATGGGCAGGAGAGCAGAAAGCTGCGGCCTACCTGCGTATCGTGCCACCTGGCTTAAAATTTACTGAGGCATCGCTTGGTCGCGTAATTACCAGTGAATTTGCGCGTGGCACTGGAATAGGAAAACAACTACTAACTCGCGGCATTGCAGCCTGCAAGGAAGCGCATCCAACACATGCGATTCGGATTGGAGCGCAACAATATCTGGAGAAATTTTATCAATCCTTTGGATTCATCACGGTATCTGAGATGTATCTCGAAGATGATATTCCGCATGTCGAAATGCTGCTCACTCACCCATAAAAAAAGCTGGCTACTATGCAGCCAGCTTTTCTCAATGCATTTGATTTACATTACTTCACGAACAACATACAGAAAATTATTCTGCAAATTCTGTATCCATCGGTGAATACCATGCATCTTTTAATGCACCAACTTCGACATTTTTAAATTCCGGACGTGCCATCATCCATGCTTTTAAAGCTTCGCGGTCTTCATCTGTTGCTGAACCAGGGCCAAAATTGCATACAAATCCAGTCGTTAACCAACCGCTCAGTGCCAAATCACGTGGCTCTATCAGCTCTTCTAAAAAAGTGTGGATCAGTTGCGCTTCTTCATCTGAATTCAATTCTTTCGTTAAATCGGCCTTGTATTCAAAACCAAATTCTTGAAATTCGCCTACGTGCAATTTTTTACGTTGACGGGCGTTACGGGATTTATTTGATGGAGTCATAATTTTCTTTTATCTAATTAGCATCCCTGACGACATGAAAGGGATCAACAGCTGCGCATTGTAAAGACTATGCCGCAACTACACAAACGCAAAATCAATTTTGCATTGCCAGCGCACTATTAATCGACACGCTTACAGAAACTTTCCATGTAACTTAAATTGTTCAGTCGCACGCACTAATTCCTTTGCAATCCCAGGTTCCATTGCAGCATGTCCAGCATCGGCGATCATATGTAATTTAGATCCAGTCCATGCTTGATGCAAACGATAGGCAGAAACTGGTGGGCAAATCACATCGTAGCGACCTTGCACGATCACTGCTGGCAAATGGCGAATTTTATGAATGTTCTTGACCAATTGGTCTTCATCCATAAACGCTGCATTCAACATATAGTGCGCTTCTAAACGTCCGATACCTAAGCTCACCTCATCCGATTCGAAATCTTCTATCGCCTGTGCCTGCGGTTCTAAAAACAAACAAGAGCCTTCATAGCGACTCCAGTTGCGTGCAGCTTCTTTGTAGATCGCTGGCTCTTCATCGAACAGTCGTTTGACATAAGCTTGCAACAAATTACCGCGTTCAGAATGCGGCACCGCTTCCGCAAAACGTTGATGTACCTCTGGATAAAAATGGTTCATTCCATTGACGAACCAATCGACTTCAGCCTTGGTACACAAAAAGATACCCCGTAATACAAAACCGAGACAACGTACCGGATGTTCCTCACCATACGCAAGCGCCAAAGTCGATCCCCAAGATCCACCAAATACCAACCATTGTTCGATGCCTAGCATCTCACGAATTCTCTCGATATCTTCGATCAATAAGGCGGTTGTATTATGTCGATACTCGCCAAGCGGAGTCGATTTACCTGCACCACGTTGATCAAACAAGACGATTCTGTAATGCGCAGGATCGAAGAATCGTCTATGCGTAGGCGAAGTCCCGCCACCAGGGCCACCGTGCAAAAACAAAACTGCTTGGCCGTCTGGATTACCACACTCCTCCCAATACAGCGTATGAATAGCATCAACCTCAAGCATGCCTTGGCGATAAGCTTCAATTGGTGGAAACATTAAGGTGTTTTCTGAGATCATTTTTATGAGAAATTTAAATTGAATTGAAGTAACGCCAGCTAGCATAACCAGCAAAGCAACAAAGAATCGAGCCAAACAAGTGAAGTGCGCTATGGCCAAAAGCCCACAGCCACTCGCCTTTTTGTAAGAGTTCCATCGCCTCTGCTGAAAAAGTTGAAAAGGTTGTCAGCCCACCTAAAAATCCCGTCACGACAAACAATCGCCACTCAGGAGACAGCTGGGGATTCGCCGAAAAAAATCCGACGCAAATACCAATAACATAAGCACCGCCCAAATTTGCGAACAAAGTACCGAACGGTAAATTAGCATGCATAGAATTGAACGCTAAACTCAAGACCCAACGTAAACAAGCACCAATCGCTGCTCCGGCGCTAATCGCCAATACTGAATATCCATTCATGGCCTTGGTACTCCGTCATTGAACCTGTGAATTCGTTTGCAGGGCACCCCATTTACTCAGTGCCACACTATCTGATTCACGCGCATCGACCCAACGTTCACCATCTGGGGTAGTTTCTTTTTTCCAAAATGGTGCCTCTGTCTTTAGATAATCCATCATGAATTCACAAGCAGCAAAGGCTTCGCCCCGATGCGCACTTGCGGCAGCGACCATCACAATTTGATCCATAGGCTGTAATATTCCAACGCGATGAATAATCAATGCATCAATCAAATTCCAACGTTGTTGTGCTTGCTCAGCAATTGCCAACAATGATTTCTCGGTCATACCCGGATAGTGCTCCAACTCCATCGCACGAATATCTTGACCTTCATTGCGATCACGTACCAAACCCACAAAATTCACCACAGCGCCAATTGCGGGATTGGCAGATCGCATAACCGCTAACTCGTGGCTGACATCAAAGTCCTTCGTTTGAACAGAAATTTTCATAGTTGATCAGCCTCCGGTCACCGGCGGAAAAAACGCCAACTCTGCCCCATCTTGCAGTTGCTCATCTGTGTTTAGCATTTGTTGATTACATGCCATACGCAGAGCTTTACTCGGTGCTAATACCTCAGCCCAAACACCCCCACGAGAGATGAGCAATTCACGCACTTGCTGCGCGCTAATCGTAGCGACTTCAAGTTCCAATACTTCACTCGCACACCCTAGCTTTTCGCGCACACTTGCAAAAAATTTCAACTGTATCTTCATCTGATTTTATTCTCCGTCTTCCTTGCGGTCTAAATTGTCGCGTTTAATCAAGTAATCCGCTAAACGGAATAAACTTCACCATGTCACCCTGTGTAATAGTTTGACCTGCGGCTAAATCAATCAGGCCATCGCCCCACACTGTTGATGTCAAAACGCCAGAACTTTGATTTGGAAAAATCGTCAATCCACCTTGCGAATTAATCTTAGCGCGCAAAAATTCATTCCGTTTATCTGCTTTTTTCCATTCAAAATCGGCACGCATTGCGTAACTCATCGGCGTGATATTTTGTATTCCTTGCATACGCAAAATGAACGGTCGGACAAACAGTAAAAAAGTCACAAAACTAGAAACAGGATTACCTGGCAGTCCGAGGAAAAATGCGGTGTCTGCATATTCGCTACCCTGCTCTTGCGCAGTAGCGCGACGCACTTCTCCAAACGCCAACGGCTTGCCAGGCTTGACTGCGATCTTCCACATGTTGATATGGCCTTCGGCCTCGACTGCTGGTCGAATGTGGTCTTCCTCACCGACAGACACACCACCTGAAGTAATGATCAAATCATGTTCTTGCGCGGCTTCACGCAAAGTCGCACGTGTCGCTGCCAAATTATCAGGAACGATACCGTAATCTGTAATATGGCAGCCAAGGTTTTGCAACAAGCCTGTGAGTAAAAAACGATTCGAATTATAAATCGAACCTTCTTTTAGCGTCTCACCTGGCATCGTCAATTCATCACCAGTAAAAAATACCGCAACACGCAAGGCACGCAATACTGGCAATGTCGCAAGTCCCACCGATGCCGCCAAACCCAACTCCTGCGGACGTAATCGCGTTCCAGCAGAAAGAATTTCAGCGTCTTTGTGAATATCTTCACCTTGCCTGCGTATCCATTCGCCAGGTTGAACTTGATGATGAATCGTCACAAAAGTATGCTCACCATCGCTATCTACTAGCTTTTCGACTTCACATTGTTCTTGCATCACCACCGCATCGGCTCCAACTGGAATAAATGCGCCAGTGAAGATACGTGCCGCAGTACCCGCCTGCAAAGGCTCACCAATCACCCCAGCGGGAATCCGTTGTGACACCTTTAAACGTGCGCATCCGCTTTCGCAATCGACGGCTCGCACCGCATAGCCATCCATTTGCGTATTGTCCATTGGGGGCACGTACAAACCAGAATTTTGCGCTAGCGCCAGCACCCGACCATTGGCAGCCAAAGTCGACACTTGTTCGATCTCTTGCAAGTGTCGAACAGCCTGCAATAGGGTCTGCAAGGCTTGTGCCACTGTTAACATGGGTTTCTTTTCCATCATTCCTTCTCTTAATCGCCTACATACATTGTGCGCCTAGTTTACCACTCTAAACAAATAGCCTTTTCAATGCTATCGGCCTATCTGAACATCACTTGATTCAAGTCTAATCACCTTGGAACACAGTAATAAAAACATATTCCTGCTCTGTATTTCTATTCTTGAAATACGTTGGTGATAAATAGAAGATGCATAATAAAAGATGCATCATAGCAGACCGAAATCTGCATTTAATTAAACCTAGCGCTCGCTAAATAAGGAATAATGAATAATAGCGACAATCTGTACTTTTCACTTTTTACTGAACAACACAATCGCTACCCCATTACACTAAGGATAAATCATGGCAAAGAAAAACGAAGAATTAGATGAAGAAACGCTCGCGGTGATCAACTGGTGCATAGAAGTCGAAGGATTTCTGATTAAAGGTGGCGCGACGCAAGCCCAGGCACAAGAATTTATTGAAGAGGAAATTGAATTTCTGACCGATCAATTCTATGACGGACTAACACCCGAAGAAGCCGCCAAAGTGGCATTGAGCGATTAATTGGCGATGTTCAAGTACTGAACTTGTGAACACGGATACAGTCAAAATATGGTAAAAACAACTTGGGATTTGGTATGAAAAAAACACTCATCGCATGCACATTCGCAGGGCTTTTCAGTTTGCTACATAGCTTTCCAGTTGCAGCACAAATTCTATCGGTACGCGAACAAGCGCGTGTCATCGATGAAAATCTAGCTGACCGTTTCGACAATCTGTTGCCTACCATGATGCAAGAAACTGGTATCGATATGTGGATTGTCATCTCGCGGGAATACAACGAAGATCCTGTACTCAAAACGATGCTTCCAGCCGAATGGCTAAACGCACGCCGACGTACTATTTTAGTGTTTTATCATAATCCACAGACTAAGACTGTTGAGCGACTAGCGGTCGCCCGCTATGATTTTGGCAAAAACATTAAAGCTGCTTGGGATACACAGAAATACCCTGAGCAATGGGATGCATTAATTGCCATTGTGAAGCAACGCAATCCGCAAAAAATTGGCATTAACACCTCTATGCATTTTGGGCATGCAGATGGGCTGGACTACACAGAACATCAAGAATTAATGCAAAAGCTTCCCGTTGAGTTTAAATCTCGCACCGTGTCTGCTGAGCCGTTAGCGATTCGTTGGCTAGAAACCCGCGCCACACGCGAGATGCAGTTCTATCCTCAATTGATTAATGCCACGCACAAAATTATAGAAGAAGCCTTTTCA
>DLGN01000014.1 GCA_002482715.1 Oxalobacteraceae bacterium UBA7693
ACTCAAATAGCGTCGAAGACGCGTCAGATGAACAATCTGGGTTTATTCAGCAAGATCTATCTTAGCGCATTACCGTACAGAATTTAAGCATATACCTGACAAGAACCGAATGAATGAGCAGGATAAGAGCTAAATAATTTTCGGTTCCCAACTAGTGATATGTTGGTAGACCAGATTAGCGTCTGCTTCGATTTGCAAGTTGCTACGAAATTCATCATCAGACAACATTTCTGCAATTTCAGACAAAATCTCTAAGTGCTGCTGCGTGACGTTATCTGGCATCAACAAGAAAATCAGTAAGCTGACCGCTTGACCATCTGGCGATTCAAAAGGAATCGCTTCTTGTAAGCGCACAAAGGCGGCAATCGGATTTTTTAAGCCTTTGATGCGACCATGCGGCACGGCGACACCATGACCGAGACCAGTTGAGCCTAAACGCTCGCGGGCAAAAAGATTTTCAGAAACAGTAGAGCGGGCAATGCCGCAATTGTTTTCAAATAAGAGTCCAGCTTGTTCAAATGCCCGTTTTTTACTCGATACATCTAAATCTAATAAAACATTTTCTTGGGGCAGAATTTTTGCAATATTTGTCATATGGCGGAAAGGCCTGTGCTCGTTGACTTAAATTTCTTCCAGCTGTGGTATTGACGCGTCTGTGTAGACGGTTTTCCCTGCCGCTGTCGATCTCAGAGCGCGATTATAGGCTTCTTTTGTAGACGAAGCGAATTTCAGTGCAGGTTTGTGGCGGTTCCTGCCAGATTCAGGACTTAGTGAGAAGCTTGGCTTAAAGCATGTTGCTTTAATAACTGAGAAAACTGTTCAACTGAAATGGGTTTGCTGAAATAAAAACCTTGAATTTCGTCGCAGCCAGCATCTTTTAAGAAATCCATTTGCTCAAGGTTTTCAACACCTTCCGCAGTAACACTCATGCCTAGCGCGCTCGACATCGCAATAATTGCCTTGGTGAGCACCACGGAATCTTGGTTCTCTGGAATCTCACGGATAAATGAACGATCTATTTTCAAATTATCTATCGGGAATCGTTGCAGATATGACAGTGAAGAAAATCCAGTGCCAAAATCATCGAGAGAAATACTGATTCCCAAAGTTTTAATCGCATCAAATACAGAGCTTAGATGTTCTGCTTCAACCATCAAAAGACCTTCAGTAATCTCTAATTGCAGGGCATGTGCTGGTAAGCCAGATGCCAATAAGACTTCCAAAATGAATTGCGGTAATTTGGGATCTTGAAATTGTTTAGGTGAAATATTGACGCTGATTTTAAAGTCGGTATTAAATTCTTGGCGCCATTTTTGTGCTTGCTCGCAGGCTTTCGTCAATACCCAGCGTCCGATTGGTACGATTAAGCCGATTTCTTCCGCAAATGGAATAAATTCATTTGGTGCGATTAATCCCATCTCTGGCATTTGCCAACGGATTAAAGCCTCTGCGCCGACGATCTTTCCATCACTTAAACTTAATTTTGGCTGGTAATACAGTAGAAATTCATCATCAACTAAGGCACGACGTAGATTTCTTTCTAAAGTATAACGATGCTGCGCCCGGATCATCAGATCGGACGTAAAAAACTGATAATTATTACGTCCAAGTTCTTTGGCTAGATACATCGCCGAGTCTGCACATCGTAACAAGGTTGGGCCATCTGTACCATCGTGCGGAAACACACTAATGCCGATCGATGTACCTAGATGATACTGATGCTGATCAATGACAAACGGCTCACGCATTTTCGTCAAAATACGGTCAGCTAGTTCTTTCAAATGCTGCGCTGTTTCAAATTCTTCGACCACAATCACAAATTCGTCACCACCTAAACGCGCCAGCATATCTGTGGCGCGAATACAAGAGCTGAGACGTTTCGCGACATCGCAAAGCAAGCCATCACCAGCAGCGTGACCAGCGGTATCGTTAACGTTCTTAAAGTGATCCAGATCTAAAAAAATTACCGCCACTTTTTGATCATAGGCATGTGCCAAGGCATTTGCCAGACGATGTTGTAACTGGTGACGATTCGCCAACCCAGTTAAAGCGTCGTGCGTTGCGATGTATTGCAATTGACGTTCAGTTTCCCTGACTTCTGTGGTGTCGGTAAAGGAAATGAGTACGGCCTCTGTTTTACTATGACGTGAATGTTGAATCGGCTGCACGTTAACTAACAACCAGACGGTCGAATTGTCATGTAATTGCATGCCTATCGACAAGTTAGAAATCGCTTCGCCAGTTCTTAAAACAATCGATGCTGGATCGTCACCAATTTGGATTTCACTATTATCTTCACGGAAAATACGTTTGAAATAACGGTGACGTCGTCCTGTCGCCTCGATATCGTAAATTTTTAGAATGCGCTTAGCACTTGGATTGCAGGTTAAGATTTTGCCACCTGGCGCAATCACCATAATACCTTCGGTCAAATTGTTGACCACGGAGCGATAGCGATCTTCACTAGTCGCTAGGCTGTGCTCCATATTCTTTTTATCGATCGCCAATGCAATGACATGCATTGCATCCATGATCAGGGTTTGTTCGTCATCGTTCGGTTGGCGTTGATCGCGATGGTACAAATCGACAGTGCCCAATAAGGTATTAAAGGCAGTTTTGATTGGCACAGACCAACATGAATGCATGCCATAGCGCAAAGGAGTTTGACGATGCAGTTGCCAGATATCGCTGTTAGCAATGTCATCTACGATTTTGATTTTTTCTGTTTTAATCGCGACGCCGCACGACCAATTGCCTAAACCAATTTCCAGATGATCCATTTCATTCAGAAATTCGGCCTCCATACTGGGCGCAGCAGCCATTCGGAGTTTTTGGGTGTCATGATCAAACAACATAATCGCACACATAGAACCATTATCGAGCAAGCGTTCCATGCGGTCACAAACGTCTTGCAAAATCTGTGTCAATGGATTGTCTAGCGCAATCATTTCCAAAATTTCTTTTTCATGATGCAGGGCTTCATGGCTCAAACTATTTTTGGGAATATGACTATGTGCGAATTGACCTTGAAATGGCTTGGCGATGGGCTGAGTTTGCAGATGACGCAATCGCAGCACGTACGCCGTGTTACGCAGCACTGGGAAGCTGTGCAGTCTGAGTTCTACTTCAGTCAATTCGCCCTGACGCGTTCTTAGCTGGCAGAACTCGGCGATCGCGTTGGGCAATAAGCTACTTCCCGCCTGTAAATGGGTTTTGATTTGATTAGGATGACTAAACTCGAGAAACGCGTTCCAACGCAATCCCGTAATTTCATTGAGGCTTTTCGCCTGCAATAAGCCAATACCAAGTTGATTCGCGTGAACAATTGTTCCATCAACCAGAACGATGACAGCATCTTGCGTGTGCTGCTCTATGAGCATTTGCCAATTTACAGAATACATAAGGCCAATAAAATTAATAGACAAATAAAACAGCTAAACGGCAAAAATCACAGATAAGCTAATTAATCCCAGATTTTCCATTGGGCGCGTCTTCGACACTATTTGAGCGCTGGCGGCGAATTTTCGGTCATTTTTTTCGCTCTTCGTTGCAAATAGTTCGCTATTTGCGCCTCATTCACGTAAAAACTGCCTCGGAAAGTGCATCCAGCATCTTCTCAAATCCTCATGGAAATTCTGGGTTGAAAAAAAGTAAATGTACTCTATGCTAAGTGACTGAGCAAGTCTGAATTTGTATTCGCTTGCTGAGCTTAGGATAATTACCTATTGGCTTATTTTAGTTTAGGACATCGCAGACATCGGACTTTGTTTTATCGCAGTAGTTGTCCCGTATCGAATAAGTAGTCTTTTTCTGTGGCCTTCTATTCGCTTACTGGCGGGCGTTGCGTAAATTACTGGGCATTTTCCCCGTCGAGAAGTTAGTCCGCCAAGGATTGATATCAAGCCCACCTCGACGGGTATACCGCGCATACACGGCAAGCTTTTGCGGTTTGCAATAGTGCATGATGTCGCAAAAAATCCGTTCCACACATTGTTCGTGAAATTCATTGTGATTTCTAAAACCAATCAGGTAGCGTAACAAAGCTTCCTGATCAATTGGCGCCCCGACATAGTGAATTTGTACGCTAGCCCAATCGGGCTGACCTGTTACCAGACAATTGGATTTGAGTAAGTGCGATACCAAGGTTTCTTCTATTGCCGGCTGGCTGTGATCAGCAAGCAGGATTTCTGGAATAGGGGAGTATTGGTCAACTTCGATATCTAAGCGATCCAGCAGCATGCCATCGAGTTCTTGAAATCCCGCTTTACCGAATTGTTCCTGTGGTGTGATCGTTATCTGTACTGGTGCACCGAAACCATTCGACAAATCAGTTTGCAAGAGGCTCAGTAAGGCATCAGTTCCCGCTAACTTAGTCTGATTAAATGAATTCAGATAGAGCTTGAAGGACTTTGATTCGACAATATTGGGGGAATCAGCAGGTGCGAAAACACTGACGATCGCAACTTGCGGCTTGCCACGCATATTTAGCCACGAAACTTCATAAGCATTCCAAAAATCCATGCCGAAAAATGGCAAATTGATCGCTTTACCATCGACAATTTTTAAACCAATTTCAGCGCGTTTTTCAGCACGGGGAATTGGGAAAATTAAACTAGGATCGTATTGCGTTTGATACGCAGAAGTTTTACCTAATTGTGATTGTTCTGGTGAATTATTAGAAGTGCTCATAGTGCGTGTGTTTCAATCAAAAAATAAAGCTAGATATTGACTTCAAGTTTAGGTATTCATGTAGTGCGGGTGCAACCCGCGCAGCTCAAGTGTTAGATTGTTTGGCGGCGCGGGTTGCACCCGCCCTACATCTCTTAGCTCAATAAGTTGTATCCAACGTCCCAGTTTTCATCCTAGGAAAAGTTTATAAACCGGATTATCGCTCTCATCCCAGTAGCGATATCCAAGGCCATTCAAAAATTCTTTGAACGCCTTCATTTCTTTTTTCGGCACTTGTAGGCCGACTAAAGTACGGCCATAGTCTGCACCATGATTGCGATAGTGGAACAGGCTGATATTCCAGTTAGGCGCCATGCTGTTTAAGAAGCGCATTAAGGCACCCGGACGCTCTGGAAATTCAAAGCGATACAGCAATTCGTTTTCAGCTAATTCACTCTTGCCACCGACCAGATGTCGGATGTGAAGTTTGGCTAATTCATCGTCAGTTAAATCCAAAGTCGGGAAACCGTGCTTAACAAAATTCTTCGCGATTTTGCTGGACTCTTCGCGATTAGCAACTTGGATACCAACGAAAATATGCGCTTCTTTTTTGTCACTGATGCGGTAGTTAAATTCGGTAACATTGCGTGCGCCAACCAGTTCGCAAAAGCGTTTAAAGCTGCCTTGCACTTCGGGGATGGTTACCGCAAAAACTGCTTCACGCGCTTCACCAACTTCGGCACGTTCTGCGACAAAACGCAGGCGGTCGAAATTCATGTTGGCACCGCAGGCAATCGTCACCATTGTTTCATTTTTCAATGGCTTTTTATTCGCTTTAGCACGTTCAATATAGGCTTTGCATCCCGCGACAGCCAATGCACCCGCAGGCTCTAAGATAGAGCGCGTATCTTGAAATACATCTTTAATCGCAGCGCAGACTTCATCAGTATCGACCAGAATGACTTCGTCCACATACTGTTTCGCCAGACGGAAAGTTTCTTCGCCGACGAGTTTGACCGCAGTGCCATCCGAGAATAAGCCGACGTCTGTCAGCGTGACGCGTTTACCAGCTTTTAAGCTACGATACATACCGTCCGAATCGACAGTTTGTACACCGATGATTTTGATATCAGGACGCACGGCTTTGACATACGCAGAAACACCAGCGATCAAACCACCGCCACCAATCGCTACGAAAATCGCATGGATAGGACCAGCGTGTTGACGCAAAATTTCCATCCCAACCGTACCTTGACCAGCGATCACATCTGGATCATCAAACGGATGAACGAAAGTGAGTTTACGTTTTTTTTCTAAGGTTAATGCATGGTCGTAGGCATCGGAATACGATTCACCATGCAAAACGATTTCTACGGCATCACCACCATGAGCGCGCACGGCATCAATTTTGACTGGTGGCGTGGTGGTCGGCATTACAATCACGGCTTTGCAGCCAACGCGTTTTGCACTCAACGCCACACCTTGTGCATGATTACCGGCAGAAGCGCAAATCACACCATGTTTTAATTGAGCAGGCGTCAGGTGCGCGATTTTATTGTAAGCCCCACGCAACTTGAAGCTGAACACACTTTGCATGTCTTCACGTTTAAAGTGAATTTGATTGTCCATACGTTTGGACAACGTAGGTGCTAATTCCAAAGGAGTTTCAAAGGCCACGTCATAGACGCGGGCGGTGAGGATTTTCTTGAGGTAATCGGTAGCCATGGATGAATTCTTTTTTAAAAACTAAAGTCAAATGTCAAATTCGGACATCATGCAACACCGCTTTTTTAGCGGATGTAGCGATTCTGCGTTGATAAGTACAGAATCGACCGTGTTGCCAGCGCGATGGCACTGGCTATCAACCTATTTCGGCCTGCTGGCAAGGGTAGTGCACGGCAATGGCAATGAAATAAGTGCAAATTATTTAAGTCCTGTTCGAACCATTATAATGTATCCCTCTTCATCCTTAATGAAAAAGCCATGATAGAAACGGCTATTGCCTGGTTATTTAGTGTTTTCGCTATTTCAAAAATCGGCTTGACGGCGGTTTTTGTGATCAGCTTTGTCTCGGCAACTCTATTGCCTATGGGATCAGAACCCGCCGTTTTTGCCATGATCAAAGCCAATCCAGAATTATTTTGGCTGACTATCTTAGTTGCCACAGCTGGTAATACTTTGGGTGGCATGTTGAACTATTTTATGGGTTACGAAGCTAAACAAACTTTTGCGAAAGAACGTAATAGTCGCTGGTTTGCTTGGTTGGAACGCTACGGTGCAAAGACGATGTTGTTAGCGTGGCTGCCTGTGATTGGTGATCCGATTTGCGCTTTGGGCGGCTGGCTAAAACTGCCTGCTTTGCCATGTATGTTGTACATGGCAATTGGCAAATTCTTGCGTTATCTGACTATGACCTATTTACTTTTGAAAGTGCCAGAGGGATTTTGGCATGGTATTTCTTCGTGGTTGGGTTGAGTGATTTCCGTTAGTTAGCGAAACGCTAGGGATTGCGCTTCTTCGCGAATAAATTAGCGACTCTGCCTTGCAAAGAAATCCCAAATCAAAACAGGACCATTTGGTGATATTGGCGACGGGCCAACTAGGCGCGGACGTTTCCAATGAGGCTGAGGCATGCCGTGTCCGCCACCAAAGATGGTCACAAGTTCTACTTCCGTTTTGCTTTCGTTTTTCCAAAGCGCACGTTCGAATTTTGTTTTGTTTTTATCACTGAACAGCGCCGAATTCGTCTCAGGATTGATCACAGGATTGCCGCCAATTTTATTCAAATCAACAAAGAATTTAGCAGTATCTTGCGATGATCTGAGTATGCCGCCTTTGTAGAACAAACCAAATAAACTAGTCTCGCCACCACCATATTGAACGATGGGGTCTTCAGTACCATTCATAATCATCACTGATGTGCTTTGCCCCGCACTAGTGCATTTAAAATTGTCCGCGACAGGTACGTTTGCCGAGACTGCGGCCACCGCGCGAAAACGAGCGGGGACTTCTATGGCTAAACGCAAGGACATAAAGCCACCGGAAGACACGCCAGTTGCAAAAACACGTTGCGGATCGAAACCATTTTCTGCAATCAGTTTATCGGTGAGCAGCGTCAGAAATTTAACATGGTCAAGCTCATGTCCGTCGACTTTAAAACCACCCACTTTGCTACAGTCATTCCAATCAAAAGAACTCGCGCTCGGATAGACCACACCAAAACCGTATTGATCCGCTAAGCGGTCAAATCCATAACCGGTCTCTAATCGAATCTGTGTTCCATTTTGGCCGGAACCATGCATGACTATAACTAAGGGAGCACCTTGCGCCAAGCCTTTCGGCAGGTAGGTGCGGTAAGTTCTTTCCTTGCCATCGACTTGAATGGTAGCCTTTCTCAGTACACCAGAGAGTTGTGGCATGTCGGGATCTGGCGTGTAGAGAAAATAGGCGAACAAGCCACCAGCTAGCGCGATCAAACCAAGCAAAGTAAACAAACTTCTGAGTAGGATTTTTTTCATGATTTTGCTTCTTTAAATTGTAGGACTTACGAAAAATTGCGCAAGTTAAAGCGTCATTGCGTAGGGTGCGCCGTGCGCACCACACACATAGTCTGCTTAGGTGCGCACGGCGCACCCTAGCTTATTCCACTTATTCTTGAGCTTCCCCTTTATCGAGCACGACAAAGGAACATAACAACGCCAGCGTCTGTTTTGCGTAAGTCTTAAATTGGATGCGTTATGGAAAAATTGCTTAAATTTTTTACTTCGCTTTGCGCCACTGATCACCTGGCTTGTTGATGTAATGACGATACACATAAGACCAAGGTATGGCGGCATACACAAGAATCACCAAACCAATCGCAAACACATTGGGCAATAACTTATCATCGAAGGTTCCGTTTAACCAGAGTGGCAAAGGTACAGCAATCAGCCAAATCGTCTTCCATATTAATTCCCACATCAGTATGGGTAATAACTGCAAGGGATAACGAATACCCAACACACACAGCAACCAAAATGCCGCCATCATGGACGTTTCAACGCCACGGAAAAATTCCCAGGCTGCGAAAGGTTTTTTAGACGCGATTACGTCCGGCCATAAACTGAGCGCTAGCCCAACTACCACCAGCAAGTACATCGCACGTAATACATAAAGTCGGGTGAGTGAAACTTCGTTCATGATTTTTCCTATCGTTCTTTTATCAGTTTTATGGAATAGAGATTACTTCAGTAGCTTTAATTGTTCTTCAGCGTCAGCACGGGTTTTTGTGCCCAAGGCCGGAGTGAATGCAAGTGCTCTTTCAAAAGATGAAATAGCTTTTGGCTTGTCGCCCAAGGCTTGCCATGTTTTGCCGAGTCGATAAAGCGCAGCGCCAGTTATCTCAATGCTTAAAGATTTCTCTAATTGTGGTAGCGCTTCTTTGGCTTTTCCCTGCTCTTGCAACGACCTGCCAAGTCCAAGATAAGCGACCGAAGAATCAGGAAAACGTTGAATCACTTCGCGGAACATCTTTTCAGCTTCAACGGATTTTTTCTCTTTGACAAACGACTGCGCAATTTCTACAGCGATCTCATTCTGTAACTGTGCGATGACAGCATTGCCGTTGGTATTGACCGCCAAAACATTGTTTTTCGCTTTTTCAATTTTCTCGTCTTTGAGATCAAACTTCGCCTGCAATAAACTTGCTACCGCAGGACTGACTTTCTGCGTTTCAGCAATCACCTCTTTCGCTTTTGAATTGCTGCCGCCCATTAATCCAGGCACTTCCAAATAAAAAGTCATCAACGAGTTAGCAGCATTAAAATTTCTTGGATCTAATTCAAGCGCTTTTTTGAAGGAGTCGCGTATCTTTCCCAATGAGCTAATGCCAGCCATCATGCCGCCTTTTTCTGCTTTGGTGCCAAGCACATCGCCAAGTGCTTCATGACATTCAGAGTTCTTAGGATTGCTTGCAATGCACTGTTCCGCAAGCTTGACGCCTTCATCGAGTCGAGCGACCTTGCCATCGATCAGAATCAAGTCGACTTTGGCTACTAAAGCATCGGCGTAATTCGCATCCGTCGCCAGTTTGCTACTGATCGCACGCTCCACTTCCGCATATTTCTTTGCTTTGATGAGCGCGCTGTATTCATGAGCTTGCGCTGACTGCATGCCAAGCAAGGGGGGGAGCAATGGAGCGATCAAGAGTGAGGCCGTGATGGCGTGGCGAATACGGGATGTTTGGTGAGATAGGATAGGCATTTCATTTCCTTATTTAATTGGTCGGTATCAGGTGATTGAGACGATTTCAAGCCGCAATCGATGATGAAGTATCGGTTCTATCATCCTAATTTTCTATCAAAATCGGACGGATTACGGTCTGATCACCATGACTTGCGGTAGAAGTGCGGTGAGTTACATACGGAAATTGAATTGCGGGGGAGGATGGGAGACTGTTGGTGCCTGAACTTTTCAGTGTTGTTTGGCAGATGAAAATTTGCAATGCAATAAAGATCTCAATCCTCAGCACACCAGTATCTGAGCAAATTCATTGTTAGCGAATGGACTTTTGACGTAGGATGACGGGAGTCTATTTTTCACATGCTAGTAAATGAGATTTAACGAATTTTCTAGTCAATTAAGAATCGGAGTCCTCATGATGTATCAACGTGTTTTTTCTCTGTCTGCATTGCTGTGTCTACTGACAGCGCCTTTCTGTCTTAATAGTGTTGCCGCGCCAGCAGTCGCAGCCAAACAAAGTTTTCATGCCGCGCGTTTGCCGGCTAGTTTCTTCGCTGGAAATCGTGCACGCTTATTAGACGAACTCAAGAAAATGGGTCCCGGCACGATTGCGGTGATTAAGTCGATGCCAGAGCAAAATCGCAATGGTGATAGTACACACATGTACCGGCAAGATTCTGATTTCTACTATTTGACTGGTGTCGAAGAAGCTGAAGCTGTGGCAGTTTTGGATGCTGATAGTAATCAAACCTACACCTTGTATGTGCGCAAGCGCGACCCGCGTCGCGAAGCCTATGATGGCGCGCGGCTCGGCGTTGAAGGCGCATTAAAACTCGGTGCGAATAAAGCAGAATCATTTCCAGCGGCGGAAGTGAACCTAAAAAATCTTGTCAACAAAGCGCAGCGCGTCGTACTGGTGTCCAATTTTGATGAGGACTTCCGTAAAAAGATGTTGGATTGGGTCTACCCTTTCGGCAGCGACAATAATCACTCCTCACATAAACGTATTTTGGTCGACGGTCGCCACATCGTGGCAGAAATGCGCCTCATCAAACAGGCTGCAGAAATCGACATGTTGCAACGCGCAGTCGACGTCACTATTGCCGGACATTTTTCGGCAATGAAGGCGTCGCTCACGGCCACCAATGAGGGCGAAGTGGCTGGCGGTTTTCAAGGCACAGTCCGCAGCATGGGAGCTAGGTTTACAGGCTACGACACCATCGCTGGCGCGGGCCGCAATAGCTGTGTTTTACATTATCTGACCAACGATCACGACATCGAAAAGGGGTCGTTGATGTTACTTGATGCTGGTGCTGAAGTGGGCTACTACACGGCAGATGTCACACGCACATGGCCTGTGTCCGGTCAATTTTCTAAGGAACAAAAAGCCATCTACGAGCTGGTTTTAAAAGCGCAAAATGCCGCCATCGATTTAGTCAAACCTGGTCGCGTTCATCATGAAGGCTTTGATACCGCCATGCGGATCTTGAGTGATGGCTTAGTCGATCTTGGCTTACTCCAAGGCGATAAAGACAGCGTCTATAAAAGTGGTGCTTATAGCCGCTTCACCATGCATGGCATTAGCCATTGGATAGGTCTCGATGTGCATGATACGGGCGACTATCAAATGGAAACTGGTAAACGCGGAGGCCGACGTGTCTTGGTTCCTGGCATGGCATTGACAGTAGAACCCGGCATTTACATCCCTAAAGATGCGAATGATGTAGACGCCAAATGGCGCGGCATCGGCGTGCGTATTGAAGACGTGATTTTGGTGACGCCAGAAGGTAATCGTAATATGAGTGATAAGTTGCCACGTACTGTGAAAGATGTGGAAGCGGTTTTGAAGAAGCGTAATTGATTCTCAATAGATGAGCATCCCGCTCTTTTGTGGGATGCGCTTACATAAAGTAAAGCACCACCGAATATTTCCTCTCCCGTACTCAAAACGTCGTAGCAGACTCCGGCTAATGTAGGCATGACATTCACTGAGAACATCGGAAATTGAGGGACGCAGCATCGCAAAATTTGCTATCCTAGCGCCTCGTGATTATTCTGCAGCCTTGTCTAGGATAGTCAGCACTTATTTTATGAAAGCGTATTATGGCGTCACTGCAAGATCAATTTTTAAAAGCGGGCTTGGTCGATAAAAACAAAGCGAAGAAGCTTCATCAAGACAAGACCCAGCAGAAAAAAATCGAGCGACGGACTGGGAGCGAGAGCGTCGATGAGGCGCGTTTGGCTGCGCTTGAGGTGCAGCGTAAAAATGCCGAGCGCGCGCGTGAACTCAATGCGCAGCGTGATGCTGCAGCCGCGCAAAAAGCAGTATTGGCACAAATAGTGCAGATGGTGCAAACCAATCGTCAAAGCAAAGGTGGTGGCGATATCGCTTATTACTATACGCATGGCACCAAGATCGATAAGATCTATGTGTCGGCAGAGGTGCAGAAACACTTAATTGCTGGCCGATTGGTGATCGTGTGCCTAGATGGAAAAACCGAACTAATTCCTCGGGTGATCGCAGATAAAATCGCCGAGCGCGACGAATCAATAGTGGTGCGGGTGAAGAAGACATCGACCGAGGTTGATGAAGATGATCCGTACGCAGCCTTCCAGATTCCGGATGACTTTACGTGGTAGTGATCTGAGAATTCAATAAGGCGCAATTTTTGGTAAAGGGGGCAACAGCCGAAGGTGTATTGCGCCGTATGACGCCTAATCAAGGGGAAAGTGATTTTCTTTACTTCGTTTAATCGCGGCATAAATTACTCTGCTGTTGATTACATGACCGTCGGACGGTGTAATACGCCTGTGGCTATTACACCCTACTTATCATCGCAAAATTTGAATCCTTAATTCAAGCGCTGCTGATTGTGATATTCCGACTTACTTTGCATGACCATCACCGATGAGAAAACTACATCTGTTTAAAGTGATGTAAATAACTACGGCTCACCGGTAATTTATCAGCACGGCCTTTCATAAATACGTTGGCAGTTTCGTTCTCTCCACGCGTCACATGACTCACCATATTGATATTCACGACCACCGAGCGATGTACTTGAATGAAGTGCGTGCTGTCGAGTTGATCTAGTAATTCTTTCAGAGAACTTCGAATTAAGGCTTCAGCGGGTTTGCCATCTTCGCCACGCCAAGCGATTAAGGTGTACTTTTCGTCCGAACGTAAAAAGTCGATTTCAGCAACGGGGATCATACGTAAAGACTGACCGACCATGGCTTTTATCCAGCGCAAGGGTTCCGGTGCAGCTTTCTTTTGCATCCGCGCTTCTAACTTATCCAACAAGATTTCTATATCTGGTGCTTCCTGTGAAGTACCAAGACGTTCTCGTACACGGGCAACTGTGTCAGCAAGGCGCGCTGGGTCTACAGGTTTTACTAAATAGTCTAAAGCGCCTTGCGTGAACGCTTCCACTGCATATTCACTATACGCCGTGACGAAAACCAAATGCACGCCGCGCCCCAGTTGACGTGCCGCTTCAATTCCTGTCATGCCTGGCATATGCACATCCAGAAAACACACGGTTGGTTTGAGCGCTTGATATTGCTCGACCGCTTCGCGTCCATTGCGCGCTTCCGCGACGATTTCTAATTCGGGCCAAGCCTGCGCCAGCATGCGTGTTAATGAACTGCGCAATAGTGGTTCGTCATCGGCGATCAGTGCGGTAGGGCGGGTTGCGGTCATGTGGATTCCCTATGACAAATTGGTCGTTGTAGTGTCCAGTTGTGCTGGAAAATTGATCTCTGCATGAAAGCCATGCGGTTCGATTGCCGTCAAACTGAGTTGTGCCTGATCTGCGAAAACTAATTGTAATCGTTCGCGTAGATTTGCCAAGCCTGTGCCTAGGCCCTTACTCCCTTGACCGCCGCTTAAGCCGACGCCAGTATCGCGCACTTGCGCCACACAACGATCTTTTTGTAATCGCACCGTGACATCAATACGACCACCTTCTTCACTCGGATCAATACCATGACGCACTGCATTTTCGACTAAAGTCAGCAAGCTCATCGGCGGGCACGGCATCTGTAGCGCGGCATCATCGACATGAAAAGAAAACTGCAATCGATCCGGCATACGCATGTGCATTAATTCTAGATAAGCACGCACTAATTCCAACTCTTGTCCCAAAGTGCTTACTGCACTATTTAAATTGGGAACCGCTGCGCGCAAATAGGCAATTAAACTACCTAACACCTGCGATGCCTGAGATGAACCAGAATCCACCAACTCTCGGACATTCGCCAAGGTATTAAAAAGAAAATGTGGTTCCACCTGCGCTTGCAATAAACGCAAACGTGAATCGAGTGCATCACGAGCAAACTCGCTTCGTTCCAATTCAAATGATAGCGCTTGCCTCTGCGCCTGACCGTTGATATGACGATACAGCGCCGACATCGCGATCCATGGTGAAAATAATAGACCTGCACCAATCATCTCACCGCATCCATCCAATTGTGCCTGCACTTTGTACCAAGGAATGGGCTCGCCTATGGTCGTCAATGTATAGGCGAGCGCTGCCGCAAATGGAACCACGATCGCGACCGCTGCTAATTGAAGAACCCAACGGGCTATCCAACGGGGTAGGTGTTTCGGCCAACGCTCAACAATTCCAAACGCCGTCAACTGAATCATACCAATCAAGGCTAAACGAACAAAAATCGTAATCCACCAAGCCGCCCAAGTGAACTTCATCATAATACTAAGAATGAGAGTCGCCACTAAAACCACTTTGATACGCTGCCAACCGTACATTGGAGGTAGTGTCGACAATGCGTTTGATAATTCTTTGTTATCCATGATGTAAGCCTATACGAAGGATGAAAATTAGCTGCCCTTGTTGCCTTGAGTGCAAACTAAGATAGGCAGAGTTTATCCTCCTTGTTTGGATTGGGCTATTTCTACTAGATGGTTGACGTTAGTCGATCGTCGAACGACGGTATAGCTTGACCAACCGCGGCTATTAGGTTCGGCAATGATTCAACGCGATGATATCGCGGGAGGAAATTTGTTGGCTTTGTGGCTCTTGTCTCAGCTTCATTGCTTTGTTTGCTGCCAAGGCTTCGCCTTTACATCATCAATTTGGAATTCGTCTCGGAATCATCACAAATTAAAGGAATCAGAAAACTTTCCACCTTCTTCTAACTTTGTTCATTCGATCTGCGTGGCCTTCAACTGATTCTTTAAATTAATCTTGTAGTTCTTGTTATAGATTTAATTTGAGCCATTGCAAGGAATTGGCGTTCAATCTCTGGCATNNNGGCAAAAACAACATATTTCATACTAAACATTCAATGGTTTTGTAAAAATACGGAATTTCCTCAGGCTTTTTCACAAAAAATCAAAAGATACCCGCAAAAAAGTAAAGGCTGTTTCTGCGTGGTGCAGCGCAATACGCTAGAATGGATCTAAATAAAATCTAACCCCATCCATCCAATACCGTCCAATCAATCGCAGATGAACGCTCCAGCCCACAATTTAGGCAGTCTTCCACCAGGCACTCCTTCATTTAATGATGATCATGCACCGCAAGCTGCTGCTCCTTCCCGTTTACGTGAAATTCCGTACAACTACACCTCGTTTTCCGACCGCGAAATCGTCATTCGTTTACTAGGCGAAGAAGCTTGGGCTTTGCTTGATAGTTTGCGTGGTAAGCGTCAGACAGGGCGCTCTGCGCGCATGTTGTATGAAGTGCTTGGTGATATTTGGGTGGTGCGTCGTAATCCCTACTTGCAAGACGATATGCTGGAAAATCCTAAGCGTCGTCAAGCTTTGATCGATGCTTTGGATCACCGTTTGCATGAAGTGGAAAAGCGTCGGGTGGCAACTGATTCTGTTAATTCTGAAGATGCAGATCGCAGTAACTCGGTTGAAATTTTGGTCAATGCCGCACGCAAAGCGGTCGCTGATTTTTCTAAAGAATTCCGTGATACCTACGACTTGCGTAAGAAAGCCAACAAACTGTTGGCGAAATACACGGCGAAAGACAATATCAAATTTGATGGATTGAGCCGCGTTTCGCACGTCACCGATGCGACCGACTGGCGCGTTGAGTATCCATTCGTGGTATTGACGCCGGATACCGAAGATGAAATGGCGGGCTTGGTTAAGTCTTGCATTACGCTGGGTTTAACGATTATTCCTCGCGGCGGCGGCACAGGTTACACCGGTGGTGCGATTCCTTTGACACCATTGTCTGCCGTCATCAACACCGAAAAACTGGAGCAATTAGGCGCAGTGGAAATGATGCGCTTGCCAGGTGCTGATCGCGATTACGCGGTGATTTATTCTGGTGCCGGCGTGGTGACAAAGCGGGTTTCCGACGCCGCGGATAAAGCGGGTTTTGTATTCGCTGTGGATCCAACTTCTGCCGAAGCGTCCTGCATAGGCGGCAATGTCGCCATGAATGCGGGTGGTAAAAAAGCCGTGTTGTGGGGCACAGCACTCGACAACTTGGCCTCTTGGCGCATGGTTGATCCAAATGGTGATTGGCTAGAAGTCACACGTCTTGAACACAATTTCGGCAAAATTCACGATATCGAAGTCGCGAAGTTCCAATTGGAATGGACACATCCTGGTGAGAAAACACCGTTTAAAACGGAGTTCTTAAATATCCCCGGACGCACCTTCCGCAAAGAAGGCTTGGGTAAAGACGTGACCGATAAATTCCTCGCGGGTTTGCCGGGTGTACAGAAAGAAGGCTGCGATGGTTTGATTACATCAGCGCGCTGGATTTTGCATAAGATGCCAAAATTCGCGCGTACAGTTTGTTTGGAATTTTTCGGCCAAGCGCGTGATGCGATTCCTAGCATTGTTGAGATCAAAGATTATCTAGATGGTGAAACCAAAAAAGGCGGCGCGATTCTCGCAGGTCTTGAACATCTCGATGAACGTTATTTAAAAGCAGTTGGCTACACGACCAAATCGAAACGCGGTGTGATTCCTAAAATGGCGCTGTTTGGCGATATTGTTGGTGATGATGAAAACGCCGTTGCGCAAGCAGCATCTGAAGTGATCCGCATGGCGAATGCCCGCGTCGGTGAAGGCTTCGTTGCTGTCAGTCCGGAAGCGCGCAAAAAGTTCTGGTTAGATCGCGCAAAAACTGCGGCGATTTCTAAACATACCAATGCGTTTAAAATTAATGAAGACGTGGTGATTCCGCTCGACCGTATGGGCGAATACACCGACGGTATCGAGCGCATCAACATTGAACTCTCAATCCAAAATAAACTGGCATGTGTCGCAGCATTGAAAGAGTTTGTCTTACGCGGCAATCTGCCTTTGGGTAAGAGTGAAGATGCGGATGGCGACGATATTCCTGCTGCAGAATTGCTTGAGGATCGTGTTTCGCAAGCTGATCAATTGCTGAGTGAGATACAAGCGCGCTGGACGTATTTGTTAACGCAACTCGATCAACCTTTGCGCGATGCGCGTGTTGAATTGAGTAAATTGGGATTGGATAAACTCGATTTCGTGTTCGAACAACGGCTGCAAAAGCAGCCTGATGCGACACTTTTCGACGTGGTGCAAGATCGCACTATCCGCGTCTCTTGGAAAACTGAAGTGCGTGCCTTGTTGCGCCAGATTTTCAACGGTGCGGCTTTCAAATTGATCTTGGATGAATACACCGCGATACATAAAAAAGTATTGCGCAGCCGCGTCTTCGTCGCTTTGCATATGCATGCTGGTGACGGCAATGTGCATACCAATTTGCCGGTTAATTCAGATGATTACGACATGCTGCAAGTCGCGCATCATGCGGTCGCGCGCATCATGGTGTTGGCACGTTCTTTAAATGGTGTGATTTCGGGCGAACACGGTATCGGTATTACCAAGTTAGAGTTCTTGACCGAAGACGAAATTAAAGATTTCCGTGCGTATAAATTGCGCATAGATCCAGAAGGGCGCTTTAACAAAGGTAAGTTACTCAATTTGCCTGAATTCGCTGCGGATTTACGCAATGCTTATACGCCTTCATTTGGCCTGATGGGGCATGAATCCCTGATCATGCAACAAAGTGATATCGGTGCGATTGCGAATAGCGTGAAAGACTGCCTGCGTTGCGGTAAATGCAAACCTGTGTGTGCGACGCATGTGCCGCGTGCCAATTTATTGTATTCGCCGCGCAATAAAATTTTGGCGACGTCCTTGTTGGTAGAAGCCTTTTTGTACGAAGAGCAAACGCGTCGCGGCATTTCCATTAAGCATTGGGAAGAATTCGAAGATGTGGCCGATCACTGCACGGTTTGCCACAAGTGCGTCACGCCATGTCCAGTCGATATTGATTTTGGCGATGTCTCGATGAACATGCGCAATCTCTTGCGCAAGATGGATAAAAAGTCCTTTAATCCTGGCACTGCATCTGCGATGTTTTTCTTGAATGCGAAAGACCCTGCTACGATTAAGGCAGCACGTCAGGTCATCTTTGGCATGGGTGTGAGCGCTCAACGCTGGGGCAACACTTTGCTCAAAAAATTCGCGAAGAAACAAACTAAAGCACCACCGGCAAGTATCGGTAAACCAGCGATGAAGGAGCAAGTGATTCACTTCATCAATAAGAAAATGCCAGGCAATTTGCCGAAGAAAACGGCACGCGCCTTGTTGGATATTGAAGACGATAAAATTGTTCCTATCATCCGCAATCCGAAGACGACGACTTCAGATACCGAAGCGGTGTTTTATTTCCCCGGCTGTGGCTCAGAACGTCTGTTTTCACAAGTTGGCTTGGCAACGCAGGCCATGTTGTGGAATGTTGGCGTACAAACCGTTTTGCCGCCAGGTTATTTGTGCTGTGGCTATCCGCAACGCAGTGCAGGTCAATTTGATAAAGCCGAAAAAATTATCACCGATAATCGAGTGCTATTTCATCGCATGGCAAATACCCTGAACTACCTCGATATCAAAACCGTGGTGGTCTCATGCGGTACTTGCTACGATCAAATTCAGGGCTATGAGTTCGATAAAATTTTCCCGGGTTCGCGCATTATCGATATTCACGAATATTTGTTGGAGAAAGACGTGAAACTAGCAGCGGTCAATGGCACTCGCTATATGTATCACGACCCTTGCCATACGCCGATGAAGTTGCAAGATCCGCTGAAAACGGTGAATGCTTTGATCACGACCGTGGATGACACCAAGATTGAGAAGAATGATCGGTGCTGCGGTGAGGCGGGTACTCTAGCAGTGTCGCGTCCGGATATTTCTACACAAATTCGTTTCCGCAAAGAAGAGGAAATGCTCAAAGGTGCGGATAAATTACGTGCTGATGGTTTTGATGGCGACGTAAAAATCTTGACCTCGTGCCCGGCTTGTTTGCAAGGTTTATCACGCTATAACGAGGACTCCGCTACGACAGCGGATTATATTGTGGTCGAGATGGCCAAACATATTTTGGGCGAGAACTGGATGCCAGAATACGTGGCAAATGCGAATAACGGTGGTATTGAAAGGGTGTTGGTGTAATGGCTGATTGCGAATTATGTGCTGCGAAGAATGAAGATGTCCTCGTCAATACGCCCAAATTGCGCGTGATCTTGGTTGATGACGCAAACTATCCTGGCTTTTGCCGTGTGATCTGGAATGCGCATGTTAAAGAAATGACCGATTTAGCGATTGCTGATCGGTCCGCATTGATGCAAGCGGTTTGCAAAGTGGAACAAGCGATACGCGATGTCATGCAGCCGCATAAAATCAATTTGGCCAGTTTGGGTAATATGGTGCCGCATCTGCATTGGCATGTGATTCCACGTTATCAGGATGACGCCCATTTTCCGAATCCTGTGTGGGCAGCGACGGATAGAGTTTCTTCCGAAGTTGAGGCGAAACGTGCTTTATTGCCCGAATTGCGTGAAGTTTTGCGACGTGAGTTTTCAGTTTGATTTCATCGTTACGTTGAAAAGAAAGCGAAACCCCTCAACGCCGAGGCGCTGAGACGCAGTAAAGTAGGGCGGGTGCAACCCGCGCCGCCAGAAAGTTGAGCAACAGTGCCCGTAGAAGTATCAGCGCGGGTTGCATCCGCCCTACGCATCTGCGACATGAGTTCCCGACTTAAATTATATTTAGAAAACCTTTAGTGTCGCTCCTGCGAAGGCAGGAGCCCAGTGGCTTAAGTTGATCAAGATAAGTCGCTGGATTCCTGCTAAAAGCATGCAGGAATGACGGCAATCACGCCTACAGTGGATTGAATAAATTCCCTATCGAATAAGAAAACATGAACCAACTACCACCACCCATCTCCCACAAAGTTCACCCAACAGCACTGAACGCCAGAACAGTATCGCGTTTGTTAGAAGTCGAGTTCGATGACGGCAAACGTTTCGAATTGCCGTTTGAATTAATGCGCGTGTACTCACCTTCAGCAGAAGTGCGCGGTCATGGCGAAGGGCAAGAGGTTTTGCAAATTGGCAAACGTCTGGTCAGCATTACTGGCATCGAGCCAGTTGGCAATTACGCGATTAAGCCGATTTTCACCGATGATCACAGCACAGGTATCTTTACTTGGGAATACTTGTATTGGCTGGGCACCCATCAAGCAACATTATGGCAAGACTATTTAGTACGCCTGCAAGCCGCCGGTTATGCTGGCGAAGAGGGGCGTGACGCCATTCCTGCAGCTAAAACCGGATCAAAATGCGGTTCATAGGTAATTTCCTGAAATTTCTACCGCAGAAATATTGCGCTAAGTGCTGATCAGATTCCCTATTCAGCTCTATAATCGCGCCTGTCGATTTCGAACAACGCAGTCTCAGTCCCGTCGACAGGCCTGAAGCTAAGCGTAGAAATCATAATCTTTCATTCTCTGCAGAGTATCAAGATGAGCGAGCAAGCAAATAAAGTAGATGGGTCGACAACCCATTTCGGTTACACCACGGTGGCCGAAGAAGAGAAAGTCCATAAAGTCGCAGAGGTATTTCATTCCGTTGCAGCTAAATATGATGTCATGAACGATCTGATGTCAGCTGGTTTGCACCGTGTCTGGAAGATTTTTACGATTGCACAAGCAGGTGTGCGGCCCGGATTTAAAGTCCTGGATATCGCTGGTGGTACAGGTGATTTAGCGAAAGAATTTGTCAAACAGGCAGGAAAGACGGGAGAGGTTTGGCATACCGATATCAATGAGTCGATGTTACGCGTTGGTCGTGATCGTCTCTTGAATAAAGGTTTGATTACCCCAACTTTGTTGTGTGATGCGGAGAAATTACCGTTTCCAGATAATTATTTTGATCGCGTGAGTGTTGCCTTTGGATTGCGCAATATGACGCATAAAGATCAAGCACTGGCAGAGATGCGCCGGGTTTTGAAGCCGGGCGGTAAATTGTTGGTATTGGAATTTTCTAAAGTACCAGAAGTTTTGCAAAAACCGTATGACGTGTATTCATTCAAGGTATTACCTTGGTTGGGACAAAAAATCGCGAATGACGCGGATAGTTATCGCTATCTAGCTGAATCGATACGCATGCATCCGGATCAAGAAACGCTCAAAGGTATGATGCAAGAGGCTGGTTTGGAGCGTGTTGAATATTTTAATTTGACGGCAGGTGTGGCGGCCTTGCACACAGGGATTAAATTGTAGGGCATCTGATTGAAACGAATTGATTGCTCGATATTTTTCAATAGTTTAAAGACGGTTTGTATAAAGTTTGCAGTATAAAAAGGAGATTTGCATGAAACATATTTTATTAAGTATCGCTTTGTTGTTCGGTGCGACAACCATGATTGTTGCCGATGCGGAAGCGCGCATTGATT
>DLGN01000189.1:0-3215 GCA_002482715.1 Oxalobacteraceae bacterium UBA7693
CACATGCGAAAAATTCACACCACCGCGTTCAAATACATTGCCTTCTTCAATAACACGTGAAATCCCACCACCACCTTCTGGGCGCTCCCAGCTATCGGTGATAAAACGGCAGCCATCGACTTCTTCCATAGCCGCAACGATGGAAGCTTGTAAGCCTAGTAAAAACTCTTTAACGGAATTAGCGTCGGTCATGATTTGTCAATAATCTTCAAAAGCTTTCCAACATCGAGATCAGAAGGAACAGCAAGCATTTCACGGTAGGTAATTGGTAAAACTCAGAGCATTTATGTGTCATCCCTGCGAAGGCAGGGATCCAGCATCTTTAAGCACTTACGTCACTGGATTCCCGCCTGCGCGGGAATGACAATGCCCGAAATTCAGTACCTATGCTCGGGGCTTACGCTCAGTGTTTGCGATTAAGCGCACGCCATCCAATATCTTTACGATACTGCGCGCCTTTAAATTGAATTTTTTCGACCACATCGTATGCATGTTTTTGTGCAGTTTTGACCGTATCGCCAAGACCAACCACACAAAGCACACGACCACCAGACACGCTCAATTTGCCACCAGCTAAAGCAGTACCCGCATGGAAGGTAATGCAATCAGCCGTCTCTGCAGGGATGCCCGTGATGTCTGCACCTTTTTCTGGCGCGTCTGGGTAGCCAGCTGCTGCCATCACGACGCCCATTGCTGTACGTCTATCCCATTCGAGTTCAACCGTGTCAAGTGTGCCATTGACCGCATGTTCCATCACCGTGATCAAATCGGTTTTGAGACGCGACATAATCGGTTGTGTTTCTGGATCACCCATGCGGCAGTTAAATTCTAAAGTCTTAGGATTACCTTGATCGTCGATCATCAAACCAGCATACAAAAAGCCAGTAAACACGATACCATCTTTTGCCATACCTTGTACGGTAGGCTGGATAATTTCACGCATCACGCGGGCATGCAATTGTGGCGTCACGATCGGTGCTGGAGAATACGCACCCATACCGCCGGTGTTTGGACCTTGATCTTGATCGAGCAAGCGTTTGTGATCTTGGCTAGTTGCTAAAGGCAGAATATTTTTGCCATCGACCATGACGATAAAGCTGGCTTCTTCACCTGCCAAAAATTCTTCGATCACAACACGGGCGCCCGCATCACCGAGCTTATTATCAGACAACATCATGTCGACTGCTGCATGGGCTTCTTCGGCTGTGATCGCAACGACGACGCCTTTACCAGCAGCTAAACCGTCGGCCTTGATGACGATAGGTGCGCCTTTTTGATTCAGGTAGTCGTGTGCTGCTTGCAAGTCGGAGAAAGTTTGGTATTCCGCGGTTGGAATATGGTGACGGTGCATGAAAGCTTTGGCGAAATCTTTGGAGCTCTCGAGTTGTGCCGCTTCTTTCGTTGGGCCAAAAATTTTCAAGCCTTTTTCACGGAAGATATTCACGATACCCGCGGCGAGTGGCACTTCTGGGCCGACCACGGTCAGACCGATGTGTTCTTGAATCGCAAATTCTGCTAAGGCGTGCGGATCAGTAATATTGATATTCTTTAGATTTCTATCGAGCTCTGTACCGCCATTGCCAGGCGCAACAAAAATTGTTTGCGCACGTTCTGACTGCGCTAATTTCCATGCTAGTGCATGTTCACGACCACCGGAGCCGACCACGAGAATTTTCATTTTTTACTCTTGAACTTAAATATCAATTGATCTTAATTTAAAGCGAACAGCTTTAGTCTTCTAAAATCGCATTCGTGAAAACTTCTTGCACGTCATCGAGATTTTCCAGCGCATCAATAATCTTTTGCATCTTGATCGCATCATCACCAGTGAACACCGTTTCTGTTTGCGGCTTCATCACGACTTCTGCCAGTTCTGGTTTAAAGCCAGCTTTTTCTAAAGCATCTTTAATCGCCGATAAATCGTGCGGTGGACAAGTGACTTCGATACCACCTTCTTCATCGGTGACCACATCGTCAGCGCCAGCTTCTAAGGCTACTTCCATCAGGGCATCTTCATTCGTGCCTGGTGCAAAAAACATTTGACCGCAGTGTGTGAATAAGAAAGCGACTGAACCTTCCGTTCCCATATTGCCACCATATTTATTGAAAGCATGGCGCACTTCAGCCACGGTACGAACGCGGTTATCGGTCATGCAGTCAACGATAATCGCTGCGCCGCCGATGCCATAACCTTCATAACGAATTTCTTCATAGTTGGCACCTTCCAAGGTGCCTGCACCGCGTTGAATAGCGCGCGTGACATTCTCTTTTGGCATATTTGCGTCAGCGGCTTTATCAACTGCTAAACGCAAGCGCGGATTCGAGGCAACATCTTCGCCGCCCATACGCGCAGCAACCGTAATTTCTTTGATCAAACGTGTCCAGATCTTGCCACGCTTTGCATCAGTCGCCGCTTTTTTATGCTTGATGTTGGCCCATTTACTATGTCCTGCCATGATTGCTCTTTCTAAAATTGACAATGCTTTGCACTTATTGACGCTGATTTAAGGTAATTTTCATCATTCGCTGACAATTTGGACATGTCGCGATGGAAACTTTGCAAAGGATTGGTTTTATAATGAAGACCGCTATTCTAACATAGAGCAGTTACGCAAAACCGCCTCAGACTTTGTCGTTCAGCGAGGATTACATAAGTTTTCGAAGTCGATTTGAACAATTATCTCTTTTTATTCATTTTCAACCCAGGCAAATCATGTCAAAACCACTCTTAGTCGCCAAATCCATTGCGAAAAATCAAACTTTTGATCTTCATTTGCTGTCCGATTGGGCGAATCGCCATGGCTGCATTACCGGCGCCACAGGCACGGGTAAAACCGTGACCTTACAAGTGCTCGCACAGTCTTTTTCGGATATTGGCGTACCCGTTTTTATGGCCGACGTCAAAGGCGACTTATCAGGCATGGCGCAATCGGGACAATTATCACCAAAGATGCAGCAACGCTTAAGTATGCTTGGCATTGACGCCCCAACCTGGCCNNCCCCACCCTGGCAAGCCTGTCCAGTGACTTTTTGGGACGTATTCGGCAAACAAGGTCATCCGGTACGCGCTACGATTTCTGATCTTGGCCCTTTGCTATTGGGTCGCATGTTAAATTTGAACGAGACCCAAGAAGGCGTATTGCAACTGGCATTTAAGATCGCGGATGACAATGGCATGTTGTTATTAGATGTCAAAGATCTGCGCGCGATGTTGC
>DLGN01000189.1:3250-11986 GCA_002482715.1 Oxalobacteraceae bacterium UBA7693
ATTCCAAACAGAATACGGCAACATTTCTGCTGCGAGCATAGGTGCAATTCAACGCGCCTTGTTGGCGATGGCGGAACAAGGTGGCGAGGAATTTTTCGGTGAGCCCATGCTCAATCTTGACGACATGATGCAAACCGATACTAGCGGTAAAGGATTCATCAATATCTTGGCAGCCGATCAGCTTTTGCAATCACCGCGCCTGTATTCCACTTTCTTGCTGTGGATGCTATCTGAACTCTATGAAAATCTGCCTGAAGTAGGTGATGTGGCACAACCCAAAATGGTATTTTTCTTTGATGAAGCGCATCTCTTATTCGATGAAGCACCAAAAGTTTTACTGCAAAAAATCGAACAGGTCGTCCGACTCATCCGCTCCAAAGGCGTGGGCGTGTATTTCGTAACGCAAAACCCCCTCGACATTCCCGATACAGTGTTGGGACAATTAGGGAATCGTGTACAACACGCTTTACGTGCCTACACACCGCGTGATCAAAAAGCAGTGCAAGCAGCAGCAGAAACTTTCCGTCCGAATCCCGAGCTAGATACCGCAGCCGTCATCAGTGAGTTAGGCGTTGGTGAAGCTTTGATCTCCTTCCTGGATGAAAAGGGTCGTCCAAATATTGTACAGCGCGGTTTTATCGTGCCACCCGCATCACAAATCGGCGCGATTACGCCGGAACAAAGAACCGCTATCATCGCTAATTCCATCGTTGCTGGTGTATATGAGAAAACGATTGATCGTGAATCAGCCTATGAAAAAATCAAAGGTCGCGTGTCACAAGATAGCGCAACCAATCGCCAGTCAGCACCGCCAGTGTCCAATGAAAGCGAAGCTTGGGGACGCTCCACTTCGGCACAAACTCCCCAGCAGCAGCCTCAGCAATCTGCACCACAAGAATCTGATGGCGGCGGCATTGCAGGCGCGTTAGGTGGCATGTTCGGCAATCTATTTGGCGGCTCTGGCATCCGACGCAAAGATAATGTCGCTGAAACCATGGTGAAATCAGCAGTCCGCACCATAGGCTCACAAGTCGGGCGTGAGATTATTCGCGGCGTACTCGGTTCAATTATGAAGAAGCGCTAGTATTGATCAAAAGGGTGACAGGTATGAATGCCTGTCACCCCAAGTATAATCATCCACATCTCAGCAAACTCACAAGCGCTATGCAACTCATCATCGCCGCCGTCGGCCACAAAATGCCTTCATGGATAGAAACTGGCTTTCAGGAATACGCCAAACGTATGCCCCCCGAAGCGCGTATTCATCTTAAAGAAATCAAGCCGATTGAACGTTCCGGCAGCAAGACCGCAGAAACCGTGATGGCACTGGAAAAAGACAAAATCGAAGCGGTCATCCCGAAAAATGCGCGCATCATCGCACTGGATGAACGCGGTAAAGATTTGACTTCAGTTGGTCTCGCCAAGCAACTGACCGATTGGCAGCAAGAAGGTCGTGATGTGGTATTTGTGATTGGTGGCGCGGATGGATTAGATGCAGAATTCAAAACAAAAGCCGATGGTTTGATTCGTATCTCGAGTTTAACTTTGCCGCATGGCATGGTGCGTGTATTATTGGCAGAACAACTTTATCGCGCTTGGTCAATTACCCAGAATCATCCATATCACCGGGTCTAACAAAAGCAGATACCACGCTCGATTTCTTTTGACTGTTTTCAATCGCGGGGTGTCGCTATGCAGCTGTTCCATTCTATCTTATTGTCTGCTTGTCTTGGACTAGCATTAGTCTGCCTTCCTATTTCACAAGTTTTTGCACAAGAGACCAAGCTTAATGAAAAGCATGACCTCAGCATGCGAGGAATGATTCGACTCGTTCATGAAAGACCCACTCAATTCGACAAACTTTGGATGTCGCGCCGCCGCGAGCAAGAACGCGCTCTTTCTCCCGACCATGCTCCCAACTTAAACCCCACCGAACGCGCAGCGGCACTGCAGAATATCCAGTGGCAATGGGCAGCGGGTTTAATCAATTATCCTTATTTTCATCAACGAGAAACCAGTGGCTCCGTTGCCTCCAATTGGAAACCGAAACATGATGCCATTCAATCGATCAACTTTAATGACGAGGCGAGCTTAGAGCAAAGCAATTTCCAACTCTTGATCGAAGCATGGCTACATGACACTGCAGGGCGACTGGTGAAGCAAGACCGTGAACTTCAGCGTGGTGACAACCGCTGGTTACGAGCGAACTTTGGTGCGCTCGACAAGGCGGTTCGCAGCGGCAAAGTGAAAGCCCATTTCATGGGCAAACTGCTAGCAGAACATATTGATGAGAACGGTGCCAAAAACGTGCTGCCGCAAATTCTGACCGCAGAGAAAAACGGTGTGGCCGCGGCGCAAATCAGCAAGTTCCGCGCAGCCTATGAACAAGAGATTCAAGCACCGAAAGACCACGTAGACCACACTTACCAAACGGTCGACGGTGTTGATCTGCAACTGCACGTGTTCCCTGCGAATGGAAATATCAAAGATGCGCCTGTATTCATTTGCTTTCATGGTGGTTCCTGGAGTACAGGTCACTGGAGTTACTGTCCTGTGCTGTGCCGCGCACTGCAAAATAGCGGCTTCGTCGTAGTACAAGTCGAATACCGCACATCACAACGTTTTGCTGGTACGCCGCTGAATGCTTTGGCCGATGCCGAGCGGGCGATTGACTGGACAATTACCCACAGTGACGAATTACAGATTAACCCCAAGAAATTGATGGTGGGAGGTTTTTCCAGTGGTGGGGCACTAGCATCACAGATGGCGGTTCTCAATCACACGAAAGTCAAAGCTGCCGCTTATGTTTCTGCAGGATTTGATCCATCAAAAGACACTTGGTATAACAGCGTAGTCGGTCCGATACGCGATACCAAACAACTATCTCCCCTAAGAATGGTCAACCATCATAGTCCACCACAAATTCTATTCCATGCTAAAGATGATGAAATGTGCGCATATCAAGATGCTCAGGCGTTAGCAAACAAGTTAAGCGCACTTGAGATTTCCAACCGACTTGTGAGTTTCGAACAAGGCGGACATTTCTTTGTCTTCAAAAATCCGGCTGACCGCCAACGTATTACGATCGAACTGGCTAATTTTGTCGAGCAGCTGAAATGGTAACGGCTGTCCCTTGTTTTGCTTTGCCGCATGGCATGGTACGTGTATTATTAGGGGAACAACTATACCTAGCGTGGTCACTCACTGAACAATTCCCTTACCTTTGGGTATTAAGGATATAAAAAATAATGCGACCACGCTCCGCATCAGGATTTTAGCTATGTCGCAACACCGTAAAATTTATCTCGCATCCAAAAGCCCACGTCGGCGTGAATTACTGCGCCAAGTCGGCATCGACTTTGAAGTATTGCTGTTACGTGATGCGCCGCCACGCGGCCCCGATGTCACAGAGATTGTGTTACCGGGCGAATTACCGGATGCTTATGTCGCCCGCGTCACCCAAGAAAAAGCTCAGGCAGCATGGGATGCAGTACTCGCGCGACGTCTATTCCCGCATCCTGTATTAGCCGCCGACACCACAGTCGTCATCGCCCAAGAAATCTTAGGCAAGCCCGCCAATCGCGACGAAGCTGTTGCCATGCTAAGCAAACTCGCTGGCAGCACCCATCAAGTGCTCACTAGCATCGCGATCAAATATCAACACCAACTTTTACAATGCACGCAAACCTCTGAAGTAACATTTGCGGCACTAGACAACGCACAAATTGCAGCCTATTGCGACAGCGCCGAACCCTATGACAAGGCTGGCGGCTATGGCATACAAGGTATGGCTGCGCGTTTTATCACACATATCAGCGGCAGTTATTCCGGCATCATGGGTCTCCCTTTGTATGAGGCCACAGCCCTACTCGACCGCTTCAAACCAAATTAAATTTTAAAATACGATAGAAACCCAACCATGAGTGAAAATCTTTTAATCAACGTCACGCCGCAAGAAACCCGCGTGGCCCTGATTTTTCAGGGAGCGGTACAAGAGTTGCACATCGAACGCACGCTGTCACGCGGTCTGGTCGGCAATATTTATTTGGGTAAAGTCGTGCGTGTTTTGCCAGGCATGCAATCAGCCTTTATCGACATTGGCCTCGAGCGCGCGGCGTTTTTGCACGTAGCCGATATTTGGGATGCGCGCCCACAAGGCCACGAGGGCAATTCCAATAATGTGCCGCTCACACCGATAGAAAAACTCTTATACGATGGACAGGCAATCACGGTGCAAGTGGTAAAAGATCCGATAGGCACCAAAGGCGCACGCCTTTCAACCCAGATCTCGATTGCTGGTCGTATGCTGGTGTACTTACCGCAAGATTCCCACATTGGCATTTCACAACGCATAGAAAATGAAGAAGAACGTGAGTCGCTTCGCACCAAAGTGAAGGGCTTGATGTTAGAAGACGAAAAAGGTGGCTTCATCGTGCGCACCATGGCAGAAGATGCTTCCGAAGAAGACCTGCGCGCCGACATCGAATACCTGCGCCGCACTTGGTCCACCATCACCAAGCTCGCCAAAACCAAACCACCGTGCAGCCTCTTGCACCAAGATCTCAATTTAGCACAACGCGTCCTACGTGATTTTGTCAACGAAGAAACTAGCAGTATACAAATCGATTCGCGCGAAAACTTCTTAATGCTGCAAGAATTCGGGCGCACTTATACGCCATCCGTTTTACCAAAACTGCAGCACTACACGGGCGAGCGTCCGCTGTTTGATCTCTACAGCGTCGAAGAAGAAATCGAACGCGCACTCGGTCGCCGCGTCAATCTCAAATCCGGCGGCTACTTAATCATCGATCAAACCGAAGCGATGACCACCATCGACGTCAACACCGGCAGCTTTGTAGCAGGTCGCAATTTTGATGATACGATTTTCAAGACTAATCTCGAAGCAGCACTCGCGATTGCCCGCCAACTGCGTCTGCGCAACTTAGGCGGCATCATCATCCTCGACTTGATCGACATGGAAAGTCAGGAACACAAAGACGCGGTCTTAGCCGAACTCAACAAAGCCCTAGCACGCGACCGCACCAAACTTTCAGTTTCCACGTTCTCCGCATTAGGCTTAGTCGAAGTCACACGCAAACGCACGCGCGAATCACTATCACATGTTTTATGCGAGCCCTGCCCCGCTTGCAGCGGCAAAGGTCAAGTCAAAACCGCACGTACCATCTGCTACGAAATCCTGCGCGAACTCCTACGCGAAGCCAAACAATTCAACCCAAGGGAATTCCGCATCATGGCATCACAAGTTGTGGTCGATATGTTTTTAGAAGAAGAGTCGCAGCACTTGGCGATGCTGGGGGATTTCATTGGTAAGCCGATTTCATTGCAGGTGGAGAATGTGTTTCATCAGGAGCAATACGATATTATTTTGATGTGATTAACCAAATAGACGTCAGACCAGTAAATGAGCGTGGCATCGACGGAAGTTTGATAGGAAGATCTCAGAAGAAGAATGGATGGCTGCAAGTAAATTTCCAGACGATTTAGATATGTTAGGATGAATTAGAATTGCTCTGCATTCGTTTTTCAAAAAAACATCTATGAAATCAATCGCACTCTGGACAATCAGGTTTTATCAACGTTTTATTTCACCTATTAAAGGATATTGTTGCGCTTATCGACATCACACCGACCATGCTAGTTGTTCTACACTTGGATTTCGCGCCGTTCGGCGATTTGGCTTTATCGATGGCATGATTGTGTTACAAAAGCGACTTCATTTATGCGGTGTTGCATATCGTCGCTTTGCGCCGCAAACACCGAGGCCTCATCGCCACCAACGCGGAGATTGCGACTTACCGTGCGACCTTCCTTGTGACTCTTGCGACGCGCCAAATCTAAAATCAATCAAAGCATTAGATTGTCTCGATGCATGTAGTTGTGATTGGCCATCAAAAGAAAAAAGAAAGAAGAAAAGCGAAAGTAAAATTTACATCCCACCAAGAAAACTCCGCGCCAAATATCAATGAGTGACTTTAAAGGGTGGGCACGTTTTTTGTGCCCACCCTGATTGTTTGGGTTTTCGCCGAACTTCTTTTTGCGCTTAATTCGTTCAACCTTTTCAACCATGTCACCACATACATTACACCTTTTTCAACCGTAACGCGTGGGCACGATCAGACCGTGCCTACCCTACGCAACCACAAAATAATTCGCCGCTCGCTCCAACGCACGTTCGTCTTGCATCACCTCACCAGCCCGATTGCCATAACCAACCAAACTGCCATTCCACGGCATGTCCATATACCCCGCTGTCAAGCGCAGGCTTTCGACTAAAGCTTGCGTGTAGCTTTGATCTTCATCGGCGGTCACCGTGATATTCCACAAACGACGACCGCGCATTTTTTCTTTGAAATCATAACTAGGTACGCGCATCCAGCCTGACCAGTGATCGAGGTATTTTTTAGCAGCGGCTGGCAGGCTATACCAATATAGCGGCGTCACAAATACCAAATCCGTCGCGGCTAAAGTGGCATCGAGTAATTCACGCATTGCGCCTTGTGGCGCGGGATATTCACCATCGCCAGTATGCCGTTGGTCGACAAAATCTGGCATGTCGTAGTCGTGCAGATTGATCCATTGTTGCTCGACCTCAGCTGGTAAAGACTGTGCTGCAATGCGAGCTAGTTGCTCGGTATTGCCTTGCGCTCTACTGCTCGCAAGTAAAAATAGAAAACGCCGTGGGTGAGATTGCGCCTGTGTGTTTGTCATAGCTTGCTCCAAATAATTCAGTATTAAAAACTCGATGGAGTCGCAGTGTAGGTGTGGCTGATGCCGCTGACAAATGATGATTTTTGCGATTCGAATTACTTCTGCTAAACTGAACTCATGACAAAATCTATCCACATCCGCTCTGCTCCACTCGGCGCCATTCGTGCTTTTGAAGCCGCCGCACGCCTTGGAAGTTTTAAACTAGCAGCCCATGAACTCTCGGTGACACCGGCCGCGATTAGCCATCAGCTCGCGGCTTTAGAAGACTACTTAGGCACCGCGCTCTTTGTACGTTCGAATCGTTTGGTACAACTGACAGCGAAAGGCCAGCAATTATCAGAGCAAGTGAGTGCTTCGTTTTTACAATTGCAAATCGCCTTGGAGCAAGCACGTGCTCTCGATAGTGATAGCCAAGTTTTGGTGGTAAGTGCTGCGCCATCCATCGCAGCGAAATGGCTGGTGCCGCGCTTGAGTCGTTTTCATACGCAATATCCTGAAATCGATTTGCGCTTATCGTCTGAAAATCAAACGCATGATTTGATCAAAGATACCAGCATTGATGTGGTATTGCGCTATGGCAAAGGTGGCTACGAGCAGGCATCAAGTGGCACAAAAAAGACTCGATTGCATGCGGAAAAATTGTGGGAAGAAACTTACTTATTTCCAGTATGTAGCCCGACGTATTTACGTGGCGTGGCGACAGCTTCAAGAAAATCTACCGAACGGTCACTGCAAAACTTGACGGATTTGTCTACCCACACGCTGCTTCGTTTACCACTACCACCTGATCGCGAAACCGGTGAAGTCGGTGAACGCTGGCAAGCTTGGTTGAATAGTCTCGCCGAATTCAAAGCCTTGGGTGAAAGCGATCAAACCGCTCTGCTTGCGCATGCAAAAAAAGGTCCATTCTACAGTCATGAACATTTGGCCATCGACACCGCCAAATCGCATCATGGAATTGGTCTCGCGCTAGACGTGTTGGTGATTGAGGATTTATTGGAAAAGAAACTAGTGCGTCCGCTTGCCATCCGCAGTCGTGATCCGTATTCACACTGGCTACTTTATCGTGAACAAGATGCGCAACGAGCGAGTGTTCAAGCATTTGCGCAATGGATCAGAGAAGAAGCTGCCTTATCATTAAAAACACTTTCGACCTGTCGTTCGCGCTCATGGGCTTAGAGGATAATCCCAAGAATGATCGTCTTTTCGCTTGAGAAAAAGTCCAATAAAAATTAAATGAAAGTCATATGAAATCTAGTGTCGTTATCAGTTCTTACTCAGAAGAATGGCCGCGTATTTTTGCACAAATCCGCGAAGAATTATTCACGGTCTTTTCTTCGACAAACACCCAGATTGAACATATTGGCAGTACCGCGGTGATTGGGCTTTGTGCCAAACCCGTAATTGATGTTCTGCTGGGTGCAAACGCTTTAAGCGAAATTGAATCGCGGATCGCGTCATTAGAAGCGCTCGGATTTGACTATGTCTCCAAATATGAAAAAGAGATTCCAACACGACGTTACTTTGTGAAGTCTCCAGCAAACAGTTTGCGCATTCACTTACATGGCGTAGAAATCGGTTCACGTATTTGGTGCGAGCATCTACGGTTTCGTGACTTATTGCGTGCAGATTCCGCGTTGCGTTCTGAGTATCAGCAATTAAAACGGCGCCTCGCTGCGCAATATGTTGATGATAAGGCTGCTTATACGGATGCCAAAGCGCCTTTCATTCAATCCGTATTGAAGACCTCGTCGTAAGCAGGAAAGACTGAAGTTTGTAGCAAAAAAAGTGTCTATACAAAATACAAATAGACGACAAATTAAAGCTAGCAAAAGCAGCCTTTTCAACAGAGAATCCTGATCATGATTGTGGTGTGAAATTATGGTGCAGCTATAGAGCTCGCATTTCAGCTCTCGGGTAGTAAGATACTTTTATGGGACTTACGCAAAACAGACGCTAGCGTTGTTGGTTCGCCTCGCCGTACAACCGTACTGTCTTCGGCTTCCC
>DLGN01000079.1:0-170 GCA_002482715.1 Oxalobacteraceae bacterium UBA7693
GGGGGCAGCAGTGGGGGCAGCAGTGGGTGCAGCAGTGGGTGCAACTGTGAGGTGCTCAGCTGCAGTTGAAATGGCAATGGATAATTTGTCGTCTTGCAAATTCATAACTTGTTATCCATGGCCGTTTCACTTGAGTCGCGCAATCCAGAATTAGAATGGGACTTTTTTCA
>DLGN01000079.1:215-898 GCA_002482715.1 Oxalobacteraceae bacterium UBA7693
CATTTCAATGCCGATTTTGCCTTCAGCAATTTCACGTAAAGCAACGACAGTAGGCTTATTTTTTGCGTCTACTTTTGGCGTGTGACCTTGCAATAATTGACGTGCACGATAGGTTGCGCACAAAGTCAATTGGAAGCGATTTGGGATTTGTTTGAGAGAGTCTTCAACGGTAATGCGAGCCATGATATTTCCTTAAAACGTGGTATTGATTTGTATGCCTAACTGCGAAAAAACGGCGGCATTGCGCACGATTTGCTGAGAGGTACGGCAGCGAGTGGCTTTAACGATAGCACTCAATTCTGATAACGCTAAATCAAAATCTTGGTTGATGATAACATATTCGAACTCTGGAGCGTGCGCCATTTCTCCTCCAGCAGCCAAAATTCTCCGCGTGATCACCTCTTGAGAGTCTTGTCCGCGCTTGTTTAGGCGTTCTTCCAGTGCATCAATTGACGGCGGCAAAATAAAGATGCTTGCCACATAGGCAAATTGCTTCTTCACCTGCTGAGCGCCTTGCCAGTCGATTTCTAGCAAGATATCCGTGCCAGCACGCATGGCTTCTTGAATTAAAATTTTCGAAGTGCCGTAATAATTGCCATGCACTTCGGCAAACTCAAGAAATTCGCCGCGATTCTTACGAATCAAAAAATCGTCTGGAGAAATAAAGTGGTATTCACGACCAT
>DLGN01000079.1:947-2936 GCA_002482715.1 Oxalobacteraceae bacterium UBA7693
CGTGCTCTGGTCGTAAATGAAATTGATAATTTTAGTTGAGGTTCTAACTTCAAAAGACCGTTAACTAAAGACGATTTACCTGCGCCAGAAGGGGCAGAAACCATAAACAGACTACCGGACGTAGGTTGGCTAGGTGGCATATCAATTCGCAATCAAAATGTGTTAGTCAGCAGCAAAGTTACGATGTCTTTATTCAAGATTTTGGACTTGCTCACGCATTTGTTCAATCAATAATTTTAATTCCATTGATGCATCTGCTAATTCTTTGAGTGCTGCTTTCGAGCCTAGTGTATTGGCCTCGCGATTTAATTCTTGCATCATAAAATCTAATCGTTTTCCAACTTGGCCACCTTTTTTGAGGATCTGACGAGTTTCAGTTAAGTGACCAGACAAGCGCGCAAGCTCTTCGTTGACATCGATGCGAATGCCATACATGGTAACTTCTTGGCGAATTCTGTCCATCACTTCATCGCGTGAGATGCTTGGTGTGTTGCTGCCATCTGGTTTGTCTAAGGCCAAGCCAAGTGCTTCTTCTAAGCGATTGATGGATTTTTGTTGGAATTGCTGAAGTACCGTGGGTAGTAAAGGCGTAATTCTCAATACAATCGATTCCATTTCGTCAACGCAACGTAGTAATACCTGTGTTAATGCAGCACCTTCGCGTTCACGACTCGCGATGAATTCTTGTATTGTTAGCGCAATCACATTGCTAATTTCGTCTTGCAAGTGCTCAGAATTTATTTCTGTTTCTTCGATGACGCCTGGCCAACGCAATAAATCATTAATGCTAAATTCAGGCGAGTTAGGGAAGTGGGTCTTTAAATTATCTTGGAACTCTTTTAATTGCGCTAAGATGGATTGATTCAAAGATTTTTGATGATTGTCGGCATTTTTCTTGCCAAAGCTAAAGCGGCATTCAACCTTGCCCCGCACTAGTTTCTTCGTTAATGCATCGCGAAACAAGGGTTCAATTGCGCGAAACTCATCATTAATGCGAAACTGCAAATCGAGAAAACGTGAATTGACACTCTTCACTTCTATCGTTATTGTGCCGTTCTCAGTTTCTTTGGTGCTGGTAGCGTAGCCAGTCATGCTAAAAATGCTCAATTGAATTCCTTTGATTCGTGTTGCGATTATGCGAATTGTTAATTATTTGATTGATTATTTGTCTTGCAAATCTCGATGCCGCAAAAGTGACACTGTACAATGTAGGTAGTATTTTTTCAGCTAATTTGCTTCAGCAATCTTCCCGGGTAGGATCACAATTATTATGGCAGCACAAAATAACGCACCTTTGCCGGATGGTTTAGAAATCGCCGGATACCGTATTGTAAAGAAAATTGCTTCTGGTGGCTTTAGTATTGTTTATCTGGCGTCCGACGAAGATGGTAATGCGGTTGCGATTAAAGAGTATTTGCCGAGTTCTTTAGCGTTACGACAAGTTGGTGAGTTGGTTCCAGCCATTTCTGCTGAAAATTTTCCTGTCTATCGTATCGGCTTAAAATGTTTTTTCGAAGAGGGCAGAGCGCTGGCGCGTATTTCTCATCCGAATGTGGTTAGCGTCATTAACTTTTTTCGTGCCAATGAGACAGTATACATGGTCATGGCCTATGAGTCGGGACGATCTTTGCAGGAGCATATCTTGCGTCGCCGTGATAAAGGTGAAAAGCCATTGGTTTCTGAACGGTTTATTCGCAAAATGTTTAATTTGGTGATGAATGGTTTGCGTGAAGTACACACCAATAAGCTGCTGCATCTTGATCTAAAACCTGCCAATATTTATTTGCGTATGGATGGCACGCCGATTCTTTTGGATTTTGGTGCTGCTCGTCAAACTTTGAAAACTGATATGCCCAAGCTATATCCTATGTACACGCCAGGATTTGCTGCACCAGAGTTATATGTCAAGAACAGCAATTTAGGACCTTGGACCGACATTTATAGTATCGGTGCATCGATGTTTGCCTGTATGGTCGGAGCGCCACCTCA